>NZ_BAAGUV010000038.1:0-98116 GCF_054781215.1 Nocardioides pakistanensis | reverse complement strand
CTCGTCACCCTCGTCCAAGCCGCCTGGCGCCAAGGCCCCAGCGGCTAACTGCGAGATCGGGTCAGAGACCGTGCACGGCCGGCATCGTGCCGAGCCGGCCGGCCTGGAAGTCCTCGAAGGCCTGCATCACCTCGGCCTTGGTGTTCATCACGAACGGGCCGGCCCAGGCGAGCGGCTCGCGGATCGGTCGACCGCCGAGGACGAGCACGTCCAGCGACGGGCTGCGGCTCTCCTGGGTGCGGTTCGCGGCCAGGCTGACGAAGTCGCCGCGGCCGAGGACCGCAAGGTTGCCCGCGCGGACCGGCCGGTGCTCGGTGCCGACGGTGCCCTCACCGTTGAGCACGTAGACCAGCGCGTTGAACTCCGGGTCCCACGGCATGTCGAGGGACGCCGTGGGGGCGAGGGTGGCGTGCACCATCGTCATCGGCGTGTGCGTCGAGCCGGGGCCCTTCTGCCCGGCGACCTCGCCGGCGATCACCCGGACCAGTGCACCGGCGTCGGCGCTGGTGGCCAGCCCGACCTGGCCGGCTCGGAGGTCCTGGTAGCGGGGGGCGGCCATCTTCTGGGCGCGAGGCAGGTTCACCCACAGCTGGACGCCGTGGAACAGGCCGCCCTTCTGCACCAGCCACTCCGGCGGCGCCTCGATGTGCAGCAGCCCGGAGCCGGCGGTCATCCACTGGGTGTCGCCGTCGGTGATCGATCCCCCGCCACCGTTGGAGTCCTGGTGGTCGAGAAGACCGTCGATCATGTAGGTCACGGTCTCGAAGCCGCGGTGCGGGTGCCACGGCGTGCCCTTGGGCTCGCCGGGGGCGTACTCCACCTCGCCCATCTGGTCCATGTGGATGAACGGGTCGAGGAGGCTGTGATCCACGCCGGCGAACGCCCGGCGTACCGGGAACCCCTCGCCCTCGAAGCCGCGCGGGGCCTCCGTGACCTGGACGACGGGACGGACGGTGTCTCCCAGCCCCGGGCTCGCGATGCGCGGAAGAACGGTGAGGTCGTCGACGGTGAGTGCTGGCATGCAGGAAGTTTAGTTCAAGATTCAACAGTTTGCCAGGGTCGGTTGAGGTGGTTCGGTCCGGGGTAGCGTGCACCCGTGACTTCAGGGAGCATGCAGAGCAGGTACGACGTCGTCATCGTCGGCGGGGGCCACAACGGGCTCGTGTCCGCGACCTACCTCGCCCAGGCCGGTCTCTCCGTGCTCGTGCTCGAACGGCTCCCCCACACCGGCGGCGCCGCCATCAGCGCCGAGGCCTTCCCCGGGCTGGACGCCCGCCTGTCGCGCTACTCCTACCTGGTCAGCCTGCTGCCGGAGCAGATCATCACCGACCTCGGGCTCGACCTCGAGCTCCGCTCCCGCCGCACTGCCTCCTACACGCCCGTGGTGCGCGACGGGCAGCACACCGGCCTGCTCGTCGAGCGTCCCGAGGCCGAGCTGACCGCGGAGTCCTTCCGGGCGCTGACCGGCTCCGACGAGGAGTACGACGCCTGGCGCGCGTTCTACGCCGAGGTCACCGACTTCGCCCAGGCCGTCGCGCCGACCCTGCTCGAACCCCTGCGCACCGAGAAGGAGATGCGCGAGCTGGTCGAGCCCGACACGTGGGACGCACTCGTCGCCAACCCGCTCGGTGCGGTGATCGAGCAGCGCTTCCGCGACGACACGGTCCGCGGCGTGGTCGCCACCGACGCGCTGATCGGCACGTTCACGTCGATGAACGACCCCTCGCTGATCCAGAACCGGTGCTTCCTCTACCACGTGGTCGGCAACGGCACCGGTGAGTGGCGGGTGCCCGTCGGCGGCATGGGTGCGGTCACCGACGCCCTCGCAGACGCCGCTCGCAAGGCCGGCGCGGAGATCGTCACCGGCGCCGGGGTCAGCAGGATCGAGGCCGACGGCGAGAACGCGAACATCCTGTGGCACGACGGGCAGCTGACCCACAACGTCGAGTGCCGCTGGGTGCTGTCGAACGTCGCGCCCTGGGTGCTGCAGATCCTGCTCGGCGAGGAGCCCGGCGAGCCGCCCGTCGGCTCCCAGCTGAAGGTGAACCTGCTGCTCGACCGGCTGCCGCGGCTGAAGTCGGGCGCTGACCCGGAGGTCGCCTTCGCGGGGACGTTCCACGTCGCCGAGGACTACAGCCAGCTGGAGACCGCCTACACCGAGGCGGCGGCCGGCACGATCCCGACGCTGCCGCCCGGCGAGCTGTACTGCCACTCGCTGACCGACCCGTCGATCCTCGGCAGCCTCGCCGGCGCCGGCAAGCACACGCTCACCTACTTCGGGGTGCACATGCCCGCGCAGCTGTTCGACGGCGATGTGGACGGCCGTCGCGACGAGGCGGTCCACCGCGTGCTCGACGCGATCAACGAGCACCTCGAGGAGCCGATCGAGAGCTGCCTCGCACTCGACGCGCACGACCGGCCGTGCCTGGAGGCCAAGGCCCCGCAGGACATCGACCACGCGCTCGCGATGCCCGGCGGGCACATCTTCCACGGCGACCTGTCCTGGCCGTGGTCGCCGAACCGGTCCCGGCTCGAGACCCCCGCCCAGCGCTGGGGTGTCGCCACCGATGTCGCGAACGTGCTGATCTGCGGCTCCGGCGCCCGGCGCGGCGGGGCGGTCAGCGGGATCGGTGGGCACAACGCCGCCCAGGCTGTGCTCGAGGCACACCGCGCCGGCTGACCGCCGTACGCTCCGCCGCCTCAAGTAATGCGGGGTTATGGACGGACCACACGCGGTGTATCGCGTGTGATCCGTCCACAACGCGTGGGAAGACGGGTGTCAGACCTCGCTGGGGTTGACCCGCATGATCGGCTCGGTCGTGGGCTGCGCCGACCCGCCGGCCGGCTCGACCGTGATCGCGACCTCCACGTCCGGCTCGGGCATCTCCATCGCCGCACCCTTCTCCGGCTCCAGGATGCCGACCGACGAGATCGCCCCGCCCTGGATCGCCCAGAGCTGGTAGACGTGCTCCTCGTCGAGCGCCGGCAGCTCGTCGGTGTCGACGGCCATCTCACCGCGGGTCGGTGAGGTCGCCACCGAGATCTTGCCGCCGTTCGCGGTCTCCATCGTCGCGGTGTGGGCGTCCTCGGCCTCGAAGACCTGGACCACCTCCTGCGCGAGCAGGCTCTGCTGCTCGTCGTCCTGGAGCTGGGAGAGCCCGATGGCAGCGCCCACCACGATCACAGCCGCCGCGGCGGCGACCAGGAACCGCCGGCCCCAACGGTGCGGGGGTACGTCGACCACGACGCCGCCCTTGTCGCGAGGCGGCAGCTGCGGCGTGCGGTCGACGGCGTCGAGCACCCGCGCCTTGAGGTGCTCGGGCGGGGCGATCGCCTCGCTGCTGCCCATCGAGGCCGCAGCCGCCTGCAGCTCGCGCACCTCCTGGCGGCAGGCGGTGCACTCGTCGAGGTGCCGACGGAACTGCTCGGCCTCCTCAGCGCTGAGCGCGTTGAGGGCATAGGCGCCGGACAGCGTGTGGAGCTCGGTGCTCATCGTGCCCCCTCCAGGCAGTCGCGGAGACGGATCAGGCCGTCTCTCATTCTCGTCTTGATCGTCGGTAGCGGCTTGTCGAGCAAGGTCGCCACCTCCCCGTAGGTGTATCCGTTGAAGTACGCCAGCCGCACCGACTCCAGCTGCAGGTCGGTCAGCGTCTCAAGGCACTCGCGCACCGCGCCGTGCTCCTCGGCCGTGATCAGCGCGTCGGCCGGCTCGTCGTGCGAGACCTCCTCGGGCGCGCCCTGGTGGTCCTGCCGCTTCTGTGCCTCGCTGCGACGTACGGCGTCCACGGCCCTGCGGTGGGCGATGGTCATCACCCACGTCTTCGCCTTGCCTCGCTCGACGTCGAACCGCGTCGCCTTGCGCCACACGTCGAGGAACACCTCCTGCGTCACGTCCTCGGCGCGAGCCGGGTCCCGCACGACTCGCCGCGCTAGCCCGTAGACGGCCGGGGACAGCTCGTCGTACAGCTCCTCGAAGGCCTGTGCGTCCCCGCGCGCCGCACGGCGCATGAGGTCGTCGACGTCAGCCGGGCCCCGCGGGGACACCAACCTCAGCTCGGGCTCGGGCATCGCGCCTCCTGGACAGACGGTGAATGGGCGCAACCGTTGGGCTGCGACTGTAGTTCGTCGGCGACGGTCTTGTGGATGGGTCGGGAATCCGTGCAGTCGCGCCTGCGGCTCGCTTACCGGCGGTGCCCGCCGTCACACCCCGCCGATTTCGTGGTGCGGCACCTGTGTTGCTAGAGTTCCACTCGCTTCACGCGCGCCATTAGCTCAATTGGCAGAGCAGCTGACTCTTAATCAGCGGGTTCGGGGTTCGAGTCCCTGATGGCGCACAAGAACCAGGTCAGCAGCCCGCACGGCTGCTGACCTGGTGCGTTTCCGACCACTCGTGGCTCACGAGGGCCAGCCGGTGTAGGCCTCGGCGAGGTACGACGCCCCGTGCCGCGAGGCGACGACCGAGTCGAGCTCGCCCAGCTGGCGACGCTCGTCGAAGTCCGACGCCCCCTCGGCCTGGTGCAGCATCGAGGTCATCCAGTACGAGAAGTGCTGTGCCTTCCACACCCGGCCGAGGGCTCGCGCCGTGTACTCGTCGAGCGCCTCGGGCTCACCCTTCCCGATCGCGCGCTCGAGGACCTCGGCGAGGACGCGCACGTCGGCCAGTGCGAGGTTGAGCCCCTTGGCGCCCGTGGGCGGCACGGTGTGCGCCGCGTCGCCGGCCAGGAGAAGGTTGCCGTGCCGCATCGGCTCACACACGAAGGAGCGGAACGGCAGGACGGTCTTCTCGAAGATGCGCCCCTCGGTGAGCCGGAACCCGTCCTCTCCGGAGACCCGTGCCTGCAGCTCCTCCCAGATGCGATCCTCCGACCAGTCGTCGACCGACTCGGTCGGCGAGCACTGGAAGTACATCCGCTGGATCGACTCGGTGCGCTGGGAGATGAGCGCGAAACCCCGGGGTGAGCGGCAGTAGATCAGCTCTGGCGCGCTCGGCGGAGCCTCACAGAGGATGCCGAACCAGGCGAACGGGTACTCGCGGAAGTACTGCTTGCGGTCGGGGATCTCGCGTCGTGTCATGCTCCTCGAGCCGTCCGCACCCACGACGACGTCGCACCGGACCTCCTGCTCGGACCCTGCCGCGTCGGTGAAGAGGATCCCCGGGCGGTCGGAGGTGAGATCGACGACCCGGGCGTCGCTGATCCCGAAGCGGACGTCGCCGCCATCGCGGTCCCGAGCGTCGGCGAGGTCGATGAACACGTCGGTCTGCGGGTAGAGCCAGCAGGAGGCACCGACAAGCTCCTGGAAGTCGATGCGATGGCTGACGCCGCCGAACCTCAGGTCGATGCCCTCGTGCTCGTGCCCGTCGCGCAGCACCCTGTCCGAGACGCCGGTGTCGAGAAGCATGCGCACGCTGTCCCGCTCGAGGATCCCCGCGCGGTGCGTGTCCTCGATGAGCTTGCGGGGCCGGCTGTCCACGACAACCGAGTCGATCCCGGCCAGGTGCAGCAGGTGCGACAGCATCAGGCCCGCCGGTCCCCCACCGACGATGCCGACCTGCGTTCGGGTGACTGCCATCAGGAGTCCGTCCTGTCTGTGAGCGGAACCTCGAGGAGGTCCTGGAGGTCGGGGAAGGTGATGCCGAACAGGTCGCGGACCGCGACGCGGTCGGGTTCGATGAGGAACACGGCGTGGTCGGTGTAGATCCGGGACACGCACTGCACTCCGGTGAGTGGCATGGTGCACTCGGGGACGAGCTTGGGGCGGCCGTCGCGGGTGAGCAGGGTCATCATCACGAAGGTCTGTTTCGCTCCGGTGGCCAGGTCCATCGCACCGCCGACGGCGGGGATCGCCTCGGGTTGGCCGGTGTGCCAGTTGGCAAGGTCCCCTCGGGCGGAGACCTGGAACGCGCCGAGGACGCAGTGGTCGAGGTGGCCGCCGCGCATCATCGCGAACGAGTCGGCGTGGTGGAAGTACGACGCACCCGGCAGCTCGGTCACGGGCACCTTGCCGGCGTTGAGCAGGTCGAGGTCGACGGCGGCGCCGTGGGCCTCGGGGCCCATGCCGAGCATGCCGTTCTCGGTGTGCAGGATGATCCCGGCGGCCGGGTCGAGGTAGTTGGCGACCTTGGTGGGCTGGCCGATGCCGAGGTTCACGAACGACCCGGCCGGGATGTCGGCGGCGACCAGGGCGGCGAGCTGGTCGGTGTCCATGCGCTCGAGGGTGATCGTCACGACTGCTCCTCCCGGGCTGTGAGGTGGGGGTCGGGGATCTCGACCACCCGGTCGACGTAGATCGAGGGGGTGACCACGTGCTCGGGGTCGATCCCGCCGAGCGGCCGGACCTGGTGGACCTGCACGATCGTGGTGGCCGCGGCGGTGGCCATGACCGGGCCGAAGTTGCGGGCGGTCTTGCGGTACACCAGGTTGCCCAGGGTGTCGGCGGCGTGGGCCTTGACCAGGGCCACGTCGGCGTGGATCGGGTGTTCCAGGACGTGCCCGCGGCCGTCGATGACCCGGGTGTCCTTGCCCTCGGCCAGCGGGGTGCCGTAGCCGGTAGGGGTGAAGAACGCCCCGATCCCGGCACCGGCGGCGCGGATCCGCTCGGCGAGGTTGCCCTGCGCGACGAGCTCGAGCTCGATCTCACCGGCCCGGTAGGCCGCGTCGAAGTGGTGGGAGTCGGCCTGCCGCGGGAACGAGCAGATGATCTTGCGCACCCGCCCCTCACGGATCAGCCCGGCCAGCCCCACCTCACCGTTGCCGGCGTTGTTGTTCACCACCGTCAGGTCCCTGGCACCGGACTCGATCAACGCCTCGATCAGCTCCACCGGCTGACCGGCGATCCCGAACCCACCGATCATCACCGTCGCACCATCAGGCACGTCCGCGACCGCCTCCTTGGCCGTCGCGACAAACTGGGTCGCGCTCATGCTGCGGCTCTCTTCGGCTCCGTCATCGCTCGGTCCGGGCTCAGCCGGCGGTCCGGCGATGGATCGACTTGTAGGTCAGGTATGCGTTGAGGCCCTCCACGCCGTACTCCACGCCGAGGCCGGAGTCGTGGCGGCCACCGAACGGTGCAGCGTGGTTCGAGGCGAAGAAGTTGATCCCGACGGACCCGGTGTCGAGCTGCTCGGCCACCGCCAGAGCGGCGTCCGGGTCCCGCGAGAAGACGATCCCGCCGAGACCGTAGGCCGTCGAGTTCGCGATCTCGATCGCCTCCTCGAGGGTCTCGTAGCGCAGCACGGTGATGACCGGCCCGAAGATCTCCTCGCGTGCCACCTCCATCTCCGGGGTGACGTCGGCCAGGACGGTCGGCTCGACGAAGAAGCCCTCGCGGTCCGCTCGACGCCCGCCCGTGGTGACGCGGGCACCCTCGGCACGCGCCGACTCCAGGAAGCCGAGCACGACCCCGAGCTGAGCCTCGGACGCCATCGGCCCGAAGACGGTGTCCTCGTCGAACGGATCGCCCTGCTTGGCTGCAGAGACCACCTCGGTCACCATGTCGACGACCTCGGCGTAGCGCTGTGCCGGCGCGAGGATGCGCGTGGAGATGTAGCAGGTCTGCCCGGTGTTGCGCATGCAGGAACGGAGCAGCACACCCGCCATCTGGTCGAGGTCGGCGTCCGGCAGCACCAGGGCCGAGGACTTGCCGCCCAGCTCCAGGGTGACGGGCCGCAGCAGCTCACCGCAGGCGGCGGCGATTCTGCGTCCCACAGGCGTCGATCCCGTGAAGGCCACCTTGGCCGTGAGTGGGTGCCGGACCAGCGCATCACCGGTGTCGCCTCCCCCGGTCACCAGGTTCACCACGCCGGCCGGGATGCCGGCGGCCTCGGCTGCCTCGACGACGAACCGGATCGACAACGGCGTCGTCTCGGCCGGCTTGATCACGGCGGTGCACCCGGCCAGCAGCGCGGGCGCCAGCTTGATCACCACGAGGTTGATCGGGAAGTTCCAGGGGGCGATCAGCGCGCACGGACCGACGGGGTCACGGCGTACGACGGACTCCGCTCCCCCGGCAGGGAACGGTCGCACATCCTCTTGCTCGAGGTAGCCGGCCAGCGAGGCGAAGTAGCGCAGGATCCCGGCGGCGTTCGCGGCGGCCCCCAAGGTCTCCGACACCGGCGTGCCGTTCTCGCGGGTGTTCGTCCAGGCCAGCGGCTCCGCGCGCTTCTCGACCTCGTCGGCCATCCGCAGCAGGTGCCCGGCTCGCTCGGAGGGCGTCAGCCGCGGCCACGGTCCCTGGCGGAAAGCTCGGTCGGCGGCGGCCATGGCCGCGTCGACGTCCTCCGCGGTGGCCTCGGGGACAGACCCCCACTGCTCGGCGGTGGCCGGGTCGAGCACCGGCCGGCGGGCCGGCCCCGAGGCAGGCCGCCACGCGCCGTCGACGTACAGGTCGTCGACATGCGTCCAGGGCAGGTCGAGCCGGGCACGAGGGTCGCTCATCTCAGCACCGCGGTCTTGAGCAGGTCGTTGGAGCGCTCGAGGTCGGCGGTGGCCATGGAGATCGCCGCCTGGGTGAGCAGCTCGGGGACGATCTCTGCCGCCAGCCGGTCGCAGTACGTCGCGGGGTCCATGCCGAACCAACCGGAGGCGAGGGCGATCCCGGCGTGGTCGAAGCGCCAGAGCCGGTCGGCATCCCGGACGAGGGCGTCCTCCAGCGACTTGGCCTCCTTGCGGGTGTCGTGGCCGTCGATGATGGTCGTGACGGCCTCGACGAAGTCTTCGTCGTAGCCGAGCGGCGGCAGCACCTCGCGGGCGATGATGCAGCCCTGGCGCTCGTGCTCGAAGCGGACGGCGGCCTTGCGCCAGTTCTTGCCGAATCCCTCGGAGATGATCCGGTCCTCGTCGACCCGGCCCCACCCGGTGTCGTGGAGCATGATCGCCACGCGGACCAGGAGCCGGTTGGCCTCCGGGTGCGCGTCGCAGAGGCGCTCGGCGTAGGCCAGCGAGATCGGCAGGTGGATGTCGTTGCTCCGCGCGCGCGACTCGGGCACGACGGACTTCCAGATCGGGTCCAGGTCCGTGTCCCGCCCCGGGGACAGGGCGATCGGGGACACGTCGACGGGGCCGTTCGCCGGAACCGGGGTGGCGGGCAGCTCGTGGGTCAGCATGGCTGTCTCTTTCTCGGTGGGGGTCAGGAAGCGACCGTGATCGACTTCAGCTGCACGTCGGGGTCGTTGGCCTGGTCGAAGGGGATCGAGGCGCCCTTGGCGAGGGCGGCCTTCACCGCCATGAAGTCCAGGGGCGCGTTGACGCAGTCGGCGGCGAGGATCCTGTCACCGCGGTAGTACAGGACGGAGAACTTCTGCTTGGCGTCGTCGCGACGGACCAGCGTCCTGTCGTGACCGGCCGAGAGCCCCGCGATCTGGAGCTTGAGCTCGGCCTGGTTGGACCAGAACCAGGGGATGCCGGCGTACTCCTCGTGCCGGCCGACGATCGCGTACGCCGCCACCTTGGCCTGCTCGACCGCGTTGTTGACGCTCTCGAAGCGGACCCGGTCACCCTCGGGAGCGCCCGGCACCGGGTTGGGCAGGTTCGCCACGTCGCCCACGGCGACGGTCACCCCGTCGGAAGCCACGGAGTAGCGGTCCACCACGATGCCGTTGTCGCACTTCAGGCCGATCGACTCGGCCAGCTCGGTGTTCGGGATCACTCCGACACCGATCAGCACGAGATCGGCCGGCACGGTGGTTCCGTCGGACAGCTCGACACCACTCACCCGGTCACCACCGGCAACGATCCGCGTGACCTGGGTGCCCAGCTTGATGGCCAGGCCCTGCTGCCGGTGATGGTCGTGGAGGTAGCCGGACGTCTCCTCCCCCACGGCTCGTCCCACAAGGCGCGGGCCGGCCTCGACGAGGGTGACCGTGCGGCCCATCTTGTGCAGGCTCGCGGCAGCCTCGATGCCGATGAAGCCGCCGCCGATCACGACCACGTCCTTCACCATCGGCACGCGTGCTTTCAGCTCCAGCGCGTCGTCGGCGTTGCGCAGGTAGAGCACGCCCGGCAGGTCGACGCCCTCGACGAGAAGCTTCCGGGCACGCGCACCCACGGTGAGTGCCAACCGGTCGAACGGGATCTCCGCGCCCGACATCGAGTAGGCGATCCCGCTGCCGTCGTCACGCTTGTCGATGCGGATGATCCGCTCGTTCTTGACCACGGTGATGGCGTGCTCGTCCCAGTACTCCTGGGTGCGGTAGATCAACGACTCCTTGGTGATGGAGCCCTGCAGGAACTCCTTGGACAGCGCCGGCCGTTGGTACGGGCGGTGGTTCTCATCGCCCAGCAGGGTGATCGGGTCGGCGTACCCGAGCGCGCGCAGCGACACGGCGAGCTGCACGCCCGCCTGTGACGCACCGATGATGAGCAGACCGTGACCGGACATCTCAGACCTGCGTTTCCGGTGTGGTGACGTGGAGGTCCATCTCGTCGGTCACCTTGATCTGGCAGGAGAGCCGCGAGTTGTCCTGGCGGTCGACGGCCGCGCCCCAGAGCATCTCGTCCTCCATCTCCTCCATCGGTGGGAGCTGGGGAAGCTCCGCCTCGTCCACGAACACGTGGCAGGTCGCGCACGACAGCGAGCCGCCGCACTCCGCGACGATGCCGGGGACGCCGTTGCGCACCGCGGTCTCCATCACGGAGTCGCCGACGTTCGCCTCGACGGTGCGGGACTCCCCGTTGGCCTCGGTGTAGGTGATCTTGGGCATGGGTGCTCCTGTGGGATGGACGGGCTGATCTGCTGCTGTCGGGATCGACGTCGGCTCAGATGAACTGGCGGCCACCGTCGACGACCAGGGTCTGGCCGGTGATGAAGCCGGACTCGGGGCCGGCGAGGAACAGCGCCGCACCGACGACGTCCTCGGGTTGGCTGGAGCGGCGCAGGGACCCCCTGTCGACGCCGTACCGCTCGGCGTCGTCGATCAGGGACTTGCTCGCTTCGGTGAGCGTGAAGCCCGGCGCGATGGCGTTGACGTTGATCGAGCGCCGCCCGAGCTCCTTGGCCATCACCCGGGTGAGTGCGATGACGCCTCCCTTGGAGGCGACGTAGTGGGCCCAGTTCTCCGAGCCCGAGAACACCGTGGCGGAGGAGAGGTTCACCACCCGGCCACCTTCTGGCAGGTAGCGGCTGCAGGCCCGGGTCATCAGCCACGGACCCTTGAGGTTCACCCCCATCACGAGGTCCCACTCGGCCGGGTCGATCTCCTCCAGCGGCGAGCGGGTGACCGTGCCGTAGATCGCCGCATTGTTGACGAGTACGTCGATCGCGCCCCCGCCGAAGTCGGCGACGGCCTCGGCCAGCACCGTGGTGGACTCCGGCGACGTGACGTCGACGGGCCCGGACCACGACGCACTCCCGGCGTCCTTGACCAGGCGTGCGGTCTCCTCGGCCCCGGCCTCGTCGATGTCAGCCACGGCGACCCGGTAGCCCCGGGCGGCGAAGCCGAGTGCGAAGCTGCGGCCGAGGCCGCCGGCCGCACCGGTGACGAGCACGGTGCGACCGGAGCCCTCGCGGACGGTCTCGGTCATCGGTCAGTCCAGGATCTCGACGCGACCGCTGTTGCCGTCGACCCGGATCCGCTGACCGCTCCTGATCGTGGTGGAGCCGTTCCCGGTGCCGGTGACAGCGGGCAGGCCGTACTCCCGGCACACGATCGCGGCGTGGCTCATCATCCCGCCGATGTCGGTGACGGTCGCCTTGATCTTGCCGAAGATCGGGCCCCAGGACGGTGCCGTGATCGTCGCCACGAGGATGTCGCCGTCCTGCACGTCATCGAGCTGGTCGGCGTCGTGCACGACCCGGGCCACGCCCTCGACGACACCGGGTGAGGCGGCCATGCCCGTGATCGCGCCGTCGCTGTCCTCGTCGTCCCCGGCGAGCCACTGCTGGACCTGCTCGGTGGTGATGCCGTAGAGCATCATCGTGAACGGTTCGGTGATCTCCGTCGGGGGCGTGTTCAGGGCAGGCTGCGGGCGCTGGCTGGACAACGCGTCGATGATCTTGCGGCGCCGCTCGATCTCGGACGGCCAGTAGTGCGGACCGGATGCCTCGGACCCGACAGCCCACCCCGTGACGAGGTCGAACAGCGCGTCGCGCACCTCACCGCGAGTCAGGTAGAGCATGTCGCTGGGGTCGCTCCAGAACCCTGCGTCGGCGAACACACCGCCGAGCTCGCGGACCTTGCGCCAGAAGACGCCCATGGTCCAGTGCTCGATGTAGAAGTTGTGGTTCTCCACGTAGGGGTAGGCCGTCGCTGCCAGTCCGCGCTTGGCGTCGAACAGCGCGACGTTGTCTCCGTGGAGCAGCTCGCGGTACTCCTCGACGATGCGGTCGCGCTCGGCCACCAGCTCCTCCACGGGGCGCATGATCTGGTGCCCCTCCTCGAGCCGGCGGATGTAGTCCTTGATGTAGCCGAGCGGGATCTCCTGGTGCTCCAGCCAGTACTTGTCGTGCCCGTAGAAGCCGTTGCCGACCGTGAAGTTGAACCAGGGATCCTTGGCGGCGTCGTACTGGGCCAGCCACTCCTGGCCCCCCTCAGCGGCAGCGATCCGCTGGAGCGTCCCCTCGACGTCGTGGGTGTCGGTGAAGGCACTCTGCAGCCCCTTCTCCACGGCGAGGGCCGCCAGCTTCTTCAGCTCGTCGTCCGGGCGGAACAGCTCCATGTCGACGCCCTGGACCATCTTCGCGATGGCCTGGTCGGGGATGCCGGGGAAGACCTCCTTGCAGAACCCGAAGAAGTCGAGGTAGGCGAGGTAGCCGAGGTTGAGGAACTCGAAGTGGTACTGCCAGTTCTGGTAGCAGAGCTGGATCAGCCGGTCGTAGTTCTCCATCAGGACCTCGGAGCCGTCCTTGGCCTTGCCGGTCACGATGTCCTCGAACGGCACGGCGTCGGGCAGCGCTTCGAACCGCAGCGCCTCCATCTCGTCGATGGTCCCGCGAACCTTCGCGCGCCAGGCGTCGAGGAGCGAGTCCCAGTTCTGGAAGTAGTGGCCGGCTCGACGCTCGAACTCCGGCACCCTGGCCGGGATCTCCTCCGGCGGGACACCGACCGGCGACATGTAGAGGTAGCCGAGGTGGATCTTGAACTCGATGCCGTTGGCCGGCGGGATGAGCAGGTGCCGGGTGTTGTACTGCCCCAGGCACTTCACTGCGAACTCTCCGCCGATGGTCTCGAACGGCTTGAACACCGTCGGCCAGTGCTGGCTGTCGCAGAACCAGAACTTGTCGTCGGCGCCCGGGGTCTGGCTGAACCGGAGGTTGTAGGGATAGAGCTCCTCCCAGCCCTCGGCCCCCTCGGGGACGGCGAGCTCCGACGGCTTGGGGAAGGACTTCATGGGGGCGTTCGGAGGGGACGACGTGACGGTCATGAGCTGATCCTGTTCGTGAGGCCGGCGGTGATGCCGGAGAGCAAACCGGAGATGGACGGGGCCGACGGAGACGGCGGGGAGAGCGCGGCGCCGCTGGCGGCAACGGGCGCAGGTGCCTTGGAGCTGTGCACGGTCTCGGGACGGGACTGCAGCAGGAGGAGGTTCGCGCCGTCGGGGAGGTCGGCGTCGAGCGCCCACTCGATGTCCTGGGGGCAGCCGTAGTGCTTCTCGGCGCGCTTGGCCATCTCGGCCAGGGCTCGGAGCTCCTCGTCGGTGAGACACCGTCGCTTGCGCCGGTCGGGCTCGACCTCCCGCTCCACGAGCTCTCCGGCAGAGGTGTCCGGGACCAGCTCGGCGTGCTTGTCGCCGATCGTCTCCGAGACCAGCGTCAACATCACCTTGTCGAGCACGATGTTGTCCGGCGTCACCTGTCCGCTGACCACCATCTCCCCCACGCCGTACGACGCGTCCACCGTGATCTTGGAGCGATCACCGGTGGCGGGGTTCATCGTGATCGCGACACCGGAGACCTTAGAGTTGACCATCTTCTGGACGGCGACGGCCATCGAGAGCCCCTCGTCGGAGATGCCGTTCTTGAGCCGGTAGAGGATCGCCCGGCTGGTGTAGAGGGAGGCCCAGCACTCCCGGATGTGATGGGTGACGGACTCGCACGAGGTGAGCCAGAGGTAGGTGTCCTGCTGCCCGGCGAAGCTGGCGCCCGGGAGGTCCTCCGCGGTTGCCGAGGACCGGACCGCCACGGGCACCGGGGCGTCGAATCGTGACTGCAGCGCCTCGTAGGCCGCGAACAGCGACTCCCGAACGTCCTGAGGGACGGGCCGAGAGGTGATGTGGTCGCGGATCGTCGCGGACACCGAGTCGACAGCCCTGACGTTCTCGGGATCGAGCCGCTCGAGCTTGGAGGTGATCTCGGCGTGGATCCCGGTCTGGTCGATGAACGCGTCGTAGCTGGCGGTGGTCACCGCGAACCCTGGCGGCACCGGCATGCCGGCCGCCGTCATCGAGACCAGGGAGGCGCACTTCCCGCCGAGCAGCTCGTGCTTGGGCTCCGGCCCGGCGTCGAAGAACTGGACGTAGTCGTTGTTGAAGGTCATCTCAACCCTCCCAGGTGACCGGTACCGCCAGGGGCGGGCGGAAGGACAGGTTCTCGCCGTACTGGAGCGGTGCATCGCTCTGCAGCCGGAGGCCCGGACAGATCCGTGCGACCTCCTCGACCGCCACCTTGGCCTGCAGCTTGGCCAGCATGTTGCCCAGGCAGTAGTGGATCCCGAAGCCGAACGAGAGGTGCTCACGAGCGTTGGCGCGGTGGATGTCGAACTGCTCGGCGTCCTCGAAACGGCTCTCGTCACGGTTCGCCGAGCCCATGACCAGCAGGATGTTGGCGCCCTCGGGGACCTCGACACCGCCGATCGTGGCGGCCTTCGTGGCCTTGCGCCGCCAGGCCACGATCGAGGGGCTGAATCGCAGCACCTCTTCGATGGCGCCTGAGATCTTCTTCGGGTCGGCGACCAGCTCGTCCCACTGCTCGCGGTGCCGGAGCAGGACGCCGAGCGCGTTGGAGATCAACGTCGTCGTGGTCTCGTGGCCGGCGAAGAGCAGGCTGTAGCACACCGAGGCGATCTCGTGGTCGGTGATCGGCTCTCCGGACTGCTGGGCCCGCACCAGGTCACCGACCAGGCTGTCCTTCTCGGTCTCGTGCGCCTCGGCGACGAGCCGCAGACACTCCTGCCAGTAGTCCACGAGGTTGTGCGCGTGGGGAATCTGCTCCTCGTCGGTGAGGTCGCCCCACGTCATCGCCGCGCGGGAGTCCGACCACCTCTTGAAGGTGGGCACCATCGAGAGGTCCTCGCCGATCAGGGTCAGGATGGTGTTCGTCGGCACGTCGTAGGCCAGGTCCCGCAGCAGGTCGCCCCTGCGGTCCGGCCGCGCCAGCATGTCTTCGAGCATCCGTACGACGGTCGCGCGGATCTCCGGCTCGAGGACCTTGTAGCGCCGCGGGGTGAACTGCTTCTGCACCACCTTGCGGATCCGGGTGTGGTCCGGGGGCACGCGGGCCGAGAGACCGGAGTAGGCGGTGAACCCGCCCTCCCCCATGATCCGCTTGGCCTCCGCGCCGCGCTCCCGGACGGGCGCCTGGGCGTTCTCGCTGCTGAAGGTCTCCCAGTCGTCGAAGACCGCCTTGACGTCCTCGTACCTGCTGACGACCCAGTAACCGATGCGCTCGTCGTACATGACCGGCTCCTCGGCGCGCAGCCGTGCGTACGCCGGGAACGGGTCGTTGAGATCGAACGGCTCGAAGCCGTGATGCACCGGGCAGCCCTGCGCGGTTCCCGAGTCCGATGTGATCTGGGTGGACGACATCCGACCTCCATCTGAGCGGACGTGCCGAGCGGTTCGGCACCTGACCAGCGTGGCCCGCGTCACGTCCGCGGGTCTATTGCCGACTTCCGTTGAGCGGAAGTGGATCCGCTCCGGCGCCGCGGCCTGCGCACCAGGGGCGGTTGGGGCCGCGCGGCGGCAGCCTCGATCCTGCGGGCGACGCCGAGGAGTGTGGGGAGGTATCGGGTCATCTGCGACGCCTGGGTGGAGAGCATCACCAGCCCGATCGCCGCGTCACCGATCTCGGTGCGGACGGGCACCGCGATCGAGCAGGAGCCGGCCCGCACCTCTTCGAGCGTGGTCGCGTATCCCTGCTCGCGGACCTGGGTGAGCTCCTGGGCAAGCCGACGGGGGTTCACGTGAGTGCTCCTGGTCGCCGGCTCCAAGGGACGCTCCAGGTAGGCCTCCCGGAACCAGTCCTCCTCATAGGCCAGGAGGACCTTGCCGACGGCCGTGGCGTGCAAAGGCAGGCGGCCACCGACGCGGGAGGCGCGCGGCACTCGCTTCGAGCTGTACACCCTGTCGATGTACAGGGCCTCGTGGCCTTCGCGGACGGCGAGGTGCGCCGTCTCCTGGGTCAGCGAGAACAGGTCCTGGAGGAACGGCCGGGCGGTGTCCCGCAGCTGGCGGCCGGCGCTCTGGGCGACCTCCCACAGCCGGAGACCCACGACGTACCGCCCGCGCGCATCACGCTCGAGCGCACCCCACTCGACCAGCTCCGCGGCGAGCCGGTGCGCGGTGGGCAGTGGGATCCCGGCGTGGTCGGCGAGGTCGCTGAGGGTGAGCGCGCCGGAACCACCCTCGAAGGCCGACAGCATCGCCAGGACCTTCGAGGTGACGGTGCGGCCATCACCTCGCAGCGTTCCTCCTCGTCGGGTGGGCGCACCCGAACCTCAGACGTGACAGCACGAGGGTACGCGCGCCGGCCAACGCCGCTCCTCCACTCTCCGTCTGGACCCAGGAGGCGGTGTGACGGTCGCCGCTGGAGCGACCGTCAGCCGAGAACGAGGCGTTGCGGTGCGACGTCGATCGAGGCGACCGCCGCGAGGCCACGTGCCATGGTCCGGCCGGCGTCGGTGAGCAGATGGCCGTGCACCCGACTGGCGATCAGCCGATGAGCCTCGTCGCGAGTGAGGCCGAACCAGTCCATGACCGTGTCCACACCGTGTGGCGTGAGCCGCCACAGCTTGTCCGCGTCCTTCATGAGGGCGTCGTCGAGCGAGATCGCCTCTCGCCGGGAGTCGTGGCCATCGATGATCGCCAGGATCCGTTCGGTGCGTCCCGAGTCCCATCCCACCTCGGCGAGGATGTCCCCGGCGATCCGCGCACCTTCCTTCTCGTGCTGCAGGACCAGGTCCGGACGGCCGCCGCCGGGCGCGATGGCGGACAGGATCTCCTCTTCCGGCACGGTGGACCACCCCGTGTCGTGCAGGATGATCGCCGGGAGCACCACCTCGGGGTCCGCCTCGGGATGCAGCTCGACCAGAGCCTGGGCGAGTCCGTAGGCGTAGATCGTGTGTCCGTCGTTGTCGCGCACTTTCAGATGTGGTTCGGCCAGCCGCCAGATCGCTTCGTGACGCTCCGGCAGCCGGACGACTCCGAGCACGTCCGACGCGGCCGGTATCGACGAACGGACGTCGGCGCCGTACTGGTTCACCTGGGCGTTCTGACGAGGGATCACGCTGCCAGTTCAACCACAGGGTCCGCCTCGGCAGCAAGCGCCTTCTTCCGCCTGACGGAACCGCACCCGAGGGTTCGCGCCTACCGTGCCGACGGCACCTCGAGGCCGCGTGCCCATCCCCTGGCTTTCTGCCCTGGACCGGCGTAGCGTCGACGCACCGAGAGTTACTCGAGCGTCGTCATCCAGGACGGCACCGTTCCCGGCGTATGAACTATCCGAAGCCCGTGTCGTTGCACGGCTGCTTCGTGGAACCGGTAACACACATGATCAGCCTGACCAACACCGACGGCGTACCCAGGCTCGGCATCGACTTCCGCAGGGGCAACAGCATCACCTGGGTCATCCTCCAGGGCGAGGCCGACATCGCGACCCTCGAAGACCTCGGCACCGCCCTCGACCATGTCGAGCTCGACGGAGCCGAGTCCGTGCACCTCCACGTCACCGCGCTGGACTTCGTCGACGTCGCCACGATGCGCCGACTGACGCTCTTCGCCAGGAGAGCCGGTCGAGCCGGCCACAGCATCATGACGTGTGGCGCCAATCCGACTTTCCGCACACTCGCCCGTCTCCTCGGCGCCCGCGCCGACCTCGGGCTCCTCTGACGGGATCTTCGAGGCCGGCCGGCGAGCGCTGGGGCCATTCGGACGTGCACTCGGGCCCGCGACGCCGGACCGCTGAGCGTGACAGCGGCCCCGGAGCGCGCCGATTGCACGTCGTTGTGGCCCTTTCGGGCCGTCAGCGCCAGCCGAGCTCGGGCGCGAGGTGCTGAAGCACCGCCTCGAGGACGTGCGCGTTGTAGTCGACTCCGAGCTGGTTGGGGATCGTCAGGAGCAGCGTGTCGGCCGCGGCGATCGCCTCGTCCTCGGCCAGCTCCTTGACCAGCTGGTCCGGTTCGCCCGCGTAGCTCTTGCCGAAGCGGGCCGGCCCGCCCTCGAGGAAACCGACCTGGTCCTGGCTGCTCCGGTCGTGGCCGAAGTACGCCCGGTCCTCGTCGCTGACCAGCGGGAAGATGCTGCGGCTGACCGACACCCGCGGCTCGAAGTCGTGGCCCGCGGCCCTCCAGGCCTCGCGGAACCGCTGGATCTGCTCGGCCTGGAGCTGGTGGAACGGCACCCCGGTGTCCTCGGTGAGCAGCGTCGAGCTCATCAGGTTCATGCCCTGCTCGGCTGCCCACTCCGCCGTACGACGGGAGCCGGCGCCCCACCAGATCCGGCGACGGAGGCCGGCCGAGTGCGGCTCGACGCGCAGCAGACCGGGCGGGTTGGGGAACATCGGCCTGGGGTTCGGCTCGGCGAACCCCTCCCCCTTGAGCACCTCCAGGAAGATCCGGGTGTGCTCGCGGGCCATGTCGGCATGGTCGGACCCCTCGGCGGGCACGTGACCGAAGTACCGGAAGCCGTCGACGACCTGCTCCGGTGATCCCCGGCTGATGCCCAGCTGCAGCCGGCCACCGGAGATCAGGTCGGCGGCGCCGGCGTCCTCCGCCATGTAGAGCGGGTTCTCGTAACGCATGTCGATCACGCCGGTGCCGATCTCGATGCGGCTGGTGCGCGCCCCGATCGCGGCCAGCAGCGGGAACGGCGACGCCAGCTGGCGGGCGAAGTGGTGCACGCGGAAGTACGCGCCGTCCACGCCGAGCTCCTCGGCGGCGACCGCGAGCTCGATGGACTGGGTCAGCGCGTCGGCGGCCGACCGGGTCTGCGAGTGCGGCGACGGCGTCCAGTGGCCGAAGGACAGGAATCCGATGTTCTTCACAGTCACTCCAACAAAGTTGAACCGTCAATGTTCCCGGGTGGCCTACAGTTCCCTGGATGGGATGGCTGATCGGTGCAGCAGGCTTGCTCGTCGTCTTGGTGGCGCTCTGGGACATCTTCCACACTCTCTGGCACCCCGAAGGATTCGGCCGGATCGCGCGGTGGACGTTCCAGGGCGTCTGGTGGGCTACCAAGCGTGTGCGACCCGGGCGCACCCGTCAGCTGGCCGGTCCGATCGGCGTCCTCGGCACGGTGGTCTCGTGGACCGCTCTCGTGGTCATCGGCTGGGCGCTGGTCTACCTGCCCCACATGCCCGACGGGTTCTACTTCGGTTCGGCCCTTCAGCCGCAGCAGTCCTCCGACTCGATCACGGCGCTGTACCTGTCGTTGGTCACCGTGGCCACCCTCGGGTTCGGTGACATCATGCCCGCGGACCCGGTCCTGCGACTCCTCACACCGTTCGAGGCGCTGTTGGGCTTCGTCCTGCTCACCGCGGCCATCTCATGGGTCCTGCAGGTCTACCCCGCGCTGGGCCGGCGTCGGTCGGTGGCCAAGCGCCTCAGCATCCTCCAGGCGAAGGACTCGACCGAAATCGTGGCCGGCGGAGAGGCATGCGTGGCCACTCGGGTCCTGGAGACGGTGACCGAGGGCCTGATCCAGGTGGAGACCGACTTCCTGCAGTACGCCGAGTCGTACTACTTCCTCGAGGAGGACGAGGCGCTGTCACTGCCCGCCACACTGCCCTATGCCCTCGAGCTGGCAGAAGCCGGCAGCCACTCCCCCTCCCGGGAGGTCCGCCACGCAGCGGACGTGCTCGACGCAGCGGTGCGCAGCCTGGCGCGGCGCCTGGACGACAGCTACCTCAGGACCGGCTCGGATCCGCGGGCGGTGATCTCCCTCTACGCCGCCGACCACGGGTTCGGCTCACGCGCATGATGGCCCGTGTCGCGGGCAGGACACAGACATGACCCTCGACGTCCTGCTTGTCGCGGTCGGTGCCCTCGGCGTCCTGGTGGCGGCGCTCTCCGCGCGCATCCGCCGGCTGCCGATCTCCGAACCGTTGCTCGCACTCCTGGTCGGCGTGCTCGTCGGGCCGGAGGTGCTCGGCGCGCTACGAGTTCCACCGATCACCCAGGAACACACGACCGTTCATGACGCCTCCCGGATACTCCTTGCGATCTCGGTGATGGGCGTGGGGTTGCGGTATCCGTTCGGCTCCGTGCGCGCGCGATGGCGACCGGTCACGATCCTGCTCCTGGTCGCCATGCCGCTCATGGCCCTGACCTCCACCGGACTGGCCGCGGGAATCCTCGGTGTCACGTTGACCTCGGCACTCCTGCTGGGGACCGCCGTCTGCCCCACGGACCCGGTGCTCGCCTCGAGCGTCGTCACCGGGAAGCCGGCGGAGGAGGACCTTCCGGCACGTGATCGGGAGATCCTGTCCCTCGAGTCGGGCGCCAACGACGGACTCGCCCTTCCGCTGGTGCTGGCCGCCGTCGCGTTGGCAGGCCCCATGACGGCCGGCCAGGCGACCGGAGACATCCTGCGGCAGGTTGTGGGCGCGGTCGCGCTCGGCGTCCTCGCCGGCTGGCTCGGCGGTCGGGCGCTCCAGGCCGGGGAGAAGCACGGCGCGACGGCGCACGGCCCCATGCTGCTCTTCACCGTCCTGCTGGCTCTCCTCGTCCTCGGTCTCTCCGGCGCGTTGCGGCTCGACGGCGTCCTGGCAGCGTTCCTCGCGAGCCTCACCTTCAACCTGACGAGCACGGGCAGGGAGCGGACAACGGAGGTCGAGATCGATGAAGCAGTCAACCGGTTCGCGGTGCTGCCGTTGTTCGTCCTGCTCGGTGCGACCATCCCGTGGGGTCTGTGGCGGGACATCGGATGGGTTGCCATTGCGCTGTCCCTCGCCGTGCTCGGACTGCGCCGGATCCCTGTCCTGCTCCTGCTCCGGCGGCCGCTCCAGCTGGACTGGGCCGACGCGCTCTATCTGGGCTGGTTCGGGCCGGTCGGCGTCTCGGCGGTGTTCTACCTGACCCTGGAGGCGAAGGAGCTCCACCTTCCGGATTCGGTGATGGGCGCCGGGATCATGATCGTCGTCGCGAGCACGATTGCCCACGGGCTCACCTCGTCGCCCGGCCGGATGCTCTACCGGCGTCTGACCACCGAGAGCTTCGATGGTCGGCCAGCGGTGCGTGGTTGAGCGACACGGCGCATGGGTAGGCGACTCACATGTGGTTCTCAACCTGGTCCGACCTGGCCCGCATCCTGCTCGTGGGGGCTGCCGCCTACGTCACCCTCGTCCTCATCCTGCGAACCTCGGGGAAGCGGACGCTGGCCAAGCTCAACGCCTTCGACCTCGTCGTCACGGTCGCACTCGGCTCCACGCTGGCGACCATCTTCCTTGACAAGAAGGTGACCTGGGCACAAGGGGCTGTCGCGCTCGCGACCCTGGCCGTGCTCCAGTTCCTGGTCGCCACTCTCACGACCAGGTTCGGCGGTCGGGCCGTGGTGACTGCGAGCCCGACCTTGGTGGTGGAGCGAGGGCGTGTGCTCCACTCGGCCCTGCGGGACCAGCGAATGACCGAGAGCGAGGTATTGCAGGCAGTCCGGTCCTCCGGCGCCGGTGGCCTCGACATGGTCCGGGCTGCCGTCCTCGAGACCGACGGCACCATCAGCGTCGTCACCCAGCAACAGGCAGGGGACGGGTCGGCGCTGCGCGACGTGCCGGGCAGCTGATCTCAGAACGTGAGGACGTCGTCGGCCTCGACGGTCCAGGCTGCAAGCTCCTCCATGGTGGAGCGTGGGGCACCCTCGATGAGGCGCTCCTCGCTGATTCCGCGGGCGTCCAGGCACGTGCCGCAGCACGCGATGTGCCCACCGTGGCGGAGGAAGCCCTTGAGCATCCGGTCGAGGGAGTAGTAGCCGTCGGGCGTCTTCTGGCCGGAGACCGCACAGGTCACGGCGTCGCCCATGAGGAAGACCTTCACCTCCGCGTCGTCGCGCTTGCTGAGTGCGACGGCCAGCCGTACGGCGTTGAAGGTCTCGTCCGCGCCGTACGCCGGACCGTTGATGATGAGCAGGATCTTCTTCATGGCTCGATGGTCCTGGGGCGGCACGGCATCACCAAGGGACGAAAGCCCCAGATCACGGCACCTGTGGCGACCTCAGCCACCGCAGGTGCTCCTGGTCGCCCAGCAGCTCGATCCGTCGCCACAGGACGCTGCCGGGCACTGCCTGACTCGGGTGGCAGCCGACCGCCTTGAGCTGCAGCGTGCGGTCGACGGTCACGGTGAGGTCGATCTCGGCCTCGCTGTGGCCGTCGAAAGCGGCACCGTGCTCGGCCCGCAGCTGCGCGGCGACGGTGTCGGGGACGGTCCAGCCGAGCACCGGAAGGTCGAGCATCTCCGCCGCGCTGACGGCGGCGGCGGTGGCATGGGCGTGGTCGGGGTGGCCGGTGACTCCGGTCAAGTCGAACCCGATCACGCCGTCAGCACCGATGTCGCGAGCGACGGTGAGCACCTCCGCGGCGAGCTCGTCGAGCGGCACCTCGGTCAGTCGACCGTCCGGATAGGCCAGCAGCGTGACGTCGTGCAGACCGAGCACCTCGGCGGCCGCGGCGAGCTCGTCGGCCCGGAGCTCGGTGAGGTCTCCCTCGACGCCGTGCAGCGTGGAGGCCTCTCCCCGGGTCAGGCAGAGGACCGACACCCGAGCGCCCGCCTCGGCGAACGCGGCCAGGAGCGCGCCGAGCGCGAACGACTCGTCGTCAGGGTGTGCAACGACCACGAGCACCGAGCGCCACGGCGGCAGCTGGGCGTGCGACATCTTGTTCGTCCTCTCCGTGTCTTCCGGGGCTCAGGCGGCGCCGGTCTCGACAGGCAGTCCGGCCAGGCGCCACTCGAGGACGCCGTCGGTGGCCCGTCGCGCGTTCAGGCCGTGGGCGTTGAGCAGCCGAACCGCGTCGTGGGCCAGGACGCAGTACTGCCCGCGACAGTAGGCGACGATCTCCCGGTCCCGCGGTAGCTCCGCGAGCCGGTCGGGGAGCTCCTCGAGCGGGATGTGGAGCGCTCCGGGGAGGTGCCCGCCGGCGTACTCGGGCTCCGGACGGACATCGAGTACGACGGCCTCCCCGGTGTCGATGCGGCGGAGCAGCTCCTCGCTGTCCACCGCCTCGGTGTCCTCGGGACCGAGGTAGGCGCGCCGGGCGAGCTCGGTGTGCGGACGATGTGCCTGCGCGACCCGTCGCAGGTGCTCCCACAGCCCGGCGACGTCCTCGCCGGCCAGGGAGTAGTAGACGCGCTTGCCCTCACGGCGGGTCTCGACCAGCCCGGCCTCACGCAGCGTCTGCAGGTGCGCGGAGCAGGTGCTCATCCCGACCGCGGCGGACGCGGCGAGGTCCTCGACACTGCGCGCGCCCTGGGCGAGCAGGTCGAGGAGCTCGAGCCGCTTGGGGTTGCCGAGGACCTTGCCGACCGCGGCGAACTCGGCGAACAACGCCTCCTTGCTGGATCGGTCACTCATGCTCTGCTCCTTCGGGAACGGTGCCGGCGGGCCGATGGTGGGTCTCGTACATCCGGAACGCCACGACGAGCGCCGAGACGACGCTGACGGCCGCTGCCACCCATACTGCGGTGCGCAGACTCCACAGGTCGGCCACCACACCGCCCATCAGCGCACCGACGGCGTACCCGAGGTCCCGCCACACCCGGTAGACACCGACAGCCCGACCTCGCCACGCGGGGTGCGCCACGTCCCCGATCGCGGCGAGCAGGGTCGGGTAGACCATCGCGGTCCCGGCGCCGAGCAGCGCGGTGCCGACGGCCCAGAGCCCGAACGAGTCGGCCGAGGCGACCACGGCGAGCGCGGTGGCTTGGGTGAACATGCCGAAGGTGATCAGATGCTTGCGCCCCCATCGGTCCGAGAGGGCGCCGGTGAAGAGCTGGCCGATCCCCCACACGCCGGGGTAGAGCGCGAAGAGCACTCCGATCTGGCCCACCGCCAGCCCTGAGCTCGCGAACAGCAGGGGGAAGAGCCCCCACGACAGGCCGAAGTTCAGGTTGTTCACCAGGCCCGCCTGGCTGGCCGAGGACAGCGCCGGCTCCCTGATGCTGGCCTGCAGGAACACCTCCCGGTTGCTCAGCTCACCATGCAGATGGTCGTGCCGACCGTCGGCGCGCGCCACGTGGCCGGCTGCCTCGACCTTCGCATGGTGGTGGGTCTCCCGGACCGCGAGCGTGGAGAGTCCCAGAGCGAGAGCGGTGTAGCTCAGGCCGAGCAGGAACGGCGCCGGCCGGAGGCCGTACTCAGCGGCCAGGTAGCCGGCTGCCATCGAGGTGAGCGCGACCGCGCCGTAGCCGGCGGCCTCGTTCAGCCCCATCGCCAGGCCGCGCTGCTTCGGGCCGACCAGGTCGATCTTCATGATCACCGTGGTCGACCAGGTCAGGCCCTGGTTGATGCCCAGCAGCACGTTGGCCGCCACCACCCAGCCCCAGCTCGGCGCCCAGATCAGCATCAGCGGCACCGGGATCGCGAACAGCCATCCGGCGACCAGCACCGGCTTGCGGCCGTAGCGGTCCGACCAGGTCCCGGCGAAGTAGTTCGCCGCCGCCTTGGTGATGCCGAAGGCGACGACGTAGGTGAACATGAAGGTGTAGCCGGTCAGCCCGAACTCGTCCTCGGCGAGCAGCGGCAGCACCGTCTGCTGCTGGCCGACCATGCCACCGACCAGCGCGTTGATCGCCACCAGGATCGTGAACTGGGCGGCGTTGGCCCGCAGCCCCAGCCGGACCGGAGGCCGGTCTCTGCCCGCACCGACCGCGCTCATCTGCCCCACCTCTTTCGACGACCAGGAAACAATACATGTTTCCATGGAATGAGTGAGCGATCGAGACACTACGCTGATCACGTCGGCGACCGAACGGAGGATGCGACATGGCGGAGCTGGTCCGCACCAACGACCCCGGGATCATCTCCGTGATCGAGGGTCTCCTGGCCGGAGCAGGCCTCCCCTACCAGGTCGCCGACCGCAACATGAGCGTCCTCGAGGGCTCGATCACCGCGATCCAGGTCAGGATCCTCGTGCCCGACGAGCGTGAGACCGAGGCTCGCGAGCTGCTCACCGACGCCGAGCTCGGTCAGTGGCTGCGGCCCGAACGACGCTAGATCCCCTCGGGCCGTTCGGCTCTGGTCCCGCGCCCCCTGCCGGCTTGTACTGGAAGCACTACACCTGCCGCGCAGAGAGAAGGTGGCGGTCGTGCAGCTCGACCTCATGACCCAGACAGCACAGGCGATGGTGGCACCGGGCAAGGGCATCCTCGCCGCGGACGAGAGCAACCCGACGATGGCGAAACGCCTGGCGGGCATCGGGCTCGACTCGACCGAGGAGCGCCGCCGGGCCTACCGCGAGATCCTGTTCAGCACCAAGCGGCTCGGGGAGTCCATCAGCGGCGTGATCCTCTTCGACGAGACGATCCGCCAGCGTGCCGCCGACGGCATTCCCCTGCCGGAGCTGCTCACCCGGCAGGGCATCATCCCCGGCATCAAGGTCGACGGCGGGACCAAGCCGCTGGCCGGCTTCCCCGACGAGGTCGTGACCGAGGGGCTCGACGGCCTGCGCGTGCGGCTCCAGGAGTACGCCGCGCTCGGTGCTCGTTTCGCCAAGTGGCGCGCGGTGATCCGCATCGGTGACGGACGACCGACCACCACCTGTCTCGAGTCGAACGCCCACGCGCTGGCGCGCTACGCCGCCCTCACCCAGGAGGCCGGCCTGGTTCCGATCGTCGAGCCCGAGGTGCTCATGGACGGCGACCACACCCTCGAGCGGTGCGGTGAGGTCACGGTGGCCGCCTTGCGGACCGTCTACGACCAGCTCGCCCGGCACCGGGTGGTGCTCGAGGCGACCCTGTTGAAGCCGAACATGGTCCTCCCCGGCAAGGACTGCCCGACACAGCAGACCCACGACGAGATCGCCGCAGCGACGATCAGGGTCCTTCGCGAGGCCGTGCCGGCCGCCGTACCCGGGATCGTCTTCCTCTCCGGCGGAATGTCCGACGAGGACGCGACCGCGCGACTGAACGCGCTCAACCAGCAGGGCCCGCAACCGTGGCAGCTCAGCTTCTCGTTCGGCCGCGCGCTGCAGGCACCGGTGCTGCGCGCCTGGGCCGGCGAGGAGAGCAACCGTGCGGCGGCGCAGGCGGCGCTGCTGCATCGGGCGCGGCTCAACTCGGCCGCCCGGTCGGGGTCCTACCGCGCCGAGATGGAGGCCCTGGCCGCGCCTGGCACGGCGACCGCCTGAGCCCCCTGCCCGCATAGCCGCGACGGGAATCGGGCAACCTGGACGTCGTGGAACCTCAGTGGTGGCAGTCAGCGGTCGTGTACCAGATCTACCCGCGCAGCTTCGCGGACTCGGACGGGGACGGGGTCGGTGACCTGCGGGGCGTCCTCCAGCACGTCGACCATCTCGCGCGACTGGGTGTGGACGTGGTGTGGCTCTCGCCGATCTACCGCTCGCCGATGGACGACAACGGCTACGACATCAGCGACTACCAGGACGTCGACCCGCTGTTCGGCACGATCGAGGACCTCGACGAGCTGACCGCAGCGTTGCACGACCGCGGCATCAAGCTCGTCATGGACCTCGTCGTCAACCACACCTCGGACGAGCACCCGTGGTTCGTCGAGTCGCGGTCGGGGCCGGACAGCCCGAAGCGGGACTGGTACTGGTGGCGGCCGCCGCGCGAGGGTGCCGTGCCCGGTGAGCCGGGCGCGGAGCCGAACAACTGGGGCTCGTTCTTCTCCGGTCCCGCCTGGGAGTACGACGAGGCCAGCGGCGAGTACTACCTGCACCTGTTCTCCAAGAAGCAGCCGGACCTGAACTGGGAGAACCCCCAGGTCCGCCACGCGATCTACGACATGATGCGCTGGTGGGTCGCCCGGGGGGTCGACGGCTTCCGCATGGACGTGATCAACCTGATCTCCAAGGACACCAGCCTCCCGGACGGGCCGACGACGCCGGGCAGACCCTGGGCACCGCACGGCTTCGCGACGACCGACGGCCCGCGGGTGCACGAGTTCCTCCAGGAGATGCACCGGGAGGTGTTCCGTGGCGTCGACCGTCCGCTGCTGCTGGTCGGCGAGACGCCCGGGGTCACGATCGCGGAGGCCCGCCAGTACACCGACCCGGCGCACCCCGAGGTCGACATGGTCTTCCAGTTCGAGCACATGGACGTCGACCGGGGCACCACGAAGTGGGACGTGCTGCCCTTCGACGTACGCCGCCTGCGACGCAACCTCGCCGACTGGCAGGAGGGTCTCGCCGACGTCGGCTGGAACTCCCTCTACTGGGACAACCACGACCAGCCGCGGGTGGTGTCGCGGTTCGGTGATGACGGGGAGCATCGGGAGCGTTCGGCGAAGCTGCTCGCCACGGTGCTGCACATGCAGCGGGGGACGCCGTACGTCTACCAGGGCGAGGAGCTCGGGATGACGAACCATCCCTTCGAGCGGATCGAGGACTTCGAGGACATCGAGGCGGTCAACCACTACCGCGAGGCGGTGGGCGCCGGGGCGGACCCGGAGGAGGTGCTGTCGTCGCTGCGGGCGATGGGCCGCGACAACGCCCGCACGCCGATGCAGTGGGACGACTCCCCCAACGCCGGCTTCACCACCGGCGAACCGTGGCTGGCGGTGAACCCGAACCACAAGGAGATCAACGCCGCCGCGCAGGTCTGCGACCCGGAGTCGGTGTTCGAGCACTACCGCGCTCTGATCCGGCTGCGCCACGAGCATCCCGTGGTGGCGCACGGCGACTTCACCCTCCACCTCGACGACCACGACCGGCTGTTCGCGTTCACCCGGACCTTGGCGCACGAGGAGCTGCTGGTGGTCGCGAACTTCTCCGGCGCTCCCACCGAGGTGCCCGCGCGGTTCGCCGACCGCTGGCGCGAGGCCACGCTCCTGCTCGGCAACGTCCCCGGCTCGGACGGCGCCACGCTCGAGCCCTGGGAGGCCCGGGTCTACCTCACTGCATGATCGCTGCGATCCGGTCGCGCGCGGCGACCAGCTCGCCCCGCAGCGCCGGGAAGGTGCCTCGACGCAGCGCGCGCTCGATGTCGATCACGCGCATCGCCGGATCGCTGCTGGGGAAGCGCGAGATGTACGTCGGCCGGTAACCGACGTACCTCGCCGCCACCCGGCCCGACGGTCGTCCGACCAGGTCGACCTGCGCGACGATCCCCTCGTAGACGCCGACGATCGCCGGGTCCTGCTGGGCGACGAGGTTGCCGAGCCCGAAGATCACCCACGTGCCGTTGATCCGGCGCACCGGCTGCACTACGTGCGCGTGGTGGCCGTAGACCAGGTCGACGTGGCGGGATCGCGTCACCGCGCGCGCGAGCTCCAGCTGAGCCGCGCTCGGCTCGTGTCGGTACTCGTTGCCCCAGTGCAGGGCGACCAGCACCACGTCGGCTCCCCGCTCCTTCGCCCGCCGGGCATCGGCACGGATCCGCGCCGGATCGGCCAGGTTCACCGACCACTCCGTGCCCGGTGTGGCCACGAGACCGTTGGTGCCGTAGGTGTAGCTCAGGACCGCCACCAGGACCCCCTGCACCTCCACCAGCTCCGGGCGTCGCTGCTCGGTGGGCGTGCGTGCCGTGCCGGTGTGCGCGATCCCCTGCCGGTCGAGGGCCCGCAGAGTACGACGGACGCCGGACTGTCCCTGGTCGAGGCTGTGGTTGGAGGCCGTCGTGCAGACGTCGAAGCCGGCCTGTCGCAGACCACCGGCGATCCGCGGTGGCACCGCGAACAACGGGTAGCCGCTGAACGGTCCGCCAGGCGGCGCGAGCGGCGTCTCGAGATGGCACACCGCAAGGTCGGCGCCGGCGACGAGCCGGTGGACCGGGCCGAACAGAGGCCCGAAGTCGAGCACGCCGGCCGGCCTGCCGTCCTTCCGGGCGTCGTTGGCCGCGGTGGCCCACAAGCCGTTGTGCAGCAGGACGTCGCCGGCGAGGACAACGCGAACCGCCGCGGTGCGTCGCGGCAGGTGCAGCGTCCCGGCGCCCAATGCCTGAGCGCAGGACACGCACTTCACCTCCCCGGCGGGCGCGTCGGCGGGGGTGGTCCGGGAGACCGACGTGCCGCAGGAAGCAAGCGCGACCACTAACAGCAGGGCGACACCCACTCCTCGGATACCGGTCCGGGCAGCCACGGTCCTCGCCCCCTCGACACCAGTCTGCGCAGGCGGAGGTGCGTGGGACAGGGCGTACCGGACCGCTCCGGAGGGTCTTCAGTCCCCCGGCGGGCTCGTGCCGGCGGGCATCCGCTACCGGGCGGTGCCGCCGTGGTGCGCCTGCAGGGAGGCGACATAGACCGTGCGCTCGTCGGGGAGGGAGACGGCCCGCACGGCGAGCTCCACGGGCACTTCAGCTCCGTCGCGTGTCAGCAGGGGCACGCGCGCCGAATGGTCGAGCAGGGCGCGTCGCCCTGTGTAGAGGTGGAGCGTGAACCCGGCCAGGTGGGCCTGCCGATAGCGGTCGGGGATGATGCTCACCAGCCGCCTGCCGACCAGCTGTGTCGGGTCGTCGTAGCCCAGGAGCGCCGCCGCGGCGCGGCTGACGGCGACGATCGTGTTGCCGTCGTCGCAGGCGAGCACGGGCGCCTCCGCCTCCGTCACCGGGTCCTCGTCCCAGCGGTATGGGGCGGGTGCCACCAGTCCGTCGTCGACGATCCATGGCTCCGGTTCCTGCCCGCGGGCCTGTTGCTCGACCTGACGACACACCCACCGGCGGAAGACCTGAAGCTCCGGCTGGGTGCGAGGGGTGAGGAACCTGCCCTCGACCGCCGCTGCCAGCGCGTCGTCGAGGGCTTGGTCGAGGTCGGCCAGCAGGTGCTCCCTCAGCAGGGCCTCGACGTGCTGCTGCCAGGCGGCATGGAGGAGCAGCGGCACGCTGAGCAGATGCACCTCGACGTAGCTCCCGGCGGCGCGCTCGACTGCTCGGTCGGACCGCTCACCCACGTCCTCGTGGCCGAGCTCGCACCAGACGACCTTGCCCGGCACCCCGTCGGACCGACGATCGACGCCCCACGCATGCACCAGCTGCTGCACCATGAGCAGGCCCCGGCCGGTGCCGGCTGTCGGGCCGTACGCCCGCGGAGCGGGAAGGTGGCTGCTCTCGTCGGCGACCTCGACGCGCAGACCGGCCGGCAGCAGCACGACGGTCACATCGACGGGTCGGCCGGTGTGGACGACGGCGTTGGTGACCAGCTCGCTGACAGCCAGTTCGGCGGCGTCGAGGAGCTCCTCGCGCTCGCCGTCCACGAGTGCCTTCCGGACCAGCCGGCGGGCGTGCGCGGCGGAGGCCGCGTGCGGCTCCAGCCGCGCGCGCAACCGCACGTCTCCTGCGCCCACCCCGACTCCCTCACTCGCCCCGGCCAGAGTGTAACGACGGGAGGTGCGAGGGGAGACCGAGGAAGAGTCTCCGGCTCCGGGTCTGGCAGCCCGCTACGCCGGCACGGCGGCCAGATCGTCCTGGGCGAAGGTGACCGCCTCGACCCAGCTCCCCCGCTCGGCGATCCGGCGGCGGAGCTTCATGATGTCGCTCGGACGGTCCACGGTGAGCGCGCCGACGACCCGGTCCGCGCGACGGTAGAGCGCCACGAAGCCGTCCTCGGCGGGACGTGCCACGAGCACCTCGTCGGCCTGGGGTGTGCCGACGAACTGGACCCGGCGGGAGTACCAGTCTGACCAGAAGTACGGCACGCTCGCCAGTGGTCGCGCACCGGCGGGATCCAGCAGGTGCTTCACCGCGGCAGCACCCTGCTCGGCCGCGTTCGTCCAGTGCTCCGGGCGCATCAGGTCACCGTCGAACAGCGGGTTCACGACGTGGGCGACATCGCCGGCCGCATAGACGCCCGGCACGCCCGTCCACAGCGTGGCGTCGCACAGCACGCCCCGGTCCCGCGCGTGCAAGGAGAGCCCGCTGCCCTCGAGCCACCCGGTCGCGGGTGCCACGCCGACGCCCACCACGACCAGCTCGGCCGCGATCAGCTCACCCGAGTCGAGCCTCACCCCGGTCACCCGCCCCTCGGCAGACTCGACGCCGGCGACGCCGGTCCCGAGCCGCAGGTCGGTGCCCGCCGCACGGTGCAGGTCGGCGCAGACCGTGCCGACCTCGCTGCCGACCGACCGGGTCAGCGGGAGGGCCATCGCGTCGACCACCGTGACCGGGAGACCCCGTGCGCGGGCGGCCGAGGCGACCTCGGAGCCGATGAACCCCGCGCCCACCACGACGGTCCGGGCCCCGGCATCGAGGGCCTGGCGGACCGCGACGGCGTCGTCGCGCGTGCGAAGCGCGTGGACGCCGGCGATCTGGCCGAGTCCGGGGAACGCGCGGGGTGCCGCTCCGGTCGCGATCACCAGACCGTCATACCGGACGGCCCGGCCACCGACGAGCACGGCGCGGTCCACGGTGTCGAGCGCCTCGGCCGGCTCACCGAGCAGCAGCTCGACGCCGAGCTCGGCCAGCTCGTGCTCGCTCCGCAGCGGCGCGACATCGGTGGGACCGTCCGGGGCCAGGACGCTCTTCGACAACGGAGGCCGGTCGTAGGGCGGGCGTGCCTCGGCACCGACCAGGGCGATCCGACCGGTGTAGCCGAGGCGGCGGGCCGCCTCCACCGCGCGAAGCCCCGCGAGAGAGGCGCCCACCACCACGAGTCGCTCCACGGCTCAGCCCTGCAGGCTCAGCGCCAGCACCGGGCAGGAGTCGACAGCCGCAGCCAGGTCGGCGCGGTGCTCCTCCGCAGGGCTCTCCTCGAGCACCCGCACCGTGCCGTCGCGGCCGACCTCGAAGAAGTCCGGGGCCATCGCCTCGCACATGCCGAGGCCCTCGCAGGTGGCCGGGTCCGCGTGGATCCTCATCGGGTCGCCTGCCGGGTCAGCGGGGCGAAGTCGACCTTCTCCCGGACGCCGCAGTCGGGGCAGCACCAGTCGTCGGGGATCGAGGCCCACGGGGTGCCCGGCGGGAAGCCCTCGCGGTCGTCGCCGACCGCCTCGTCGTAGACGTACTCACAGCCCGGGCACTCGCCGCCGACGATGTCGTGCGCAGCGATCCGGGCGTCCTCGGCGGTCACCTCGCTCAGCTGCTCACGCCGGCCGCCCGGGCGGGAGCTCGTGCCGTAGCGGGCCAGCACCTCGTCCCGCTTGCGCGGGTGGATGTTCGCGCGGGTGATGTCCCCGTCGAAGTGGGCCAGCACGCGGGCGTCCATCACGCGGCGCCACAGCGGCGGGAACAGCGCGAGGATGATCATCCCGGCGTAGCCGGTCGGCAGCACCGGGGACTCCTCGAAGTCGCGAAGGGTCTGGTAGCGCCGGGTCGGGTTGGCGTGGTGGTCGCTGTGACGCTGCAGGTGGTAGAGCAGCACGTTGGTCGCGATGTTGTTGGAGTTCCAGCTGTGGCTGGGATCGACCCGCTCGTAGCGCATCCGCCCGGGCGTGCCGACCTTCTGGCGCAGCATCCCGTAGTGCTCCATGTAGTTGACGATCTCCAGAAGCGAGAAGCCCACGACCGCCTGGAGGACCAGGAACGGAAGGATGCCGACACCGAGCCAGGCGACCATCGCGGTCCAGAGCACCGCCGACATCAGCCAGGCGTTGAGGACGTCGTTGCCGAGCCGGAACGGGTGCTGGTTGCGACGGGCGTAGCGACGCTTCTCCAGGCCCCACGCGCTCTTCAGTGAGCCGGACACCGTGCGGGGCCAGAACGCGTAGAAGCTCTCGCCGACCCGGCTGCTCGCCGGGTCCTCGGGCGTCGCGACGCGGACGTGGTGACCACGGTTGTGCTCGATGTAGAAGTGGCCGTAGAAGCTCTGCGCCAGCGCGATCTTGGACAGCCACCGCTCGTGGCTCTCCTTCTTGTGCCCCAGCTCATGGGCAGTGTTGATGCCGATGCCGCCGATGGTGCCGATGGTCGCGGCGAGACCGATCTTGTCGGCCACCGAGAGATCGCCGGTGCCGATCATCCAGAACGCGAAGAGGAACCCGGCGTACTGGATGGGCAGGAACAGGTAGGTGATCCACCGGTAGTACTTGTCGTTCTCCAGCGCCTCGATCACGTCGTCCGGGGGGTTGGAGCGGTCCAGCCCGGCCACCAGGTCGAGCACGGGTACGACGACGAGCACGACGATCGGGCCGAGCCAGAACCACGCGCTCCACCCGGTCACGGCATGCAGCCCGATCGCCGCGAACGCCAGCGAGGGCACCACGAGACCGATCAGCCACAGGTACCGCTTCTTGTCCTTCCAGGTCTCGGTCGATCCGTCGGGAATCGTCCCGGTGCCGTCGATCACGCTCGCCATGGGATTGCTCCTGCCGTCGGGGTTTACAGAAAGGTAGAGCCTGTATTCCTGATTGACAAGACTTGACTTTTTGTAAAACTCCCCGGTTGCTGCACCACTGCCGGGGCCGAAGGTCCCCAGTCGGGCGAGTCCGGCGCCTCTAGACAGGCCCCGGCTCGTCGGTGAGCCTGATGCCATGGGTACGTCTGCAGCGCTGGGCCCGGTCGTCGTCGGCGTGAGCGGGTCGCCGGACAGTGATCGAGCGGTGGACTGGGCGGCCGACTATGCCGCCTCCACGAACCGTCGTCTGCTCGCCGTGCACGGCACCGGCTTCGTGGGCGTGCGACCGAACGCCCAGGACCTCCTGCAAGCGGAGCGGGTCGCGCTCGAGGCAGGCCAGATGATCGTCGACGCAGCGGTCGAGCGTGCGCAGAAGAACCATCCGGGTCTGAAGGCGAGCGGCGTCGTCGACATCGGCGAGCCCACCAGCATCCTGTTCGAGGAGGGCCGTCACGCCGCTCTGCTCGTCGTCGGCTCACGTCGCTCCGAGGCGTTCAAGCGGCTGTTCGGCTCGGTCAGTCTCGGGGTGACCCGGCACGCGACGTGCCCCCTGGTCGTCGTACGCCCGCCGAGCCACCGGACACCGGGAACCCTGATCGAGCACGTCGTGCTCGGTCTCGACGGCGGCGCGGAGTCGCGGGAGGCAGCCAGGTTCGCGTTCGAGTACGCCTCGTTGACCGGTCTGCCGCTGGTCATCGTGCACGGCTCGTGGGAGCGGCTCTCCCGCGGGTCGTCGGTGCTCGGGCTGCTGACAGAGGCGGAGGAACGCGGCGTCACCGCAGAGGAGGAGCTCTCGATCGCCGAGACGATCGCGGGTCTGCCGCAGGAGTTCCCGGACGTCGAGCACCGCGACGTGCACCGGTCCACCGACCCGGCCGAGGCGCTGATCGAGGCGTCGGAGACCGCCAAGCTCGTGGTGGTCGGCACCCGTGAGCTCAGGGGCCCCCGGGCCCTGCTGCTGCGGTCGGTGAGCACGGCGCTCGTCGAGCACGCCCACTGTCCCGTGGCCGTGGTCCGCGCCCGCGGCGTCCACCCCGTGGAGTGACCGGCGCCGGGTCCGCTCCGTCGGGCGACTGGGCCCGCGTCAGTCCGGGTCGTGCCACGAGGCCAGCCGGCCACCCTGGCTCACCTTGCGCAGCCGCTGCTCGACCGCCGCCTGGACCTCGGCGGTGCTCACCACGAGCAGGTGGTCGCCGGCGGCGATCGTGGTGTTCGGGTCGGGCACCATCGTGGTGCCCTCCCGGAGGATCAGGGTCACCGCCGCACCCTCGGGCAGGCGGAGCTCGTCGATCGTGACGTTGGCCAGGCGGGACCTCGGCGGGACACCGAACTGGAGCAGCGTCCCGCCCACGTCCTCCAGCGGCGAGGACTCGATGTGCACCCCTCGAGGGTCGAGCGGTTGGGTGATCCCGAGCCTGCTCGCCAACCACGGCAGCATCGGCGCCTGCACCAGGGTGAACACGACCACGAGCAGGAACACCACGTCGAAGATCTTCGTCGCACCGGGCAGCCCGGCGCTGAGCGGGATCGTGGCGAGCACGATCGGCACCGCCCCGCGCAGGCCGGCCCAGGACATGAACGCCTGCTCGCGCCACGGCACGCGGAAGGGCACCGAGCACACGACGACCGAGAGCGGTCGCGCCACGAGCAGCAGGCCACCACCCACGGCCAGGGCCGGGAGCAGGGCATCGGGAAGACGGCTGGGGCTGGCCAGCAGGCCCAGCAGCACGAACAGGCCGATCTGCGACAGCCAGGCCATCCCCTCAGCGAAGCCCAACGTCACACCACGGTGCGGAAGCGCGGCGTTGCCCAGCCACAGGCCGGCGATGTAGACCGCGAGGAAGCCGGAGCCGCCCGCCATCCCGGCCAGCGCGAAGGCCAGCAGTGCGATCGCCAGCGTCGCCAGCGGATAGAGCCCCGACGCGGGCAGAGCCACCCGGGCCAGCATCGCGGCGCCGACCCAGGCCACGGCCAGACCCACCACGCCTGCGATGACGAACTGCTGGAGCATCATCCCGGCGCCCTCGAGCAGCCCGGCGTTCTCCCAGGCGTCGGAGGCGACGATCGTGACCAGGATGATCACCGGCGGGTCGTTGAACCCTGACTCGGCCTCGAGCTTGGCTCGCAGGGGGCGTGGGATCGGCACCGGGAGACGCCGGAGCACGGCGAACACTGCGGCCGCGTCGGTCGACGACACGGCCGCGCCCATGAGCAGGGCGGTGCGCGGCTCCACGCCCAGGGTCAGGTGCGCGATCCCCGCGGTGACCACGACACTGACCAGCACGCCGACGCTCGCCAGCAGCACCGCCTGCGGCAGCACCGGCCTCGTGGCCCGCCACGGCGTGGTCAGACCACCTTCGGCCAGGATGATCGCGAGCGCGACGCTGCTCAGCACCATGGTCAGGTCGGCGTCCTCGAACTGCAGGCCGAGACCCGACTCCCCCAGGGCCAGGCCGATCCCGAGGTAGAGCAGCAGGGTGGGCAGCCCGAGGCGCGCGGAGAACCGGGCGGCGACGGAGGCTGCCAGGACGACCAGGGTGCCGGCGATGAGCACGACGTACAGGTCGTCGACGCTCACGACACCTCCGGGTCGGGTGGGAAGGGCGAACTGGCCGGTTTGAGGGTTTGTCCCACCCTATCGGGGCCGACCTGAGGGCACCCTCAGTCGACCGTGGCCAGGAACTCCTCCAGCAGCGGACCGGCGGTCCGCGAGCCGGACTCGCCGACCTCGACGAACACCGCGACCGCGAGGTCCCCCTGCGCCGCGATCATCCAGGCGTGCGTCTGAGGCGGCTCGGCCTCGCCGAACTCGGCGGTGCCGGTCTTGGCGAGCACCTGCGGACCGGGCAAGTCGGCCAGCACCGAGCCGCTGCCGTCGGTGACCACGGCGGCCATCAGCTGCTGCAGGGTCCGGGCCTCCTGCTCGGTCAGCGGCTGCTCCGGCGCTGCGGTCGCCTCCTCGCCGACGAGCAGACGGGGTACGACGGTCCGCCCCGCCGCGACCGAGCCCGCCACGGACGCCATCGCGATGGGCGAGGCGAGCACCCGGCCCTGTCCGATCAGGGCGGCGGCATGCTCGGTCGTCGAGCCGTCGGCCGGGACCTGCCCGAGGTACACCGGGAAGCCGAGGTCGGCGTCCTGGCCCAGCCCGAGCGCCGCGGCCGCCTCGCGAAGCCGGGCGGGCTCGATCCGAGCGTGCTGGGACACGAAGGCGGTGTTGCACGACTGGGCGAACGCCTCGCGCAGCGGGACCTTGCCGAGCGAGGACGCGGGGTAGTCGGAGTAGTTCTTGAACTGCTTGCCGTCGACGCTGGTCGTCCTCGTGCAGGGCACCGGGTCGCCGGGCGAGGTGCCGGCGCGGAGCAGCGCCAGCGCGCTCACCACCTTGAACGTGGAGCCCGGGGCGTACTGCCCGAGCGTCGCCGTGGAGTAGCCCTCCGAGCCCGGGCCGCTGGCCGCTGCCGCGAGGTCTCCCGTCGACGGACGCAGCGCGACGACGGCGCTCGCCGGCCCGACCTTCGCCAGGATCCGCTCCGCGGCCGCCTGGGCGTCCACGTCGAGGGTGGTGCGCAGCGGCTTGCCCGCGGTCGCCGCCTCCTCGAACAGCACCCGGGCCTCGGACTCGTCCGTGACCGCCTCGACCTTGACTCCGGGCGTCCCGCGAAGGCGTTCGTCGTACCGCTGCTGGAGCCCGCTCAGTCCGGCGACGTCCCCGGCGGCGTAGTCGCCACCGGACTCCTCGACCATCTCCGCGGTGACCGGACCGACGGTGCCGAGGATCGGCCGGGCGAACTCCCGGGTCGGGGCCAGCGGCATCTCGTCGGGGATCCCCCGGGCGCCCTCGATCGCCTTGTAGCCACTGCCGATCCGAGCGGTGACATCCTCCTGACGCAGCACGAGGGCCTCGACGAAGGCCCGCTCCCCTGACGCCTCGACCCGCTGCACGAGGTCGTCGGCGTCGACGTCGAGCAGCTTAGCGAGGGCTCGGGCGGACGCAGCCTGCCGTGCCGGCGGCACGAGGGTCTTGTCGACGCCGAACCGGACCACGGGACGGTCGGTCACCAGGGCGCGGCCACCGGCGCCGAGGATGTCGGCGCGCTCGGCGGCGATCGAGGTGACCCGGAGCCGCTCCCCCTCCGCCAGGTCGGGAGCGACGGCCGACGGCTGGAGCTCGACCGCCCAGGTGTCGTCGCGGCGGACCAGGTCGACGCTGGTGTCGTAGGACCACGACGTGCCGTCGGCGTCGAGCACCCAGGTGTGGGCCAGCCGCGCGGTCGCCCGGTCGTCGGTCTCCTCGACCGACTCCACCTGCACCCGCAGCTCCGACTCGTCCATGCCCTCGCGGACCGTCTCCCACCACGTCTGCGCCTGCTGCCCGCTCCCCTCCACCACGGGTACGGCGGTCAGGTCCCCGCGCGACAGCGCCCTGGCGAACGCCTCCGCGTCGTCGGTCGGATCATCGCTCTCGAACAGGCCGCAGGCGCTGCTGAGCAGGGCCAGCACCAGCAGCAACGCGGTGCGGGTCACAGCTCGCGGCATCGGCATCCCCCTCGCCTCGGCGTCGGACCCGGCCGAGTATGGCAGCCCGCGCCGACAGGATGCGACCGGCGGAGGTCAGGCCTGCAGCCAGTCCCGGTCGGGCCGGGAGAGCAGCCGCGCGTTCTTGATCGCCACGGCGAGCGGGAGCACCGTCTCCCCGACGTACTCGTGCCCCGCGCGGCGCACCACCAGGGCGAGCTGGGCCTGGCCGGAGCCGTCGAGGCTCAGCGGCAGCAGCAGCTGCACCTCGCCGCGGTGGTACTGCGGCACCGCCGTCTTGTAGTTGCGAGCGACCCGCTGCTTGGCGACCTCCACGGCGGCCATCGTCGCCGCCCGCGCCAGCGCCGGCTGGTCGCGGAAGATGTCGGGGTAGCGGTGCAGGTTGTCGGCCACGAAGTGGTCCCAGTCCAGGATCAGCGGGCGCCGGACGTCGTAGAACAGCACCGCGGGGTCGTCCCAGTACCCGGCCAGCTGGGGGCGCTCCGCGAAGGCGCCCGACAGCCGGTTGTCGCTGGCCTTGGTCCAGTCGACGAAGCGCCACTCGCGGCCGTCCTCGGCGCCCTCCGCGGCACAGTAGAAGCCGTAGATCTCCTCCTGGTTCGGCGTGACCAGGCCGGTGTTGAACGCCGCCACCCGCTGCCCCGAGGGCTGCACGCCGTAGGCGACCCGGTCCTGCTCGGTCAGCCGGGCGAAGGTGTAGCGCAGGTAGTTCTCCAGCAGCGAGAGCCGGCGCGGCTCGGGGCCGGGGGTCAGGTCGTCCTGCAGCGTCCAGTCCTCGGGCTCCGCGAGGGCCGCCAGCCGGTGGTAGCTCTCCTCGGGCACGTACCCGAACCGGTCGTACGGCGGCCGGGCGTCGATCCGCTTGACCAGCAGCGCCTGCAGGCCCCGCTCGGTCTCGCTGAGCGTGTACTCCACCGGTTCCCCGGCGGTCAGCTCCGCCTTGCCGCCGTCGGTGAGGATGTTGCTGTAGTGCACGAAGACCTCGGTGCCGTCCTCACCGCGGATCCGGCCGAAGCCCCGGCCGAACTCGAAGGACGAGACGGTTCCCGAGCGACGCTCCGGGGGCCGCCGCACCGCCATCACCTGCGGACCGCGCTCACCCCGGCCGATGTCGACGAGCAGCGGCTCGCCGGCCACCAGCGTCCGGTACCCGGTGCCCGGAAGGGCCGAGCGGTGCACGAACACGTCGTCGACGCCCGGCGCCTCGACGAAGCCGAAACCCTTGTGGTCATTGAAGAACTTCACGGTCACGGCACGGTCGACGACGTCCACGGCACACTCCCTCACCGGCATGGCCGGCTCTCCCGGGTGTGTCCCTCACACCCTCCGACGGAGGATGCTCACACCTGCCGGTGCGCGGGATGGGCGAAATGCCGAAGATGCGGAGAACGTCACATCTCGGTGCCCCACCGGGCTCATTCGCCGGTGGCCCCGTCGACCCGCTCCCGGATCAGGTCCGCGTGCCCGTTGTGCCGGGCGTACTCCTCGAGCATGTGGACGTAGATCCAGCGCAGCGAGACCTTCCGGCCGTGACTGTCCCCGACGCTCAGGCCGTCCAGGTCGGCGTGCCCGGCAGCGGTCCGGCGGCAGGTGGCGACCTCCTCCTGGAAGCGGTCCAGGTCGCGGGCTGCACCCGCAGCGTCGACGTCGTCGAAGTCGGCGTCGTGGTTGTCCTCGCGCCAGTACTGCGCCGGCGCGTCCTCGGCGTGCAGCACCCGGCGGAACCAGTGCCGCTCCACGTCGGTCAGGTGGCGCACGAGGCCGAGCAGGCTCAGCGAGGACGGCGGCGCGGACCGCTGCACGAGCTGCTCCCCGGTGAGCCCCGCGCACTTCCTCAGCAGCGTGGCCCGGTGGTAGTCGAGGAACGACTCGAGCACCGAGCGTTCGTCGGCGGAGAGCGGCGGGTCCTCGCGGGAGGGAGCGACAGGAAGGACGATCTGGTCCATCCGCCCGAGGCTAGGCCATCTCGGGACCGGCGTCACGCAAGCAACGGCATCGGCTCATCCAGCCAGCCGAGCGTGCAGCCCTGCCTTCACCGTCGGCCACTCCTCGGCCGTCACCGAGAACACGACGGTGTCGCGGACCGACCCGTCCGCTCGGCGCTGGTAACGCCGGAGCGTCCCCTCGTAGCGTGCGCCGAGGCGCGCGATCGCCTGCTGGGACCGGGTGTTGCGCACGTCGGTCTTCAGCTGGACCCGCCCCGCGTGGAGCTCCTCGAAGGCGTGCTCGAGCAGGGCCAGCTTCGCCGACGGGTTCACCGCGCTCCCCCACACGGCGGGCGCGTAGGCGGTCGAGCCGATCTCGAGGCGGGCGTCGGCGACGGACACCTCGAGGTACGACGACGTGCCAACGACGCTCCCCGCCGGCAGGCCGTTCACCGGCTCGCGCAGCCGGACCACCCACGGCAGCCGGCCGAGCGCCAGCGACCGGGCGAGGTGCTCGACGTACTCCTCGACCGCGGCGGGCCGGCTGGTGATGTGCGTCCACACCTGCTCGCGGTCCAGCGCGGCGAACAGCTCGGCACCGTCACGCGCAGGGTCGACGAGCCGGAGCTCGACCGGGCCGACCGCGAGCCGGGCCTCGGGGTCGACCGGCCAAGTCATCGCCGGCCAGGGCTGGTCGGCCGGGCGAGGGTCGGCCACGGGATCGAAGCGGGACGTCACGGTCGCCAAGCCTGGCACCCCGGTCGCCCGCGGCCGCCCTGGGGTCGCCCCCGAGATCCGCAGGCGACTACTCCGCACCCTCGACGAGGAGCGAGCCCACGGTCGCGCCACCGTCGACCACGAACTCCGTGCCGGTGGAGTACGTCGCATCCGCAGCCACGAACAGCACCATCCGGGCGACCTCCTCGGGTTCACCGAACCGGGCGATCGGCTGGGCGGCGGTCATCGAGTCGTCGAACTGCGACGTCATCGGTGTGCGGATCGGACCGGGATGCACCGAGCACACGCGGACCTTGTCCGGGGCCATCTCCAGCGCGGCGGTCTTCGTGAGACCGCGCAGGCCCCACTTGCTGGCGACGTAACCGCCGAGGTTGGAGTAGCCCATCAGGCCCGCGGTCGAGGAGATGTTGACGACCGCGCCGCCGCCGGCCTCGCGCAGCGACTGAGCCGCCACGTGCATGCCCAGCCACGGGCCGACCAGGTTCACGTCCAGGACGTGCTGGAACGCCTTGGGCTCCTGCTGCTCGATCGTGCCGAAGTCGACGATGCCGGCGTTGTTGACCAGGACGCCGACCGGTCCGAACTCACGTTCCGCGACGGCCACCGCCTCCCGCCACTGGGTCTCGTCGGTGACGTCGAGGTGGACGTAGCGCGCGGCCTCGACGACCTCCGCGGCCAGTGCCTCACCCTCCTGGGTGAGCACGTCGGCGATCACGACCTTCGCGCCCTCCTCGGCGAACAGCCGAGTGACCGCGGCACCGATGCCTCGCGCCCCTCCGGTGACCAGGGCCACCTTGCCGGTGAGCTTGCCCATCTTCCCTCCTCGATGTCGTTCTCCCCCGCCACCTCCATTCGACCGCGCGGAGGAGGTGGCCGCCCAGTGCCCGACGGCGGGCGCGGAGGGGACGAACGGCCCGGATCGGTCAGACCTGGGGCATGACCTTCTCGGCGACCAGCTCGAGGTGGTCGAGGTCCGACAGGTCGAGCAGCTGCAGGTAGACGCGCTGCGAGCCGGCCTCGGCGTAGCGCCCGATCTTGTCGACGACCTCGTCGGGGGTGCCGGCCAGGCCGTTCTCGCGGAGCTCGTCGACGTCGCGCCCGATCGCCTCGGCGCGACGCGCCACCTCGGCCTCGTCCTTCCCGCAGCACAGCACGAGCGCGTTGGAGTAGGTCACCGTCGCCGGCTCACGGCCCTCCGCCGAGCAGGCCTCACGGACCCGCTCGAAGAGCACCCGGGTCTCCTCGATGCTCTCGAACGGGATGTTGAACTCGTCGGCGTAGCGGGCGGCCAGGGCCGGCGTACGTCGCTTGCCCTTGCCGCCGATGAGCACCGGCGGCCGCGGGGACTGGACCGGCTTGGGCAGCGCCGGCGAGTCGGAGAGCTGGTAGTGCGCACCGTCGTGGGCGAACCGCTCACCCTCCGGGGTGGTCCACAGCCCGGTGATGATCGCCAGCGACTCCTCGAGCCGGTCGAAGCGCTCGCGGGTGTCGGGGAAGGGGATGCCGTAGGCGGTGTGCTCGGCTTCGTACCACCCGGCGCCGATGCCGAGCTCGACCCGCCCGCCGCTCATCTGGTCCACCTGGGCGACCGAGATCGCCAGCGGCCCGGGGTAGCGGAAGGTCGCCGAGGTCATCAGCGTGCCGAGCCGGATGCTGCTGGTGTCGCGGGCGAGACCCGCGAGCGTGATCCAGGCGTCGGTGGGTCCGGGCAGCCCCTCGGTGCCCATGCCGAGGTAGTGGTCGGAGCGGAAGAACGCACCGTAGCCGAGGTCCTCGGCGGTGCGGGCGACCGCGAGGAGGTCGTCGTAGGTGGCTCCCTGCTGGGGTTCGGTGAAGACGCGCAGTTCCATGCCCTCAGCCTGCCATGCCGGCTCGAGACCCCACGATCCGTCCGGGCGGATCCTCCGGAGCAACCCGGTCCGCGCGGGACCAAGGTCCCGGTGAGGTCGGGACCTCCGACCGGAACACCGGGCGGGGTATCGGGGTTGGACCAGGTGGACATCTGCACCGAGGAAGGACCGCCCATGAGCCGCACCCGCACCCTCCCGGAGGCCCAGTGCCCGATCCGGCCCGGCGACGCGTGCAGCCTGTGCCAGCCGGGCGCCACCGGGCCTCAGGACTGCGGCCTGGTGTACCTCGTGATGTCGGACCCCGACCTGCGCGAAGAGCTCAACCGGGTGCGTCGCTACCAGCGTGAGGACGCCGAGCGCGCCCTGACCGCCTGACCGATCGGCGACGCCGGGGCCACTTCGACGTGCAGATGCCGGAACGGCGCTGAGCCGCTGAGCGCGCTCGCCGCGCTGGAGCACCGCGAGTGCACGTCCACCTGGCCCCGACCTCGGGACCAAGGCCCTGCGGCCAGGGGCCGGTGGTGTCTGCCACGCGCGGCGCGCGCCGAGTTGACTGCAGGGGGAACCACCGCGACGCCCGACGTCTGCGAAGGGGGATGCCGATGGCTTCCACCGACGAGGCCCGCTGCCCGATCCGGATCGGCGACCCCTGTTCCCTCTGCCATCCCGGCGCGGGCGGACCGGAGACCTGCGGGCTGGTCTACCTGGTCATGTGCGACCCGGAGCTGCGCGACGAGCTGCTTCGCCGGTGGGCCCGCTGGGAGCAGGAGACCACCGGCGAAGCATCGGTTCAGCCGCGACCGGAGACCCGGTAGCTGCGCACCAGGTCGCGCCGGATCTGCGCCGGCGTGAACGCGAAGTCCACCCACTTCTCCTGGCTGAACAGCCGGGTCTGGTCGTGAGAGTTGCGTGAGCGCCGGTTCAGCGACTGCCCGTAGGTCAGGATCGTGTCGGCGTCGACGCCTCTGTCGGTGAAGGCCACCGCCTGGATGTGCGACGACCCGTAGGTGACCGGGTACGCCCGCTTCGCGCCGGGCAAGGGTCCCCTGCTGGACACGGCGTTCGCGTTGCCCGCGAAGCCCTCGCCGCCGCCGATCGGGATGGGCGGCGCGCCGTCATCCCCGGCGACCTGCAGCGAGCCCCACGGCGCGTCGTGGGCGATGCCCTTCTCCTCGAGGAACGCCAACGCGTCGCTCATCGCCTGCACCACCAACGGGTTGGCCTCGTTGAGGTCGCGCGGCGTGCCGACCGGGTCGGCTGCGTCGAAGGGGACCTGCCACAGCCCGGTGACGCTCTGCGCCCGCTTCCAGAACTCCTGGAAGATGTGCGTGCCGACGCTGTCGATGTCGGAACGACCGTCCCAGCGCGCGAGCACCTCACAGGCCTCGCCCCCGCCGGCAGCCGCGCAGACGTCCTGCAGGTCGTCGCCGGCCCGGGCGACCTCGGCACCGAAGACCCGGTTCTCGTGCTCGAACAGCTTCAGCGTGCGGTGCGAGACCTTCCGGTTGCGAGCAAGCTTGTCCTTGCCCGCAAGGCGGTCCAGCACGTAGCGGTACACCATCCGGGTGCGCAGGGTCCGCTCGCACGACTCGCAGCCGATGATCCGCGCGAAGCCCTCGAGCCGCTGCTTGGGGTTGGGCAGCCAGTAGCTGTCGTTGGCGTTGACCACCCAGTCCTTGCGGAGGGTGTGCGGCAGGTTCTTGGGCCCGAAGACCCCCGGCCGGCTGGCGTCCGGGTCGGTGCGCCACGCGCAGTCGCCCGAGGCGCGGGTGCCGTCGAGTCCCGGCAGCCCCGCGACCGTGGACAGGGCCCGGCCGATCGGGGTCATGCAGGCCTCGGCCATGTCGTCGGGCACGTTGGGCACCACCGAGTGGTCGGCGTAGAGCACGTTGCCGGCGCGGTCCGCGGCGATCGTGTTCACCCACGGCATCCCCGCGCCCCGGTCCTGGGCGGCGAGCAGCTGCCGGACGTTCTTCGCCTTGGCCATCTCGTGGAACGTGTCGATCGTGCGCAGGTGCTCGGCGTTGGCGTCGCGCAGGGCGAAGACGCTGACCGGCGTCCAGTTCATCAGCACGTCGGGGGCGTGCAGGACGTAGCCCTCGTCGGTGCGGTAGAGGTCCTCGGTGATCGTGGTCAGCGAGCCGTCCTTGGTGCGCGCCTTGAACGTGACGATCCGCTGCTCGAGCTCCTTGGGGCCCTCGGTCGTGAGGTACGTCGTGCCCGTGCCCGGGACGAGCGGGTACTCGTAGGGGGTGAACCGGTACGCCGTGGACACCGTGTGGCTCCAGGCGACGTTGCGGTTGAAGCCGATGTTGATCACCGGCGCTCCGAGCAGGCTGGCACCGGCGACGTCGTACTCCCCCGGGATCGTCAGGTGCGCCTGGGCGAACCGGTAGCGCCCGCGCCACGGGAAGTGCGGGTTGCCGAGCACCATCCCCCGGCCGGTCGTGGTCGCTGCCGAGCCCGCCGCCGTGGCGTTGGACCCGAACGGCGTGTCCGGGTCCTTGCCGAGCGCGGTGAGCAGCGCCTTGCGCGACGGCAGCCTCTCGGGGACGTCGGCGAAGCCCGCCTTGACCGGCAGCGCCGGGACGTTCGGGTTGTCGAGACTCGGCGGTGCCGCGTCGACGATCTGCGGCACGAACACGCCGGTCGAGGCGAGCAGGTTGGCGGCGTACACGCCGTACCAGAGGTCGAGCGGCGTCGCGGTCGGGCGGATCCACTTCGCGCCGCGGCAGGCCGGGTCGGGGATGCCCTTGGCACCGCCGACGGAGCGGAGGTACTCGTTGATGCCGGCCACGTAGCCGCGGACGATCGCCCGGGCCTCGGCGCCCGGTCCGCGCTTCGGGTCACGCAGCAGCTTCTCGACGACCTTGCGGTTGTGGATGTCGGTGAACAGCGCGTCGGTCTGCCGGTTCGTCGCGTTGAGCGTGACCTGGTCGTTGTAGCGCCCGTCCGGGCCGAGGTAGCGCGACCGCTCACCTCGGGCGGTCAGCAGCGTGTCGGCCAGGGAGCAGATCGAGGTCTCGGCGGTGGCGTAGCCGTGGCCGAAGCCGAGCGAGCCGTAGTCCTTGGCGACCACGTGCGGGATCCCGAAGTTGGTGCGCCTGATCGTCGCCTTGTAGACCCCGCCGCCAGGCCGGAGCAACGACTCCGCGGCCTCGGCCCGCTCCGGCGACGTCACCGCCTCCACGGCGGTCAGGGCAGGCATCAGGGCGAAGGCGGCGAGCAGCGCGGTGAGGCGGCGTGGGAATCCCATGGGGTCTCCTGGTCGAGGGACAGACGCCTACCTCAACGCCGTGAGCTGGAACAAGTTATGGCCGCTACCCCTGAGGCCCGCCGGAGATGTTCACCATCCAGTGGATGCCGAACCTGTCGACCAGCATCCCGAAGTGGTCGCCCCAGGGCGCCTTCTCGAGGGGGACGGTGATCGCCGCGTCGGCCGACAGCTTGTCCCAGTAGCCACGCAGCTCCGCCTCGTCCTCACCGCTCAGCGACACGGCCACGTTGTCGCCCGGGGTGAGGCCCATGCTGTCGGGGGTGTCCGCACCCATCAGCACCAGGCCGTTGGGCGCCTCGAGCATGGCGTGCATGATCTTGTCCTGCTCGGCCGGGTCCTCGCTGGCGTGGAGCTCGGCGAAGGTGTTGAGGGTCAGCTCACCACCGAAGACGGTCCGGTAGAACTCCATCGCGTCGCGGGCGGTGTCGCGGAAGCTGAGGTAGGGGTTGAGCCTCGTCGGCATGGCGGTCTCCTCTGGTCAGGGTCGTCTGTCGACACTCTGACCTCCTGTGCGGGGAGAAGTCATCGGCCGGCCGCCGGTCGTCGCGCCTGTTTGGCCGACGGTGTGACGGGTACCACGGCTGCCTGAGGACAGGAGGGAACCCATGGACACCTCGACCATCGTGTTGATCGTGGTCATCGCGATCGCCGTCGTCGCGCTCCTCGCGGCGATCGCGGTCGCGGCGAGCCGGAAGAAGAAGGAGCGCAACCGCGCCCACGCCGCCGAGCTGAGGGAGCAGGCGGCCGAGCAGGTGAGCGACGTACAGCGCCGGGAGGCGCTCGCCAAGGAGACCGAGGCCAAGGCTGCGGCTGCGCGAGCCGAGGCCGAGCGCAAGGCCGCCGAGGCGGAGCGGCTCGAGGCGGAGGCTCAAGACCGGGCGCAGGCCGCCGACCGGCACCGCCAGGAGCATCAGGAGCACCTGCGCAAGGCCGACGAGCTCGACCCGGACGTCAAGCACCCGGCGCCGACGACCGACCCCGAGGGTCACGACATCCCGACGCAGGCGCGTCGGGCCCCGGCCGACGGAGCCGAGCCGACGTCGGACGCCGCTCAGCCGCACCGCTCCGACACCACCGAGGAGAGCCACCACACCGGCGGCGCCCACCGCGCCTGACCGCGCCTACGGGAGGGCCCTCACCGCACAGCGCGGTGGGGGCCCTTCCGGATTCGTGGGGCTGACGAGTTGTGGTGCCGGCGACGCCGGGCACGGGTCACGTCAGTGACCCCCGATGGGCCCGCACGGACACAAGTCAGAGGTAGAGGCCGGTCTGGCTGTCGCCGAGACGCTCGGCGGCCACGGCATGGATGTCGCGCTCGCGCATCACGAAGTAGGTCGCCCCCTGCACCTCGACCTCGGCCTTGTCCTCGGGGTCGAACAGCACCCGGTCGCCGACCTCGACGGTGCGCACGTGTGCGCCCACGGCGACCACCCGCGACCACGCGAGCCGCTTGGCGCCCATCGCCGCGGTCGCCGGGATCACGATGCCGCCGCTGGAGCGGCGCTCCCCCGCGTCCTTGTCGATCTCCACGAGGACCCGGTCGTGCAGCATCCGGATCGGGAGCTTCTCCTGTGACACGGGTCTACTTGGCGACCTTCCGGACCACCAGCATGACCAGCAGGAAGCCACCGACACCGGCGGCGACCTTGACGATGTTGTCGGTGCGCGGCTGGCCGGTCTGCGGGTCGACGAAGTACGCCTTGACGCTGTTCACCTCACGCTTGGCGATCGTCTTCGGGCTCGACCGGTAGAGGAGCTGGTCGATCGTCTCGGCGAGGCGGGCGCGGGTGGCGTCCATCTCGGCCTCGATCGTCTGGGGTGCACGAGTGTCAGCCGGCTTCTCGGCTTGGCTCACGTCGGTCTCCTCGTCTGCGATGTCGGTCCCGCGCCCGCGGGCGGGCACGACAAGTCGAAGGTTACCCGGCAGTGGGGTTCGCAATCGCCCGGGGATCGAAGCCGAACGGCAGCTCGAGGCGATGGGCGGCCATCAGCGCGTCGTCGGTGAGCACGTCGTACGTCGACCCGTCGGCGACGATCACCCCGTCGGACAGCACGACGGAGCGGGGGCACAGCTCGAAGGCATACGGGAGGTCGTGGGTGACCATCAGCACGGTCACGTCGAGGCCGCGCAGGATGTCGGCGAGCTCACGGCGGGAGGCCGGGTCGAGGTTCGACGAAGGCTCGTCGAGGACGAGGACCTCCGGCTCCATCGCGAGCACCGTGGCGACCGCGACGCGGCGCCGCTGGCCGAAGCTGAGGTGGTGCGGCGGCCGGTCGGCGAAGTCGGCCATCCCGACCTGCTCGAGCGCCGCCATGACCCGAGCCTCGAGCGCCGGGCCCTTGAGGCCGAGGTTCGCCGGCCCGAACGCGACGTCGTCACGCACCGTCGGCATGAACAGCTGGTCGTCGGGATCCTGGAACACCACGCCGACGCGGCGACGGATCTCCTGGATGTTCTCCTTGCTCACCGGGAGGCCGGAGACCTCGACGGTGCCCGCTCCGGCGTTGAGGATGCCGTTGAGGTGAAGCACGAGCGTGGTCTTGCCGGCGCCGTTGGGGCCCAGCAGGGCGACCCGTTCGCCGCGGTGCACGTGGAGGTCCACGCCGTACAACGCCTGGTGCCCGTCGGGGTAGGCGTAGGCGAGGCCCCGGACGTCCAGCACCCTTCGAGACGCCTCGTTCCTCGGCTCCCCAGCGGCCGCAGGGCTCATCGGGTCCTGCCGGAGTAGCCGCGGGAGAGCATCGCGAGGTGCACCCGCTCGCCGCGCTCGTAGGAACGGATGAACAGAGCACCGGCCGTGCGGGCGTACACCGGCCAGGCGCGCACGCCACGTCCGCTGAACCCGCGGGACTCGCGGGCGATCCGCATCCGGCGCATCTCGTCGGTGACCACGTCGAGGTAGCGGATCATGAAGCCGATGATCTGCACCAGCTGCGAGGGCACCCGCAGCCGCTCGAGCCCCGCCAGCAGGTCGCGCGGCTCGGTGGTTGCGGCCAGGGTGAGGCTGGCGACCACGCCGAGGGTGCCCTTGGCGAGCAGCCCCCAACCGGCCAGCAGCCCGGCCTCGGACACCGACAGCCCGAGTACGTCGATCCGCGGCCCTGTCGCGACGAACGGCATCAGCAGCGCGAACAGCACGAAGGGGACCTCGACGACCATCCGCTTGCCGATGTAGCCGAACGGCACGCGCGAGACACCGATCACCAGGAGCAGCAGCGCCAGGTAGCCGGCGAAGACCGCGAACCACTCCCGCGGAGTGGCGACCACGGTGAGCATGAACCCCAGCAGGGCAAGCACCTTGAGGTGCGCCGGGGCACGGTGCAGCGGCGAGTGGCCGTGGTAGTGCAGCTTGTGGCCGTGACCGGCGCCCATGTCAGTCCTGGCCTTCGCGACGGTCGAGGAGCACCGGGTTCTCGTGCGCGTCGCGCGGATTCCCATGGTTCGGCTCGTCGGGGGCATCGCCGCGCCGCCGTACGAGCCAGGCGAGCCCGCCGGCCAGCACGAGCACGACGAGCGCGCCGAGCACCCCGGCGAGCCCGCCGGAGAGCGCGTCGTTCTCGACGCCCTTGACCTGGTAGTCCGACAGCGGTGAGTCGGCAGCCGCGTGGTCCTCGGCAGCGTCGGCGAACCCGACCTTCTCGGCGACGTACTCCAGGCCGTCGGGGTTGCTGGAGGCGAAGTAGCTCACGCCACCGGCCACGAGCAGGGCCGCGACCAGGGCGACGACGAAGAAGGTGCGGGTCCTCATGCCGCCGCCTCCGGCAGGGTACGCCCGGAGCGGATCTCGAGCGCCTTGGCGCGAAGGGCCGGACGGGCGCCGTGCACGAGGTCGGGACGCAGCGCGATCACGCTGCCGACGACCAGGCCGGTGATCACCGCCTCGCCGAGACCGATCAGCGTGTGCCAGCCGAGCATCGCGGTGGTGAGCCCGGCGAGCGGGACCGGTGCGGTGCCGCCCACGGCGTAGAGACCGACGAACACGATCGCGGCCGCCGGCACCGAGACGAAAGCGCCGACGGCGGCCAGGACGGGCACCAGCCCGATCCGGGTGGGCAGCAGCTTCTGCAGGCCGCGGAAGACCAGCCAGCCGACCACGACGCCGGCGACCGCCAGAAGCGTGATGTTGGTGCCAAGGGCGGTGATGCCGCCGTCGGCGAGCAGCAGGGCCTGGACGATGAGCACGACGCTCACGGCCAGGAGCCCGGTCCACGGTCCGACGAGCACCGCGGCGAGTGCACCGCCGAGCAGGTGCCCGCTCGTGCCGAGGCCGACGGGGAAGTTCACCATCTGCGCGGCGAAGACGAAGGTCGCCACCAGCCCGGCCATCGGTGCGGTCCGGTCGTCGAGCTCGTTGCGGGCCTTGCGCAACGCGACCCCGAGAGCACCGGCCGCGAAGACGCCGGTGGCGATCGACGTCGGTGCGTCGAGGAATCCGTCGGGCACGTGCATGCGGGTCGTCCTCCTGGTCGAGCCGGGTGCCGGGCTGTCGGCGAGGGGCAATACGTTGGTTGGGCGCCGTCGTCCGGGCAGCGGGCAGCGGCTGTCTGAGCACTGTACGTTATTGCCAACGATTCGCAATAAGGGCCTATTCCCGGTCTCCCGGGCAGGCACGATGCTGAGGAGCACCATGAGCGAGAACCGCCTCTCCCCCGGTGACGTCGCCCCCGACTTCACCCTGCCGACCGACGACGGCTCGACGGTGACCCTGTCGCAGCTGCGCGGCCGCAAGGTGATCGTGTACTTCTACCCCGCGGCGATGACCCCAGGCTGCACCAAGCAGGCCTGCGACTTCACCGACTCGCTGGACTCCCTCAAGGCCGCCGGCTACGAGGTGCTCGGCATCTCCCCGGACAAGCCCGAGAAGCTCGCGAAGTTCCGTGAGCGCGACGCGCTGACGATCACGCTGCTGTCGGACGCCGACAGGTCGGTGATGACGCAGTGGGGCGCCTTCGGCGAGAAGAAGCTGTACGGCAAGGTGGTCCAGGGCGTGATCCGGTCCACGATGGTTGTCGACGAGGACGGCAAGATCGAGCTCGCGCAGTACAACGTCAAGGCCACCGGCCACGTCGCCAAGCTCCGCCGGGACCTCGGCCTCGACTAGGGCCGGGCTGCCGCCCGAAACCCTAGACTTGCCTCCGCAGCCAGAGTGGTGGAACAGGCAGACACGCGGGTTTTAGGTACCCGTGCCTTCGGGCGTGGGGGTTCAAGTCCCCCCTCTGGCACCGTGCCGCCGACCTTCGTCGGCGCACCCGGCGGTCTATCGTCGGGCCACATGAGCGACGTGCAGATCGTGCCGTTCGAGGAGGCTCACGCCACCGGCATCGCCCGGCTGTGCACCACGGTGCAGTGGCCCTCGCTCACCGACCCCGACGTCGTACGCCGGGTCTGCACGGCACCGGGCTCCTCGGCGTACACCGCTCTCGTCTCCGGCCGCGTCGTCGGCTTCGCCCAGGCGCTCGGAGACGGCGTCCTGCAGTCCCACCTGAGCTTCCTCGCGGTGCATCCCGACCATCGGCGCCGCGGGATCGCGCGGCTGCTCACCGTCGCGACGTTCCAGGCCACCGGCACGAAGCGGATGGACCTGATCACCGACGACGCCGAGGAGTTCTACGAGACCTTCGAGCACAAGCAGATGACCGGCTTTCGGATCTACCCGGGAGCCTGAGGTTTGGCGGGCCCTGTGTGGGACACCGTCAGGGCCGACCACGATATCCTGAGGAGGCAGACCGTGAGAGCAGCCGTCTACGACAAGTACGGCGACGCCGACGTGATCACCGTCCGCGAGCACGACGACCCGCCGGTCGGCCCCGACACGGTGCTGGTCCGGGTCAAGGCGACCAGCGTGAACCCCGTCGACTGGAAGATCCGGCTGGGCTACCTCCAGGCCGCCTACCCCCACCACCTGCCGATCATCCCGGGCTGGGACGTCGCGGGCGTGGTCGAGGCGGTCGGCCCGGCCGTCGTGACGGGCCTGAAGGTCGGCGACGAGGTGTGGGGCTACGTCCGGCGCGACGACGTGCAGTGGGGCACGGCTGCCGAGCTGGTCCCGGCCCCACAGCGCACGGTGGCCCTCAAGCCGGCCGGGCTCTCCTTCGAGGAGGCCGCGGCCGTGCCGCTGGCCGGGCTCACCGCCTACCAGGCGCTGGTGGAGGCCCTCGACGTGCAGGCCGGGGAGCGAGTGCTCGTGCACGCCGCCGCCGGCGGGGTCGGCCAGTTCGCGGTCCAGATCGCGGCCGCTCGCGGCTGCCAGGTGGTGGGGACGGCGAGCCCCGAGAACCACGACGCGCTGCGCGAGCTCGGTGTCACCGAGGTGATCGACTACCACGCCGGTCCGATCAGCGCGCAGCTCGGCGAGCCGGTCGACGCCGTGCTGGACCTGGTCGGCGGGGAGGCCCTCGAGGACGCACCACGCCAGGTGAAGGACACCTCGCGCATCGTCTCGATCATCGACGCCCAGACCGTCCTCGGCCTCGGCGGCCGCTACGTCTTCGTGCGGCCCGAGCGCGACCACCTCGACGCGCTGGCGGCGCTGGTCGACGAGGAGAAGCTGCGCGTCGACGTCGCGGAGGTGTTCCCGCTCGAGCGGATCGCCGATGCGCACCGGGCCTCGGAGAGTGGCCACACGCGCGGAAAGATCGTGGTCACGCCCTGACATCAGTCGGCTGTGGGTGCTTTGCTGCTGCCATGACGATCGACTACCTGGCCCATCTCCGCGAGGAGTCCGCCCGCTTCGTCTCGGTGCTCCGCGACGCTCCGGCCGACGGACAGGTGCCGAGCTGCCCCGACTGGGACACCGACGACCTGCTGTGGCACCTCGGTGAGGTCCAGTGGTTCTGGGGCACGATCGTGCGCGACGACGTCCAGGACCCCGACGGCTTGGACCGCGTCGAGCGGCCCCAGGACCGTGCGTCGCTGCTGTCGTTCTTCGACGAGTCCACCAAGCAGCTCCAGCGCGCACTGGCCGACACCGCGCCGGAGGAGCCGCGGTGGACCTGGTCGCAGGACCGGACGGCCGGCTTCATCCGGCGCCGGCAGGCCCACGAGGCGCTGATCCATCGGGTCGACGCCGAGCTCACCGCCGACGTCGCCCGCGCCCCCATGGACCCCGAGCTGGCCGGCGACGGCGTCGACGAGGCGCTGCGCATCATGTTCGGTGGCTGCCCGCCGTGGGGACGGATCGACGTCGACCCGGCGGCGACGCTCCGGGTGCGCTGCACCGACACCGGCCACTCCTGGCTCGTGACGCTCGGCAGGTTCAGCGGCACCAGCCCCGACGGCAAGGAGTACGTCGACGAGCCGGCCATCGACGTGGCCGACGCCGACTCCGGGGAGCCGGTCGCGGCCACCGTCGAGGGCGCTGCCGCGGACCTGGACTGCTGGCTGTGGGGCCGGCCGACGGTCAACGCCCTGGAGCGCACCGGCGAGGAGTCTGTGCACGCACGCTTCCAGGACGTCGTGTCCCAGGGCGTGGACTAGCAGCGTCTGTCCGGAAGTTCTCGCGCACCAGCTGCACGGAGAGCTCCGGACAGAGTCCACGTCAGTCGTGGCGCAGCGTGTCGGCGACGACCGGGGCGATCCGGCGCAGCGCCTGACCTCGGTGGGAGATCGCGTCCTTCTCGTCGGCCGGCAGCTCGGCGGAGGTGGCGTCGTGCCCGTCGGCGACGAACAGCACGTCGTAGCCGAAGCCGCCGCTGCCGCGCATCTCGCGGATGATCCGGCCCGGCATCTCCCCGTGCTCGACGTGCTCCACGAGCCGGCCGCCGGGGTCGCGGTGCACGAAGGCGACCGCGCACCGGAACCGTGCCCCGCGCCGCTCCTCGGGCACGTCCGCGAGCTGGGCGAGCAGCAGCTCGTTGTTGGCCCGGTCGACGTCGGTGGTCCCGTCCTTGGCGAGTCCGCTCCAGCGGGCCGAGAGCACGCCGGGCATCTGGTTCAGGGCGTCGACGCACAGCCCGCTGTCGTCGGCGAGCGAGGGCAGCCCGGTCGCCTCGACGGCGGCGCGTGCCTTGAGCAGCGCGTTGCCCTCGAACGTCGGCTCGGTCTCCGCCGGCTCGTCGTAGTGCTCCACGTCGTCGAGCCCGAGCACCTCGACGTGCGGCACGAACGGCTCGAGGATCCGCTGCATCTCGGCGAGCTTGCCCGGGTTGCGGGTGGCGAGGAACACCTGGGGGCGGGTGTCAGCCACGGAGCGCTTCCTGCTGGATCCGGGTCAGGTCGGCACAGCCCTTCTCGGCCATCGACAGCAGCCCGTCGAGGTTGCGCCGGTCGAACGGCTCCCCCTCCGCGGTGCCCTGCACCTCCACGAACAGCCCGTCGCCGGTCATCACGACGTTCATGTCGGTCTCGGCGCGGACGTCCTCCTCGTAGGGAAGGTCGAGCCGGATCTCGCCGTCGACGATGCCCACCGACACCGCCGCGACCGATCCGGTCAGCGGCTCGCCCTTCAGGGCGCCCTTCTCCCGCAGGTGTGCACAGGCGTCGGCGAGAGCGACGTACGCACCGGTGATCGCCGCGGTGCGGGTGCCGCCGTCGGCCTGGAGCACGTCGCAGTCTAGGACGATGGTGTTCTCCCCCAGCGCCTTGTAGTCCACGACGGCGCGCAGCGAGCGTCCGATCAGCCGGGAGATCTCGTGGGTGCGGCCGCCGATCCGGCCCTTGACCGACTCACGGTCGGAGCGGGTGTGGGTCGCCGAGGGCAGCATGGCGTACTCCGCGGTGACCCAGCCGAGCCCGGAGTCCTTGCGCCAGCGGGGTACGCCGATCGTGGCCGATGCCGCGCACAGCACCCGGGTCCTGCCGAACTCCACCAGCACCGATCCGGCGGGGTGGTCGAGCCAGTTGCGGGTGATCTTGATGGGGCGCAGCTCGTCGTTCTCGCGGCCGTCGGGTCGGGAAGTCATGGCCCCGACCCTACCGAGGGGCCGCGCTCTCCCGATCCCGGGTGACCGCGGCCCGTCAGCCGGCTACTTCACCTCGCTGCGCAGCAGCCGCACGATGCCGAGCGCGAACGGCAGCGCCACCCAGATCAGGAAACCGGTCAGCAGCTGTGCCCACTGCTCGCCGGTCATGTCAGCGCTGCCGAACAGCGGCTCCTGCGAGTAGGAGAAGTCCACCCACGGCTGGACGTCGGCCATCGCGCTCCACACCGAGGAGACGACGGAGAAGACCGTCGGCGCCACGAAGAACAGCACGATCGCGGCGGGCGAGCTGAGCAGCGCCAGGCCGAACGCCAGGCCCTGCAGGATGCCGAAGCCCTGGAGCAGGCCGAACTTGCCGAAGGAGTCCCAGCCGATGCCGTCCCAGGCGTTGTCCGCCCCGCCGAGCACGGTCGCGAGCGCGGCGATCGCCGACACGACCACGATCGCCGCCAGGCCGATCACGAGCGCGGCGAGCACCTTCGCCACCAGCACGGTCATCCGCCTGGGCACCAGCGAGAACGTCACCAGCGCGGTGCGCTGCGACCACTCGCTGGTCACCAGGAGGATCGCCAGGACGGGCAGCAGGAAGCCTTGCGGCACGGCGCTGATGCCCATGAAGTTGATGAAGGTGCGTTCCTCCTGCGGAGCGGCGAAGAGGAAGATCACCATGATCGCGGCGGTGATCACCACGATCGCCGCGAGCAGCCACACCCCGGCGCGGGTGTCGGCCATCTTGTACCGACCGCAGCAGCCAGGCGAGGGAGCGCCTCGCGCGGCCCGGCAGCCTGCCCAGCACCACCGGCGCCGGCCTGGGCTGACGCACCGGCCCGGTGCCGGCCACGGACACGTCAGATGTCGTAGGTGGCGCCGCAGCGGGCGAGGTCGAGCTTGCCGTCGAAGATCGGACGCGCCTCGTCGAAGGCGACGCTCGGGTCATACCAGGGCGGGATGTGCGTGAGCACCAGCCGGGAGGCGCCGGCGCGCACCGCGGTGTCGGCAGCCTGGCCACCGGTCATGTGCAGGTCGACCGGGTTGTCCTCCCCGTCGCGGAACGCCGCCTCGGCGAGCAGCAGGTCCGCGCCCCGGGCGAGATCGACCAGCGCGTCGCACGGGCCGGTGTCGCCGCTGTAGACCAGGACCCGTCCCTCGTGGGTCACCTTGATCGCGTAGGACTCCACCGGGTGTGCGACCTGCGCGACCTCGACGGTCAGCGGCCCGATCGTGACCGGCCCCTGCTCGTCGTACCCGTGGAACTCGAACTCCTCGGTCATCCCCGGGTCCGGGGGCAGGCCGTACGCCGCCGCGAGCCGGCCGGCGGTGCCGCGCGGGCCCCAGACCGGGATCCGCTGGGGCGGGCCGGCCGGGTGGTACTTGCGCATCACGTAGTAGCCGCTGAGGTCGAAGTAGTGGTCGGGGTGCAGGTGGGTGAGGAACACCGCGTCGATCGACAGCGGGTCGACGACCTTCTGCAGGCCGCCGAGCGCGCCGCTGCCCAGGTCGAGCAGGATCCGCCAGGTGCGCTCCCCCGCGGTCGCCTCGACCAGGTAGCTGCTCGCCGGCGACTCGGGGCCCGGGTAGGAGCCGGAGCAGCCGATCACGGTGACCCTCATGCCGGCTCCCCCGCCGGCTGCCGGGTCCACCGGGTCTGCTGGGCGAGCTGGCTGGCCGACTGCAGCTCCGGGCCCAGGAAGCGGCTGCCGATCCGGGCGAACTCGTCGGGGCTGCCGGTGGTGAGGAACCGGTGCTCGGGCGGGCCGAGCGACGGGTCGCGCTCGAGGCCGTGCCGGACCAGCAGCTTGTAGACGTCCTTGGCGGTCTCCTCCGCGCTGGAGACCAGGGTGACCTGGTCGCCCATCACGTAGGAAAGCACGCCGGTCAGCAGCGGGTAGTGCGTGCAGCCCAGGACGAGGGTGTCGATGCCCTCGGAGATCAGCGGGTCGAGGTACTCGTGGGCGGCCGCGAGCAGCTCCGGGCCGCTGGTCACGCCGGCCTCCACGAACTCCACGAACCGCGGGCAGGCCTGGGTGTGCAGGTCCACGTGCGGGGCCGCGGCGAACGCGTCGTCGTAGGCCATCGACTCCGCCGTCGCGCGGGTGCAGATCACCCCGATCCGCCCGGTGCGGCTCGCCGCGACCGCACGGCGGGTCGCTGGGAAGATCACCTCGACGACCGGGACCGGGTAGCGCTCGCGGGCGTCGCGGAGCACCGCGGCGCTCGCGGAGTTGCAGGCGATGACCAGGGCCTTGACGCCCTCGTCGACGAGGTGGTCGAGGCACTCCAGGGCGTACTCCCGGACCTCGCCGATCGGCTTGGGGCCGTAGGGCTGGCGGGCGGTGTCACCGAGGTAGAGGATCGGCTCGTGCGGGAGCTGGTCGATGACGGCACGGGCCACGGTGAGTCCACCGAAGCCTGAGTCGAAGATGCCGATCGGAGCGTCCGCCACGCAGCAAGGTTAGTGGTCGACGGGGTCGATCTCCCGCCTGAGCGACTCACGTCACGCTGCGACCGTGGTCACGTCGCCGGCCCGGGGACCTTTGCCTCTGCCCCGTCCGGGCAGGCCGGCGAAGACTGGGCTCATGAGGTACGAGACACAGTTCGTGGACCTGCAGGCGCAGCACACGGCGGTCGTCAAGGGGCACGTGCCGCTGGCCGGCATCGGCGAGTTCCTCGGCTCGGCGTTCACCGAGGTCATCAAGGTCATCGACCAGCAGGGGCTGCACCCGACGGGTGCGCCGTTCGCCCGCTACCGGGTGACCGACCAGGAGTTCGACGTCGAGGCCGGCTTCCCCGTCTCCGACGTGGTCAAGCCCGAGGGCCGGGTGGAGGCCGACGAGCTGCCCGCCGGCCGGGTGGCCCGGACCATGCACGTCGGCGCCTACGACGAGGTCGACAAGGCCTACGAGGCCGCGACGGCCTGGCTGACCGACGAGGGCTGCGTCACCGTGGGCGCGCCGTGGGAGTGCTACCTCGACGGTCCCGAGGTGGAGAACCCGCGCACCGAGGTGTTCATCCCCTGCACCACCGCGCACCCCGTGCACGAGTGACGGCGACGTCGGCCGACGCCGAGCAGCGTCAGGCCCAGAGCTGGCCGTCGAGACGCTCCTCGGCCTCCTCGAGCGTGCCCTCGTAGGCGCCGGTGGAGAGGTACTTCCAGCCGCCGTCGGCGACCACGAACACGATGTCGGCGCGCTCCCCGGCCTTCGTCGACTTCTTCGCCTGCGCCATCGCGGCGTGCAGGATCGCGCCGGTGGAGATGCCGGCGAAGATGCCCTCCTGCTCGAGCAGCTCGCGGACCCGTCGTACGGCGTCCCGCGGCCCGACCGAGAACCGGGCGTCGATCAGCGACGGGTCGTACAGCTCGGGCACGAAGCCCTCGTCCATGTTGCGCAGACCGTAGACCAGCTCGCCGTAGCGGGGCTCCGCGGCGACGACGCGCACGTGCGGGGCGTGCTCCTTGAAGAACCGGCTGCTGCCCATCAGGGTGCCGGTCGTGCCGAGGCCGGCCACGAAGTGCGTGACGGTCGGCAGGTCGGCGAGGATCTCCGGCGCGGTCCCCTCGTAGTGCGCGAGTGCGTTGGCGGGGTTGCCGTACTGGTAGAGCATCACCCAGTCGGGGTTCTCCTGCGCCAGGATCTTCGCGACCCGTACCGCCTCGTTGGAGCCGCCGGCCGCCGGCGAGGAGACGATCTCGGCGCCCCACATCCGCAGCAGCGTGCGCCGCTCCTCGGAGGTGTTCTCCGGCATCACGCACACCATCCGGTAGCCGCGGAGCTTGGCCACCATCGCCAGCGAGATACCGGTGTTGCCCGAGGTCGGCTCGAGGATCGTGCAGCCGGGAGTGAGCGTGCCGTCCTTCTCGGCCTGCTCGAACATCTTCAGCGCGGCGCGGTCCTTGATCGAGCCGGTCGGGTTGCGGTCCTCGAGCTTCGCCCACAGCCGCACCTCGGGCGTGGGCGAGAGCCGCGGGAGGCCCACCAGCGGCGTGCCCCCCACCGAGTCGAGGAGGGAGTCGAACAGCATCTAGCGGGCGCCGCCGGCCACCGCGGGCAGCACGACGACCTCGTCACCGTCGCCGAGGGAGGTCTCCAGGCTGCCGGTGAACCGGACGTCCTCGTCGTTGACGTAGACGTTGACGAACCGGCGCAGCTCGGTGCCGTCGATCAGCCGCTCCTTGATCCCGGGGTGGTTGGCCTCGAGGTTGTCGATCAGCTCGGCGAGCGTGCTGCCCTCGCCGGTCACCACCTTCTCGCCGCCGGTGTAGGTGCGGAGGATGGTCGGGATGCGTACGTCGATCGCCATCGTGGTCTGGCTCCTTGATGTCTGGTCGGCAGTCGTGCGGGTGTGCGTCGGGGCGGTCGTCGTGACCGGCCGGCGGTCGTCGTGGCCGGTCGGCGGCGGCGTCAGGAGTCCGGGGACTCCACGACCGAGACCTCTTCCTCGGTGACCTCGCCGTCGACGATCCTGTAGGACCTGAACTCCACAGGGCCCTCACTATTCCCGTGCTCCCGTGTGGACACGAGCACGTAGTGCGCGTTGGGCTCGGATGCCAGCCCGATGTCGGTGCGCGACGGGTAGGCCTCGGTGGCGGTGTGCGAGTGGTAGATCACGACCGGCTCCTCGTCGCGGGCGTCCATCTCCTTGTAGAGCGCGAGCAGCTCCATCGAGTCGAACTCGTAGAACGTCGGCGACCCCGCGGCGTTCACCATCGGCACGAAGCGCACCGGCCGGTCCGACCCCTCGGGGCCGGCGACGACGCCGCAGGCCTCGTCGGGGTGGTCCTTCTTGGCGTGGGCCACGATGGCGTCGTAGACGGAGCGGTCGATCTTCAGCACCCGTCGAGCGTATCGGGGGTGGCTGGACGACCCGCCCCGTCCGTCGTACGTCCGGATTCTGAGACCCAGGTGCTCAGAGTCCGCGGGAGAGCGCGGCGACCAGGGTCTCCTGCAGGTAGCCGACCCACTCGTAGATGTCGTGGACGTGGGTGCGCGGGTCGTCGTCAGGCAGCGACGCCCAGTAGTCCTCGTCACCCTCCTCGATCTCGAGCCGGGTGGCCAGCGCCAACCGGATGTCGGTGAACGAGCGCAGCCAGGCGTTGGCCTGCGCGGCGTCGAGCTCGACCTCGATCCAGAGCCCGTCCTCGTCGAGCTCCGGCGGCAGCCCGGACTCCTCGAGGGTGTCGATGATCAGCGCGGCGTCGCGGGCCTTGCCGTCGCGCAGGGTGCCCTCGGTGAACCGGCGGAACTCCCCGGCCGCCTCCTCGTCGTGGGGGTAGGCGGTCGGGAAGAGCCGGGCGAGCACCGGGTCCTCGGGCTCGGTGGTCGGGCCGGTGAAGTCCAGCAGCGCCTCGAGCGGGTCCTTGGTGTCGGTCGGCGCGGCCGCCTCGTTGCGCAGCAGCTCGACGAGCTGGGAGGCCAGCGAGCGCAGCAGGTCGGCCTCGAAGCCGGAGAACGTGGCCATCACGCCGGCACCGCGCGGTTCGAACCCGCTCACGCGTCCGCCTTCTCCATCGTCGCCCACAGCCCGTACTCGTGCATCGCCTGCACGTCGCGCTCCATCTCCTCGCGCGAGCCCGTCGACACCACCGACTTGCCGTCCTTGTGGACCTCCCACATCAGCTTCTCGGCCTTCTTGCGGGGGTAGCCGAAGTAGGTCTGGAAGACGTAGGTGACGTACGACATGAGGTTCACCGGGTCGTTCCACACGATGGTCACCCAGGGTCGCGCGAGCTGCGTCAGGTCCCCTGTCTCCGGCTGCTCGATCTCGACGGGCATGGGTGCGGACACGAGTCACATCCTAGGCTGTGGCAGGTGACTGCTTCGACGGCGCTGCTGACCGACCACTACGAGCTGACCATGGTGCAGGCCGCCCTGCGCGCAGGGACCGCCCACCGGCGTTCGGTCTTCGAGCTGTTCGGACGTCGCCTCCCCGAGGGCCGCAGGTACGGCGTCGTGGCCGGTGTCGGCCGGGCGCTCGACGCCTTCGAGCGGTTCCGGTTCGACGACGAGGTGCTCGAGGTGCTCCGCGAGGGCCAGGTGGTCGACGAGCCGACGCTGGAGTGGCTGGCCGGCTACCGGTTCACCGGGGACATCTGGGGCTACCCGGAAGGCGAGGTGTACTTCCCGTACTCGCCGCTGATGGTCGTGGAGTCCACCTTCGCCGAGGCGGTCGTGCTGGAGACCCTGATGCTGTCGATCCTCAACCACGACTCGGCGATCGCCTCCGCGGCGTCGCGGATGACGTGGTGCTCCTGCGAGCGGCCGTGCATCGAGATGGGGTCCCGCCGGACCCACGAGGAGGCAGCCGTCGCGGCGGCGAGAGCGGCGTACATCGCCGGCTTCGCCTCGACCTCGAACCTCGCCGCCCGACAGCGGTACGGCGTCCCGACGACCGGCACCAGCGCCCACAGCTTCACGTTGCTTCACGACACCGAGCGTGACGCGTTCACCGCGCAGGTGGAGTCGCTCGGCAAGGGCACCAGCCTCTTGATCGACACCTTCGACATCACCGAGGCGGTGAAGCTCGCCGTGGACGTGGCCGGCCCCGAGCTGGGCGCGGTCCGGATCGACTCCGGCGACCTCGGCATGCTCGCGCAGCAGGTGCGGGAGCAGCTCGACGCGCTCGGCGCGAAGGACACCCGGATCATCGTCACCTCCGACCTCGACGAGCACGCGATCGCGGCGCTGGCCGCGGCGCCGGTCGACGGCTACGGCGTGGGCACCTCGCTGGTGACCGGCAGCGGCCACCCCACCTCCGGCTTCGTCTACAAGCTGGTCGCACGCGAGGGCGAGGACGGCCAGATGGTCTCGGTCGCCAAGAAGAGCAAGGACAAGGCCTCGATCGGCGGGCGGAAGTACGCGCTGCGCCGGCACAACGCCTCGGGTGTCGCCGAGGCGGAGGTGATCGGCATCGACCCGACCCCGGTCGACGACGGCCGTGTCGGTGTCGAGGTCGGCGAGGGCGACCGGCTGCTCCTCCAACCGCTGGTGCGCGACGGCGAGGTGGTCGGCCGCGAGCCGCTCGAGGCCGCCCGCGAGCGGCACCTGCGGGTGCGCGAGGAGCTGCCGCTACCGGCGCGGATGCTCTCGCGCGGCGAACCGGTGATCCCGACCGTCCACCTGGACTGATCCGGGTGGGGTCCTTCGGCCCGGTGACCACCGGGCGCGGCCTCGGCTAGCGTGACGAGCATGAAGCGCGCACTCATCGTGGTCGACGTCCAGAACGACTTCTGCGAGGGCGGCAGCCTTCCGGTCGCCGGTGGCGCGGAGGTCGCCTTCCGGATCGGCGAGCTGCTGCACCACTGGACGTCGAAGGACCCGAAGGCACCCGACTACGCCGTCGCCGTGGCCACCCGGGACCACCACATCGACCCCGGTGGCCACTTCTCCAAGGAGCCGGACTTCGTCGAGAGCTGGCCGGCGCACTGCGTGGTCGGCACCGACGGCGAGGCGTTCCACCCCAACCTCGACCCGCAGCCGTTCGACGCGATCTTCTACAAGGGCGAGCACGCCGCGGCGTACTCCGGGTTCGAGGGTCACACCGCCGAGGGCGAGATGCTCGCGGACTGGCTGCGCCGCCACCAGATCACCGACGTCGACGTGTGCGGCATCGCCACCGACTACTGCGTGCGTGCGACCACGCTGGACGCGGTCAAGGAGGGGTTCGGGGTCCGGCTGCTGACCGACCTGGTCGCCGGGGTCGCCACGGAGACCTCGACGGCCGCGCTCGAGGAGGTGCGCACCGCCGGCGCCGCGCTGGTGTGAGCGCTCAGGCGTGGGCGTCGAGCTCGCGCGGCAGGTCCCGCATCCGGCTCAGCGGAGAGAACAGCACGGTCAGCGCGGCGAGCAGGAAGCCCGCGACGGTCAGCCAGAGCGTGGGTACGACGCCCAGCGACTCTCCGAGCAGGCCACCGGCGAAGGCGCCGATCGGCATGCTCCCCCACACGATGAACCGGATCGAGGCGTTCATCCGGCCCAGCAGCGGCTTGGGGCACAGCCGCTGCCGGAAGCTGACCTGGATCACGTTGTAGCCGACCGCGCCGTAGGAGACGCCGAACGCGCCGAGCGCCAGCGCGGGCACCGGCGGCACCTGGGAGGCCACCGGGGTGAGCGCCGCGAACGGCACGGTGAGCAGCGCCATCGCCGGGATCGTCCGACCCTCCCCGACCAGCCGGGACACCCGGGTCACGGTGAGCGCCGCCGCGAGCCCGCCGACCGAGCCGACGGAGAACACCAGCCCCAGCGTCGCCTCGGTGAGGCCGAGGTCGCGGATGACGTAGAGCACGAGCAGCACCGACGACACCGCCGCAGCGGTGTTGCTCAGCGCCGTGCACAGCACGATCCGGCGCAGCAGCGGCTGCCGGAGCACGAACGACAACCCCTCCCCGACCTCGGTGCGCAGCGGACGCCGGTCCGCCTTCAACGGCGGCTCCTCGTCGTGCCGGATCCGGCGGACGAACAGCGTCGAGGCGGCCATCGACAGCGCGGTCACCGCGATCGTCAGCGGTGACCCGACCAGTCGGATCAGCGCGGCACCGAGCGCCGGGCCGGCGATCCGGGCGACCTCGCCGGTGGCCATGATCTTGGCGTTGGCCTCGCCGATCTGGTCCGAGTGCACCAGGTCGGGCAGGTAGCTCTGGTGCGCGACGTCGAAGAACACCGTGGCGGTGCCCACGACCAGCGCGACGCCGTAGACGTGCAGCATGGTGAGCGAGTCCAGCGCCCAGGCGACCGGCAGGCTCAGCAGCACCAGCCCCCGGACCAGGTCGCCGACGATCACGACGCGGCGCTTGCGCCACCGGTCCACCCAGGCGCCGGCGGGCAGGCCCACCAGCAGGAACGCGAGCATCTCGAAGGTGCCGAGCAGGCCCATCTGGAACTCGTCGGCGTCGAGCAGCCGCACCGCCAGGATCGGCATCGCCAGGCCGACCAGCTGGACCCCGAGCTGGCTGACCGCGTCGCCCATCCACAGCTGCCGGAAGTCGTGGTGGTGGACGAGGCTGCGCCTCGGGGTTGCGGCGGTGTCGCCGGCGGGCTTGGCGGTGCTCACGGAGACAACCTCGCCCACTGATTGAGATTTGTCAATCACTGGCTGCCGCGGCGTCGGCAAAGCCTCTACGCTGCGTCCATGGCCCTCCCCGACGAGTCCGCGCGACGCCCTGCGACCGACGCCGAGGCCCGCGCGCTCGCCTCCGGGCTGCGCCTGCAGATCCTGCGGCTCACCCTCGACGAGCCGCTGACCAACAAGGAGATCGCGGAGAAGGTCGGCCGCAATCCCGCGTCGGTGCTGCACCACGTGCGGACCCTTGTCGACACAGGGTTTCTCCGGGCCGAGCCCGTACGACGCGGCACCCGGGGCTCGCGCGAGGTGCCCTACCGTGCGACGGGGAAGTCCTGGCAGCTCGACGTGCCCGGGGTAGGGCAGGCAGTGCTCGCCGCCTTCCTCGCCGAGGCCGAGCAGGTGCCTGCCGAACAGCTGGAGACGAGTCGCCTGGGCCTGCGGCTCACCGGGGACGAGGTGGCCGAGCTGCGACGGCGCCTCGACGCCCTGCTCGAGGAGTTCCGGTCCCGCCCCGCCGCTCCGGACGCCGAGGCGTGGTCGCTGTTCGTCGCGCTGCACCCCGACGCCGGCCGCCGCACCGGCTGAGCCCGGCTACTCGCCGCGGAAGACCGGCCGGCGCTTCTCCCCGAACGCACGCATCCCCTCGGCGACGTCCTCGGTGCGCAGCAGCACGGTCTGGCCGCGCCGCTCGCGCTCGAGCGCCTCCTCGAGGCGGTCCAGGGTCGCGGCATTGATCGCCTTCTTCGTCGCCGCGTAGGCCAGCGGTGGGCCCGCGGCGAGCCGCGCGACGATCGCCGCGACCATCTCGTCGAGCTCGTCGTCGGCCACGACGTGCGACGCCAGCCCGGCGTCGTACGCCTCGCGGGCCGACAGCGCCTCGCCGAGCAACGCCATCCGCATCGCGCGGACCCGGCCCACCGACGCCGCCACGGTCGCCGTGGCTCCGCCGTCGGGCATCAGCCCGATCCGCGAGAACGCGAGCAGGAAGCTCGCCGACTCGCACGCGACGACCAGGTCGCAGGCCACCGCCGCCGAGCAGCCCACGCCCGCCGCGACGCCGTTGACCGCGGCCACGCACGGCTTCGGGGAGCCGGTGATCGCACGGATGATCCGGTTGGCCCGGTCGAGGCTGGTCACGTCGAAGTTCTCGTGCGCGTCCGCGCCACCGATGTCGGCACCGGCACTGAACGCCGGACCCGTCCCGCGTAGCACGACGACGCGCACGTCCTCGCGGACGGCGGCGCGCTCGATCTCCTCGGCGATGCGGTCCGCCATCGCAGCCGTCAGCGCGTTCAAGTGCCCGGGCCGGTCCAGGGTCAGCGTCAGCACGCCCCGGTCGACGCCGACCTGCATGCCCTCGGTCTGATCCATGTCTCTCATCCTCCCCAGCGCTGCGTCAGCGTCGTGACCACCTTGAGGTCGCGCGTGGTCGCGACACCGAGCCGCCGCTCGATCCGGGCGTTGTTGATGCGCGCGGACTGGTAGCCGTCACGGACCCAGACGTGCACGGCCCGGCCGATCGCGCGAGCGGCCTCGCCCTCGGCCTCGATCGCCGCGATCTCGGCGGCGACATCCGGCGGCGCCGGCGACCGCAGGAAGGTGACGTAGCGCCGGACATCGCCCTCGACGAGCGGCTCGAGGGAATGGGCGTCGTCGTGCACCTGGCGCAGCTCGTCGGGCGTGAGGACCACCGTGGGTACGGCGAACCCGCGGTCGGCCTCGAAGACCTCCTCCAGCAGCGCGGCGACCCGGTCGGCCGACCTCATCGACGTACTCACCCGCAGGTTGCCGGTCTGGATGTAGGTCTCCACGTCGCGGAAGCCCGCCGCCTCGACGCAGGAGCGCAGCTCGGCCATCGGGAACTTGCGGGTCCTGCCCAGGTTGATCGCGCGGAGGAAGGCCACGTAGCTCGGCATGGGGCTCAGCCAACCACACCGCGGCGACGCGTCAGCCCGGCTGCGGCCCGCGGCCAGCCCAGGTCCAGGCGTACGCCGGGTCCTCGGCCGCCAGCCCGCCTTCGCCGAGGTCGAGCGGCCGGAAGGTGTCGACCATGACCGCGGTCTCGTCGAAGGCCTCCGCACCGAGCGACGCCTCGATCGCCGAGGGCTGGGGACCGTGGGCGTAGCCGCCGGGATGCAGCGAGATCGAGCCGATGTTGATGCCAGACCCCTTGCGGGCCTCGTAGTCGCCGCCGACGTAGAACATCACCTCGTCGCTGTCGACGTTGGAGTGGTAGTAGGGCACCGGCACCGCGAGCGGGTGGTAGTCGACCTTGCGGGGCACGAAGTTGCAGATCACGAAGTTGTGGCCCTCGAAGACCTGGTGCACCGGCGGCGGCTGGTGGATGCGGCCGGTGATCGGCTCGAAGTCGGCGATGTTGAACGTGTAGGGGTACAGGCAGCCGTCCCAGCCGACGACGTCGAAAGGGTGCGTCGCGTAGGTCATCCGGGTGCCGACCAGGCCGCTCGGCGAGGAGCCGCGGTGCTTGACCAGCACCTCGACGTCCTCCCCGTCGACGAGCAGCGGCTCGTCGGGGCCGTAGAGGTCGCGCTCGCAGTACGGAGCGTGCTCGAGGAACTGGCCGTAGCGCGAGAGGTACCGCTTCGGCGGACTGATGTGGCTGTTCGCCTCGACGACGTAGAGCCGGTCGAGCCCGCCGTCGCCGCGCGGCACCCAGCGGTGGGTCGTGGCGCGCGGGATCACCACGTAGTCGCCGGTGCGGTAGGACAGCTCGCCGAACACCGTCTCCACGACACCCTCCCCGGCTTCGACGTACACGCACTCGTCGCCCACGGCGTTGCGGTAGTACGGCGAGACGCTGCCCGCGACGACGTAGGAGATCCGGACGTCGGCGTTGCCGAGCACGAGCCGCCGGTCCTGCACAGCGTCGCACTCCCCCGCGGCGTCGTCCTCGAACAGCCCGTGCAGCTTCAGGTGCCGTGGCTTCAGCGGGTGGTTGGCCTGCGTCGTCAGGTCCGGCAGCTCCCACACCTGGCTGTCGACGATCGCCGACGGCACGCCCCGGTGGTAGAGCAGCGAGGAGTCCGAGGAGAATCCCTCCTCCCCCATCAGCTCCTCGTAGTGGAGCCGGCCGTCGTCGTCACGGAACTGCGTGTGCCGCTTGGCCGGGATGGTCCCGACCTGCCGGTAGAAAGCCATGGCCGCCTCTCGTCCGATAATCGGATGGAGTTGTCCGATCACAGAAACCATGCGTTAGTGTCGCGAGCGTGTCAACCATCCCCGAGCCCTACCGGCACCTGGTCGACGACGCAGCGGTCTTCCCGCCCGGGAGCACCCCGTTGGCCCAGGCCCTCGCCGAGCACCGCGCCCACCGCGGATCCGGCTACGCCGACCTCGTCGGCCCGTTCGTCGTCAACGACGTCGCGCTCCCCGACCTGATCGAGGCCGTGCGCGCCGACGAGGACCCGGCTCCGCTGCGGGTGTCGGTCGTGGTCACCGGCGGCGCGGGAGCCGTCGAGCCGGCGGTCCGGTGGGCCGCCCGGGCTGAGGAGCTCGAGCTGGCCGCTGTCGAGCTGGCCCTCCGCGACGAGCAGGACCTGCCCCGCAACGCCCGCCGGGTCACCACCGTCGTCGACCAGCTCCGGGCCTCCGGTGACCTCGACGACGAGACCCCCGTGTACGTCGAGCCACCGGCCGTCGTCGAACCCGAGCCGGGCCCGTCGTGGCTGGCCGCCCTCGACGAGGTCGCGGCGCTCGACCTGCGGTTGAAGTTCCGCACCGGCGGGGTCAGCGCGGACGCCTTCCCCAGCGCGACCGCCCTGGCGTCGTACGTCGAGGCGGCACTGGACCGGGAGCTGAGGTTCAAGTGCACCGCCGGGCTGCACCACGCGATCCGGCACCGGGACGAGGAGACCGGGTTCGAGCACCACGGCTTCCTCAACGTGCTGGCCGCGACCCGCGCCGCGCTCGACGGCCTCGGGCCGGCTGAAGTGGCGCGACGGCTCGACACGACCGCCGCGGAAACCGTCGGCGGCTGGCTGGACGAGGCCGGCCCGGAGGGCCTGGCCTCCGCGCGCCGCTGGTTCGTCTCGTTCGGCTCCTGCAGCGTGCTCGAACCGCTCGAGGACCTCGTCGACCTGGGAGTGGTCGACCCCGCACACCTGGAGGGGACGCCATGACCGCCGCGACTGCACGGACCTGGGTCGAGGGCGCCGACGGCTCGCTCTACGACATCGACAACCTGCCCTACGGCGTGTTCAGCCGCGACGGCGAGGCACCGCGAGTGGGTGTGCGCATCGGCGACCACGTGCTCGACGTGGCCCCGGTGGCCGCCGGCGACATGCTCGAGGTGGCCCACGTCTTCGAGGCGCCCGACCTCAACCCGTTGATGGCGATGGGCCGGCCGACCTGGGAGTCGGTGCGGCTGTGGCTGGTCTCGTTGCTGACCGACGAGTCACGACGCGACCTCGTCGAACCGCTGCTGGTCCCGCTGAGCCAGGTGCAGCTGCACCTGCCCGCGGCGATCGCCGACTACGTCGACTTCTACTGCTCGCTGGACCACGCCAGCAACGTCGGCCGGATGATGCGCCCCGACGAGCAGCCGCTGAAGCCGAACTGGCGTCACCTCCCGGTGGGCTACCACGGCCGGGCCGGCACGGTGGTCGTGTCGGGAACGCCGATCCACCGCCCCCAGGCCCAGATGGTCTCGACAGGCTCGACCGCCGCGGGGCGGCCGATCCCCCGATACGGCCCGTCGCGGCGGCTGGACATCGAGTGCGAGCTCGGCTTCCTGGTCGGCACCCCCTCCCAGCTCGGCGACCAAGTGCCGGTCTCAGCCTTCGCCGACCACGTCTTCGGAGTCCTGCCGCTCAACGACTGGTCCGCGCGCGACATCCAGGGCTGGGAGTACGTCCCGCTCGGCCCGTTCCTCGGTAAGTCGTTCGCGACCTCGGTGAGCGGCTGGGTGACCCCGCTGTCGGCGCTGGAGGCCGCCCGCGTGGACCTGCCGGGACAGGACCCCGAACCGCTGGAGTACCTCCGGGTCGGCCCCGGCGCCGGCTACGACATCGACTTCGAGGTGCTCCTCAACGGCGAGGTCGTCACCCGACCGCCGTACTCCTCGATGTACTGGTCCCCCGCCCAGATGCTCGCGCACCTGACCGTCAACGGCGCCTCGCTCCGGGTGGGTGACCTCTTCGCCTCCGGCACGATCAGCGGACCGATGCGCGAGCAGCGCGGCTCGTTCCTGGAGCTGTCGTGGGGCGGCAAGGAGCCGTTCGACGTCGCCGGTCACCCGCGAACGTTCCTCGAGGACGGCGACGAGGTCGTGATCCGAGCGACCGCGCCCGGCACCCGGGGTGGCCGGATCGGTCTCGGCGAGGTCAGCGGCCGGATCCTTCCCGCGCGCTGAGGTCCGCCGGACCGTTCAGAGCCAGGTGAAGAGGCGCACGACGGTCCCGTCGGCGCCCGAGCGGACCTGCACGAGGTCGCACAGCTGGTTGGCCATCCAGATGCCCCGGCCGTTCTCCGCGAACTCGTCGAGCAGCCCGCGGCCGACCAGCGGGTCGTCGATCACGCCCGCGTCGCTGACCTCGACCACGAACGCGTCCGGCTGTCTCCAGGCACGCAGCATCCCGTGCCCCCCGCCGTGGAGGACACTGTTGGTGGCGAGCTCGTGGCAGGCGAGGACGAGGTCGTCGGCGGCGGCCCGGGAGACACCGGCCTGCGCAGCGAGCCGACGCACCGTGCTCCGCAGCCCTGCCAGGTCCTCGGCCCCGAACGGCAGGGTGTCCGCCGATGCCGGCGCGGGCGGGAGCTGGCCGCGGAAGCGAGTGCGCGCATACTCCGCCCCGGCGTACGGCGCCCGCACCGGCCCGTCCCCCACGGGGTGGATGCGCGCAGCCTCCTCCAGCACCTCGGCCGGGAGGTTCTCCACGTCGTAGGGGCACAGCAGGTGCCAGGCATGCGCGCCGTCGAAGGCCAGGTTGACCAGCGCCTCGTGGAGCACGGCCTCCTCCACCTCGACGTCGCGCCGGCCCGACCACACCGGCTCACCCACCCCGCGGACCGGGCCGCCCTCCGCGACGTCCTCGAGGAAACGCAGCCACTCGGGGATGATGCAGGCCGGGTTCGCCCCGAGCTCGCTCATGTCCACGAAGTCGACCCGCGTGGCGTCGGCCCCGAGGGCCTGCTCCACGGCGTCGAGCCGGTCCGGCGGCAGCGCGACGAGGACCGGCTCACCGCGCTCGATGCCCTCCCGGATGAACGGGAGCACCGCCTCGACCAGTCCGCCCAGGCCGCGGTAGAACACCGCCTGGTGCTCGAACCCCTCCAGCCTGCGCGACTCGGCGCAGGGTGTTGCAGTCATGACCATCTCCCCGTTACCGGCGGCGTCGGGACCGGCCGCCGGGATGCGTCACAACAGGATGCAACGTGGTCGTCCGATTCCCAAGAGTTGTTGCATCACTTTTGCGACAGAGTTGGAGCCCGGTTCAGCCCGGATTGTGCCGGGTGTGCGGGATGACCCGGGACCAATGTGCGACCGGCATGAGGATCGGGGACTAGTCTGCGGTCCATGCGAACTCGAGCACTCAAGACCATCTACGCCTCTGGCGCGCTCCTCCTGGCCACCGTGCTGGCCGGCTGCGGCGGCAACGACTCCGCCAGCACTGGTGACGGCGGCGACGACCTCGGCCTGATCTCGGCCGGCACCCTGACCGTCTGCTCGGACATCCCCTACAAGCCGTTCGAGTACGAAGAGGGTGGCCAGTACACCGGCTTCGACATGGACCTGGTGCGCGAGATCGCCGGCAACCTGGACCTCGAGATGAAGGTCCAAGACGTCGGGTTCGACGGCCTGCAGAGCGGCGCGGTGCTCGCCGCCGGGCAGTGCGACATGGCCGCCAGCGCCATGACCATCACCGAGGAGCGCGAGGAGAACCTCGACTTCAGCGAGGCCTACTACGACTCCAAGCAGTCACTGCTCGCTCCCACGGGTTCCGGTGTCACCAGCATCGACGACCTGGTCGGCAAGAAGGTCGGCGTCCAGCAGGGCACCACGGGTGCGGCCTACGCCCAGGAGAACGTCCCCGACGGCGTCGAGGTGGTCTCGTTCCCCAGTGACGCCGAGCTCTACCCGGCCATCCAGTCCGGTTCGGTCGACGCCGTGCTGCAGGACCTGCCGGTCAACCTCGACCACACCGAGGGCGGCAAGTTCGAGATCGTCCAGGAGTTCGACACCGACGAGCAGTACGGCTTCGCGGTCAAGGAGGAGGGCAAGGAGGCCCTGCTCGAGGCGATCAACGAGGAGCTGTCCGCGCTTCGTGACAGCGGGAAGTACCAGGAGCTCTACGACAAGTACTTCAAGGTCGACTGATCTCCTGACGCGTGACTGAGACTGCTGCCAGCCCGGAGGTGCCACGGTGAAGCGCTCCACCAAGAGACGCCTGAGCCGTGGCGCCCTCTACCTGTTGTTCGTCGCCGGCGTCGTGACCTTGGTGCTCATCGCGGACTGGGAGGCGATCCGTCGGACGTTCCTCAACGTCGACATCGCCAAGGACCAGTTCCCCGAGGTCATCGTCACGGCGGCGAAGAACACGATCCTCTACACCGCGATCGCCTTCGCCGGCGGCCTGTTCCTCGGCCTGCTCCTGGCGCTGATGAAGCTGTCGCCCGTTGCGCCGTACCGGTGGACGGCGACGGCCTACATCGAGTTCTTCCGCGGGCTGCCGGCGCTGCTGGTCATCTTCGCCTCCGCCTTCGCGATCCCGATCGCCTTCCAGTGGCGGCCGCCGGGGGGCAGTGCAGGCGCAGGACTGTTGGCGCTGATCGTGGTCTCGGCGGCCTACATCGCCGAGACGTTCCGGGCAGGGATCCAGGCTGTCCCGAAGGGCCAGCTCGAGGCGGCGAGGTCCCTCGGGATGCCGGGATCCTGGACGATGGTCTCCGTCGTGCTCCCCCAGGCCGTGCGGATCGTCATCCCCCCGTTGACCAACGAGCTGGTCATCTTGATCAAGGACACCTCGCTGCTCTTCATCGCCGGCATGGCCCTGCAGGATCGGGAGCTCACCACCTTCGCCCGGGACTCGGTCTCCGCGACCACGAACTCCACGCCGCTGACCATCGCCGCGCTGATGTATCTCGCGGTCACCCTTCCGTTGACCCGGCTCGTCGCCCGGCTCGAGCGTCGTACCCAGAAGGCCAGGTGAGCACGGTGACAGCGGCGATCGACGTACAGGACCTGCACAAGTACTTCGGTGACAACGAGGTGCTCAAGGGCATCGACTTCCACGTCGACCACGGCGAGGTGGTCTGCGTGATCGGGCCGTCCGGCTCCGGGAAGTCCACCCTGCTGCGGTGCGTGAACCTGCTGGAGGCACCGACGTCGGGACGCATCGTGGTCGAGGGCATCGACATCACCGATCCCGAGGTGAACATCGACGAGGTGCGGTCCCGGATCGGCATGGTGTTCCAGTCGTTCAACCTGTTCCCGCACCTCGACGTCCTGCGCAACCTCACCCTCGCGCAGCGACGGGTCCGCAAGCGCAGCAAGGACGAGGCCGTCGAGATCGCCCGCAAGAACCTGGAGAAGGTGGGACTCCTCGAGAAGGAGCACGCCTTCCCCGCTCACCTGTCCGGTGGCCAGCAGCAGCGCGTGGCGATCGCCCGGGCTCTGTCGATGGACCCCGACATGATGCTGTTCGACGAGCCCACGAGCGCGCTCGACCCCGAGCTCGTCGGTGACGTGCTGGCGGTGATGAAGGATCTCGCCCACGAGGGGATGACGATGATGGTCGTCACCCACGAGATGGGCTTCGCCCGTGAGGTCGGCGACAAGCTGGTGTTCATGGACGACGGGGTGATCGTCGAGGAGGGCGACCCGGCCGAGGTGCTCGCGAACCCCAGCCACGAGCGCACGCAGGGCTTCCTGTCCAAGGTGCTCTGAGCGGCGGGGTCGTGGCCAAGCCGTTCCTGCTGCTGTCCTCGCGCGCCGACGACGTCGCCGCCGACGAGGAGTACGCCGCGTTCCTGCGCGAGATGCGGTTGCCCCCCGAGCGGTTGCATCGGATCCGGATGGAGGCCGGCCCACTCCCCCACATCGACCTCGACGACTACGCGGGCGTCCTGCTCGGCGGTGGACCGTTCAACTCCAGCGACCCGGAAGACGCGAAGTCCGACGTGCAGCACCGGGTCGAGCGGGAGGTCGGCCGGCTGCTCGACGAGGTCGTCGCGCGCGACTTCCCGTTCCTGGGCGCCTGCTACGGCGTCGGCACGCTCGGCGTACACCAGGGCGGGTTGATCGACCGGACGTACGCCGAACCGATCGGCGCGGTCGTCGTGACCCTGACCGACGAGGGCCGCGCCGACCCGCTGCTCGAGGGCATGCCGGCGCAGTTCGACGCCTATGTCGGGCACAAGGAGGCCTGCCGCGTCCTCCCGGCCAGCGCGACCCTGCTCGCCGGCTCCGCGACCTGCCCGGTCCAGATGTTCCGGGTCCGGGAGAACCTCTACGCGACGCAGTTCCACCCCGAGCTCGACAAGGCCGGGATCATCACGCGGGTCCACGTCTACCAGGACGCCGGCTACTTCCCGCCGCACGAGCTCGACCTGCTGGTGGCCCGACTCGAGCGCACCCACGTCACCGCTCCCCCGCGGATCCTGGCCAACTTCGTCGCCCGCTACGGCTGACCCCAAGTAACGCGGGGTTATGGACGCTGACCATGCGGCACAACCCGTGCTTTGCGTCCACAACCCCGCACCAGTGTCGGGCTTGGCGGCGGCAGGTCAGAGGTTCCCGCGACGCTCCTGCTCGCGCTCGATCGCCTCGAACAGCGCCTTGAAGTTGCCCTTGCCGAAGCCGAGCGAGCCGTGCCGCTCGATGAACTCGTAGAACACCGTGGGACGGTCGCCGACCGGCTTGGTGAAGATCTGCAGCAGGTAGCCGTCCTCGTCCCGGTCGACCAGGATCCGGCGCTTCTTCAGCTCCTCGATCGGCACGCGCACGTTGCCGATCCGCTCGCGCAGCTCGGGGTCGTCGTAGTAGGAGTCGGGGGTGTCGAGGAACTCGATCCCGTTCTCGCGCAGGATGTCGACGGTGCGCAGGATGTCGCCGGTCGCGAGCGCGATGTGCTGGCAGCCGGCACCGTCGTAGAACTCGAGGTACTCGTCGATCTGCGACTTCTTCTTCGCGATCGCCGGCTCGTTGAGGGGGAACTTCACGCGGTGGTTGCCGCTGGCGACCACCTTCGACATCAGCGCGGAGTAGTCGGTGGCGATGTCGTCGCCGATGAACTCCGCCATGTTCGTGAAGCCGAGCACCTTGTTGTAGAACTCCACCCACTCGTCCATACGGCCGAGCTCGACGTTGCCGACGCAGTGGTCGACGGCCTGGAACAGCCGACGGGGGTGCCCCTCGCGGCGGGTCACCGCGGTCTTCCGCGCGACGTAGCCGGGAAGGTACGGGCCGTCGTACCGGGAGCGGTCGACGAGCGTGTGGCGGGTCTCGCCGTACGTCGCGATCGCCGCGAGCCGGACAGTGCCGTGCTCGTCGCTGACGTCGTGCGGCTCCTCGAGGATCGTCGCGCCCTGGGAGCGTGCGTGCTCGATGCACCTGTCCACGTCGGGCACCTCGAGCGCGAGGTCGACGACGCCGTCACCGTGCTTGCGGTGGTGGTCGAGCACCGGGCTGTCCGGGGTGACCCCGCCGGTGAACACGAACCGCGCGGACCCGGAGCGCAGCACGAAGCTCTTGGAGTCCCGGCAGCCCGTCTCCGGGCCGCGGTACGCCTCGAGGTCCATGCCGAAGGCGAGCTGGTAGAAGCTCGCCGTCTGGGTGGCGTTGCCGACGACGAACCCGACCGCGTCCATGGCGGTCACCGGGAACGGGTCGGAGCTGGCGTCGTACTCGACGAGGCCGACGAGCTGCTTGAGCTGCTCGAGGGTGAGGTCGGACCGCAGCTCGTCGGCGGTGAGGGCGTGAGAGGTCGGGGTGGCAGTCATGCCGGGGAGGATGTCCGGTTCACCGCAAGATGTGCAAGGGTACGGCGAGACACTAGGCAGATTGTCCAGCGGAAGGGCGTGACATGGACCACCTGGATGCCACATTGCTCCGTCTGTTCACCGACGAGCCCCGGATCGGGGTGCTCGAGGCGTCCCGGCGGCTCGGCGTGGCCCGCGGCACCGTGCAGGCGCGGCTGGACAAGCTCACCCGTGCCGGCGTGATCGCGGGCTGGGGTCCGGTGCTCGACCCGGAGGCGATCGGCTATCCGGTCACCGCCTTCCTGACCCTGGAGATCCGCCAGGGCAAGGGACACGAGGTGATCGCCCAGCACCTGGCGACGATCCCCGAGGTGCTCGAGGCGTGCACGATCACCGGCGCCGGCGACATGTGGGCGCGGGTGGTGGCCCGGTCGAACGCCGACCTGCAGCGGGTGATCGACGCCGTCCTGTCCGACTCGGGAATCGTGCGCTCCTCGACCGTGATCGCGCTCGCCACCCAGATCCCGCACCGGGTGCTCCCCCTGCTGGAGGGCGCGGTGGAGGACCAGCCGACCCCGTGACCTGACCGCGGCTCAGTAGCTGAACGTGGTCGCGGCGTCGTCGCCGATCCACTCCCACATCGGGACGGTCCCGCCGAGCTCGGCGTTGTCGAGCAGGTCGCCCTTGTCGAGCTTGCGGGCGTCGAAACAGATCGGACAGACGAGGAAGCGCCCTCCGGCGGTGGCAAAGCGCTCCATGAGATCCCGCAGTGGCGGGCAGCCGTCGCACGCGACCGCGTGGGCGAAGCCCGGGATCGCAAGGCGGACCGCCTCCTTGGTGAGGAACATCAGGGTCGGCCGACCCTTCTCCGCGGCGCCCACCGCGACGAGGAACGCCACGGTCACCTTCTCGGAGTCCTCGAGGCCGGTGGTCAGGCTGACGACTGCTTTGTTGCTCATGACGGCTCCCGGTGCCGGGCCCCCCGGCGGGTCGTGGTGAGCAGGCGCGACGGTCCTGGCAACCTACGCGCGCCGCCGACACCGGCGCCATAGCTCCTCCGGGCCATTGACCCGGCCGCCGTCCGGGCCGGCCTAGCCGAGCCGCTTGGCGATGTCGTCGGCGGCTGCGACGACACGCGCCCCGGCGACCTCGAGCTCGATCTCCCCGAGGGTGATGACGCCGACCGACGCCTCGAACCCCTCGACGCCGAGCACCGGCGAGGCGAGCCCCTGCGCGCCGGGCTGCAGCTCCCCGGAGGTGTGCACGAACCGCTCCCCGGCGGGCCGGGGTCCGGGCAGGTCGCGGCCGAGCAGGATCGCCCGCCCCGCAGCGCCCTGGTCGAGCGGGTGCCGCGCGCCGACCCGGTAGGCCACGTGGTAGTCGGTCCAGCTGGGCTCCACGACGGCGATCGCGAGCGCCTCTCCCCCGTCGGCCAGGGTCAGGTGCGCCGTCGCGCCGAGGTCCTCGGCGAGCGAGCGCAGCACCGGGCCGGCCACCTCGCGCAGCACCGGCTGCAGCCCACGAGCGAGGGCGAGCACCCCGAGCCCCACGTGCAGCCGCCCTGTCCCGTCGCGGCGGGCGAGCCCGTGCTGCTCCAACGTCGTGATGAGCCGGTAGACGACCGTGCGGTTGACCCCGATCTCGGTGGCGAGCTCGGTGACGGTGAGGCCGCTGGGGTGGTCGGCCAGCACGGCGAGGACACGCAGGCCACGATCGAGGGTCTGCGAGGTCTCAGCGGCCATGGGCAGCAGAGTAGCCGTGCCCGTCGTACCGTCCGCGAGGTCGCTGCGTCCCTGGACCGCCCGCAGGCTCAGGAGGTCTTGCGGGTCGCCCACTCGCGGATCCGGTCGATCCGCTTGGCGAGCTGGTCGGCGGTGGCCACGGCGGCGGCAGGACCTCCGCACTCACGGCGCAGCGCGGCGTGAGTCACCCCGTGCGGCTGGCCGGTGCGGTGGTGCCAGGCGGCGACGAGGCTGTTGAGCTCACGCCGGAGCACCGCGAGGTGCTCGTGGGTCGCGACGTCGCGGGTGACGTCCTCGGGGGTGGAGGACGTCCTGCGCTGCTGCCGCTTGGCCCGCTCGCTCTGCCGCTGGTGGAGCAGGTCGCGGACCTGGTCGGGCTCGAGCAGGCCGGGGATGCCGAGGAAGTCCATCTCCTCCTCGGAGCCGACGTGCACCTCGCCCGCGTGGCCGAACTCGCCGCCGTCGTAGAGCACCCGGTCGAAGGTGGCCTGGGAGCCCATCGCCTCGAAGCTGCCGAGCTCCTCCGCGCTGGCGGCCTCCGAGGCCTGGGCCTGGTTGAGCAGGTCCTCCTCGGCGGCGAAGATGTCGCCGTCGTCGTTGACCTTGCGCTTGAGCACGTGGTCGCGCTGCACCTCCATCTCGGAGGCGAAGCCGAGCAGGTTGGGCACCGACGGCAGGAACACCGACGCGGTCTCACCGCGCCTGCGCGCTCGCACGAAGCGCCCGACCGCCTGCGCGAAGAACAGCGGCGTGGACACGGTGGTGGCGTAGACGCCGACCGCCAGCCGAGGTACGTCGACCCCCTCGGAGACCATCCGCACCGCGACCATCCAGCGGTCGTCGCTCTCGGAGAACTTCGCGATCCGCTTCGAGGACTCCTTCTCGTCGGAGAGCACGACGACGGGGCGGGTGCCGGTGATCTCCTTGAGCAGCGCGGCGTACGCACGCGCGGAGTCCTGGTCGGAGGCGATCACGAGGCCGCCGGCGTCGGCGACGTGTCGCCTGACCTCCGCGAGCCGGCGGTCGGCGGCCTGGAGCACCGACGGCATCCAGGAGCCCTTCGGGTCCAGCGCGGTGCGCAGCGCCTGCGCGGTCATGTCCTTGGTGAGCGGTTCGCCGAGCCGGGCGGCGATCTCGTCGCCGGCCCGGGTGCGCCACTGCATCTCGCCGCTGTAGGCCATGAACAGCACCGGACGCACTACGTGGTCGGCCAGCGCGTGCGCGTAGCCGTAGGTGAAGTCCGCGACGCTCTTCGGCACGCCGTCGGCGTCGGGGGCGTAGGTCACGAACGGGATCGGGTTGATGTCGGACCGGAACGGCGTGCCGGTCAGCGCCAGCCGGCGCGCGGCCGGCTGGAACGCCTCGCGCACCGCCTCGCCCCAGGACAGTGCGTCTCCGGCGTGGTGCACCTCGTCGAGGATCACCAGGGTCTTGAACCGCTCGGTGCGGATCCGGTGCGCCAGCGGGTTGGTCGCGACCCCGGCATAGGTCACGGCGACCCCGACGAAGTCCTTGCTGGTGGGGCCCTTCTTCCCGGAGTACGACGGGTCGATCGGGATGCCGACCCGCGCGGCAGCCTCGGCCCACTGGGTCTTGAGGTGCTCGGTCGGGGCCACGACGGTGACCCGCTCGACCACCCGGCGTGACAGCAGCTCGGCCGCGACGGTCAGCGCGAACGTCGTCTTTCCGGCGCCCGGGGTCGCGACGGCGAGGAAGTCACGCGGGTTGGTGGTGAAGTACTGCTCGATGGCCGCCTGTTGCCAGGCGCGGAGCTTGGTGGCAGTGCCCCAGGCGGCCCGGTCGGGGTACGCCGGGGGAAGGTCCTGGAGCGGGGCAGGGATGGGTTCGGCGGGGCTGCCGAGGTGCTGGTCAGCGCGGTTCGCAGACGCCACGGACTGCCTTTCGGGTGGGTGCGAGCGGGACGAGCGGGCGGGAGGTCACTCCTCGCCGGAGTCGTCGCGCAGCTCTTCCCACGCCTCCTTGCACTCCGGGCAGACCGGGTACTTCTCGGGGTCGCGGCTGGGCACCCACACCTTGCCGCACAGGGCGACGACGGGGGTCCCCATCACCATCGCCTCGGTCAGCTTGTCCTTGGGCACGTAGTGGGAGAACCGCTCGTGGTCGCCTTGGTCGGTCGGGACCGTCTGCTGCTGCTCGATGGTCTGGGCGCCGGGGCTCATCTGGGTACTCACCCGGCCCAGTCTAACGGCGGTCGCCCCGGATCCGGTCAGTTCAGCGTGGGATCGGCCGGCCTGGTGGACACCCAGGCCAGCTCGCCGGGCTGTCGGCGCAGCACTCGGGCCCAGAGGCCGTGCGGCGAGGCGCCGAAGACGTCGTCGAGCTCCATCGGTACGACGTACCAGGACCCCTCCTCGATCTCGGCGACCAGCTGACCGTCGCCCCAGCCGGCGTAGCCGGCGAAGATCCGCATCCGCTCGATCGCACCGCCGAGCAGCTCAGTCGGCGTGTCGAGGTCGACCATGCCGGTGGCGTCGAAGAGCCTCCGGAAGCCGACCGGGTCACCCTCGGGGTCCTGAGCGGGCGGGACGGCGGCGACCGCCAACGCCGAGTCGGTGGCCACGGGACCACCGTGGAAGAGCACCGGCGGCTCGCCGACCAGTCCGCTCCACCCCTCGAGGATGTCCCCCACCGGCACCGGCGACGGCCGGTTCAGCACGACACCGAGCGTGCCGCTCGGGTCGTGGTCGAGCACCAGCACGACGCTGCGCTCGAAGTTCGGATCGACGAGCCTGGGCGTCGCGACCAGCAGCCGGCCTGCGCGCAGGACGGTGCCGTCCGGGTCAGCCATCGCGCCCTCCCGCCAGTGCCGGATCTCCGGCTGCCTCGCGCTGTGCGCTCGCCGACTCGGCCGCCTGGCGCACCGCCGCCGCGACCGACTTGTGCACGTCGGGATGGAAGACGCTGGGGATGATGTAGTCCGCGTTGAGCTCGTCCTCGCTGACGGCGTCGGAGACCGCGTTCGCGGCGGCGACCAGGATGCTGTTGTCGATGCCGCGCGCGGAGGCGTCGAGGAGCCCGCGGAAGACGCCGGGGAAGGCCAGCACGTTGTTGATCTGGTTCGGGTAGTCCGACCGGCCGGTGGCGACCACCGTCGCGTGCTTGCGCGCCTCGGCGGGGTCGACCTCCGGCACCGGGTTGGCCAGCGCGAAGACCACCGAGCCGTCGGCCATGGTGGCGATGTCCTCACCGGTCAGCAGGTTCGGCGCGGAGACGCCGATGAACACGTCGGCCCCGTGGAGGGCGTCGCACAGGCTGCCGGTCACCGACGCCTTGTTGGTCGCCTCGGCCAGCCAGCGCAGCGACTCGTGGAGCCCGGGCCGGTCCCGGTGGATCACGCCCTCGATGTCGGCGACCACCACGTCGGTCACTCCCGCCTCGAGCAGCACCCGCAGGATCGCGGAGCCGGCCGCGCCCGCGCCGGACATCACCACGCGCACCGCGGACATCTCCTTGCCTACCACCCGCAGGGCGTTCCGCAGCGCTGCGAGTACGACGATCGCGGTGCCGTGCTGGTCGTCGTGGAAGACCGGGATGTCGAGGATCTCGCGCAGCCGCGCCTCGACCTCGAAGCAGCGAGGAGCCGAGATGTCCTCGAGGTTGATCCCCGCGAACCCGGGTGCGATCGCCCGGACGATCTCCACGATCTGGTCGGGGTCCTGGGTGTCGAGGCACAGCGGCCAGGCGTCGATCCCGCCGAAGCGCTTGAACAGCGCGGCCTTGCCCTCCATCACCGGCAGTGCAGCACCGGGGCCGATGTTGCCGAGGCCGAGCACGGCCGAGCCGTCGGTGACGACGGCGACCGTGTTGCGCTTGATCGTGAGCCGGCGGGCGTCCTCGGGGTTGGCGGCGATCGCCTCGCAGACCCGGGCGACGCCGGGCGTGTAGACCATCGAGAGGTCGTCACGGTTGCGGATCGGGTGCTTGGCGGCCATCTCGATGGTGCCCCCGAGGTGCATCAGGAAGGTCCGGTCGGACACCTTGTGCACGACGACACCCTCGACCTGCTTGAGCGCCTCGACGAGCTGCTCGGCGTGGGCGGTGTCGTAGGCGGCGCAGGTGACGTCGATGCTGAGCTTGTTGTGGCCCGAGGCCGTCACGTCGAGGGCGGTCACCATGCCGCCACTCCGCTCGACCGCCGCGGTCAGCTCGCTGGTCGCGGCGCCGCCCGCAGGGACCTCGAGGCGGACGGTGATGGAGTAGGAGATGCTCGGTGTCGTTGCCACGCCCACATGTTGTCATGCCGGTGCACACGAGCCCCGGCGGCGACGCAGGTGCGGAAGCGAGCCGCGTGATGCGTCGCAGCCGGGGCTGCGCGGGTGAGGGTCGGTGACCCTCGGTGGTGGATCGGGTCAGGCGACGAGGTGTGCCTTGAAACGTTCGAGCAGCGACTGCCTGCCCTGTGCCGCGTGTCGCGCGGGACCCGACGCCGGGGTCGGGCGGTAGGCCGCGCGGGCCTTCTGCTCGATCGCACGGCCGACAGCGGCTGCGCCCTTGTCGGCGGGACTCGCCTTGCCGGCCATGGCCGCCATCAGCGTCCAGTCCTTGCGGTGCGCCTTGTCAAGCATCTGCGCGATCTCCTCGGAGCCGGGCTGCGCCGTGTGCGCGTCGAGGATCGCACGCACTCCGGCGAGGTCGGCGGCGGTGGTGCGCCAGGCGGTCATCACCGCGGCCTCGAGGTCCAGGGGCTGGCTCATGAGCTCACGCTCGATGGCGCCGGCCAGGCGGGTGTGCCAGCGAAGCTGCAGCGCGCCGAGCAGGGTGAGCTCGTCGCCGAACGTCTCCACGACGCCGGGCAGCTCCATCGGGAGCACCCCGTCGCGGTGGGCCTCGGCGTGGGCGAGAACGTTTCGCAGTACCTCTCCGCGGCGGTGGAAAGCGTCCCAGGTCATGGGTCCATCCTTTCTACATACCGTTGGTACGTACCAACGGTATGGAAAACTGCCCTGCTGGGCCAGCCTTGAAACGGTGTTGTGCGGCACAGCCGCCGTGTTCTGCGGCACAGCTGCCGTGTTCTGGGGCACAGCGCGCGTTCTGGCTGACGTGGCCGCCGTACACCGGCCCCAGCCACGCGCCGGACATATGCTCGGCTGCATGACCACCAAAGTCCTCCGGAAGGTGTCGGGCTCCTCGCGCCGCCAGCAGTACTCGGCTGCCACCAAGCGCGCGCTCGTCGACGTGGCCGCCGAGCTGTTCACCGAGCAGGGCTACGCCGGCACCAGCCTGGACGCGATCGTGTCCGGGGCCCGGGTCACCAAGGGGGCGCTGTACCACCACTTCAGCGGCAAGCAGGCGTTGTTCGAGGCGGTCTTCGAGAAGGTCGAGGCCGATGCCAGCAAGACGATCCGCAAGGCGATCCGGACCACCCGGGACCCGTGGGAGAAGGCGACGGTGGGCCTGCGTTCCTTCCTCGAGGTCGTCCAGCAGCCGGAGTACAGCCGGATCGTGATCCAGGAGGGCCCGGTCGTGCTCGGCTACGAGCGCTACCGGGAGCAGGAGGAGCGCTCGACGTTCGGCATCGTCCAGGAGATCGTCTCCACCGTGCTCCGGACCTACGACCTCGAGCCGAGCATGGTGGAGACCTTCAGCCGGGTGTTCTTCGGCGCCATGTCCGCCGCCGGGGCCGCCGTGTCGTCGGCCGAGGACACGAAGCGGGCCAGCGCCGAGGTCGAGGCCGCGATCGCGTTCATCCTCGCCGGACTGCGCCAGCAGGCGGAAGCCGGCGTCCAGCTGCCCGGCCCCGACGAGCTGGCCGGGCAGGCGGACGACGCGGAGGCCTGACCGCCGGCCGAGCCCAGCCCGCTGGTCGAGCCCGTCGAGACCCGACCCCGCTGAGACCTACTTGCCGAACGTGACGTTGCCGCCGTTGGCCGGCACGAGCTCGAGCCACACCTTGCCCGGCGGCAAGCGCAGCTCCCCCGCCTTGGTCTTCAGGCTGACTTGGGAGTCGAGGCCCTTCTTGACCCAGGTCGCGCGCACCAGGGAGCCGTTGTGGAACACCATCGCCGGACCGCTGCCGGAGAACTTGGTCTCCGGGACCGGGTTGCCGGCGGGGTCCTTGTAGTTCGCCACGCCGACCTGGACGCGGAGCACGACCACGGTGTCGGGCCGGAACTCGTCACCGGCGGCGGCGTAGGAGTTGGTGTTGACGTACTTGCCCTTGCGGAACTCCCACTGGGTGGTGTGTCCGCCGGAGAAGGTCGCCGAGATCCGGCCGGCCTTCTGACCGGCCGGGAAGCCCGCCTCGTCACCCCAGGTGAAGTAGCTCTTCGGCGGGGTGGCCGGAGCCTTGAGCGAGCGCGCGAGCGCCGGAAGGTTCATGAAGAGGTTGTACGGCGAGCGCCGGCTGCCGTCCCGGGAGAACCCGGTGCCGCCCTCGGTCACGACGCGGATGCCGGCGGACTTCACCCGGCCCATCGTGACCGGCGCACCGCCGCTGGCGACCATCACCGCCTTGGCCGGCTTCACGATCCCGATGTCGGTGGCCCGGATCGAGCGCACCGGGCCGACCCGGTCGGGCACGTGGGAGTAGTAGAAGACCGCGAGCCGGGTCGAGCCGCCCTCGACGAGCTCCTCGGTGACCAGGTCGGCGCCGCTCAGCCCGACCTGGGGGCTGCTCGGCGAGGTGTTGTCGATCTTGACCACCATCACCGGGTGCCCCGGCGCCTTGCCGTCGGCGGGCAGGCCGGTCAGCGGCCACTCGCCCGAGAGGGTCGCGCCTGCGGCGGTCCCCTGCGCGTCGGGCGACTCCGACGGCTCCGGGGAGCCCTCCTCGTCACCTCCACCGCAGCCGACGAGGGCCACCGACCCGGCGAGGACCAGCGCGGCGAGACGGAGACCGGGGCGAGGGCCGCGACGGGCCGAGAGGTTCAGGCGCAACGGGATTCCAACCATGGGGCCAAGTGTGACGCAGGGCCGCTGCCCGACCGGGCAGCGACCCTGCGTTTCGGACTGTGAGCTGTGTCAGCTCGGGATCAACCCTGGGTCACCGCAGGGTGCCGGCGAACCAGCGGTTGGTCCACGGGGTGCCGCGCTGGACGTTCTTGGAGCCGTACGGCGCGTGCACCATCCATCGCTTGCCGTTCTTCCAGCCGGCGAAGACGCCGACGTGGTAGACGCCGCCGCCGTCGTAGAAGAACATCAGGTCGCCGCGGCGCATGTTCTTCTTCTTGATCCGGTCGGCGAACTGCGCCTGCTGGCTCGACGTACGCGGGATGTTGGTGAAACCGGCCCGGCGGAAGCTGTAGTAGACCAGACCGGAGCAGTCGAAGCGGTTCGGGCCGGCAGCGCCGTACTGGTACTGGTCGCCCTTCTGGGCGCGGACCACGTCGAAGGCCTTCATGATGCGCTTGCCGCGGGTGGCGGCGTCGGCGGACGGGGCGAAGGCGACGAGGCTGGCCGCCATGACGGCGGCGACGAGGACGGAGAGCACAGCAAAGCTGCGCGCGCGAATGATCGCAGGCATGAGGAGTTCCCTTTCCACGCCTGTGAGGTGAGCTGTCGGGTTAGAGCTGAAAGGTGCTCTGCCGCCGGTTCGGCGACTTCACCCCGAGCGTCCGGAGGACGCGTGACGATGTGGGTCCCCCACTCCTACCCAAGGTGATCGGTTACGGGACAGGACCAGGCGCGGGCGGGTAGGACTCGGCGTAAACCCTGCCTGGTTGTGAAGTTGTGGTGGCCCCTGGCTCGACGCCGCCGACCCCCGTCGGCGACGCCTCCCCGAAGCGCCCGGAGAGACTAGACAGACGTCGGCAAGGATTTCCAATCCTCAGGACGCGAAAACGTCCCGCAGATCACATCTGCGGGACGTTTCACGCTCAATCACCCGTGACGGGTGCGGTCGAGATCACAGACAGGTAACGGTGGTGCAGACCTGTCCGGCGCGGTCAGATCTTGGCGCCACCGTCGACGTACAGGGTCTGGCCGGTGACGTAGGACGCCTCGTCGCTGCACAGGAAGGCGGCGGCCGCGGCGATGTCCTCCGGGTAGCCGACCCGGCGGACCGGGTTGGCCTCGGCGGCGGCCTTGCGGTAGTCCTCAGGCTCCACCCCGACGCGGCGCGCGGTGGCGTCGGTCATCTCCGTGACGATGAAGCCGGGCGCGATCGCGTTGACGTTGATGCCGAAGGGCCCGAGCTCCAGGGCGAGAGTGCGGGTGAACCCCTGGAGGCCCATCTTGGCCGCCGAGTAGTTGGCCTGCCCGCGGTTGCCGAGCGCGGAGACGCTGGAGAGGTTGAGGATCTTGCCGTACTTCGCCGCGACCATGTGCTTCTGCACCTCACGGCTCATCAGGAACGAGCCGCGCAGATGCACGTTCATGACCGTGTCCCAGTCCTCCTCGGTCATCTTGAACAGCAGGTTGTCGCGGGTGACGCCGGCGTTGTTGACCAGGACGTCGATCTTGCCGAGCTCTGCGACGACCTGGGCCACGGCTGCCTCCACCGACGCGGCGTCGGCGACGTTGCAGGCCAGCCCGATCGCCTTCTCGGCGCCGAGGCCCTCCGCGGTGGCGGCCGCTGCGTCCTGGTCGAGGTCCAGGATCGCGACGGCGGCGCCCTCCTCGGCGAAGCGCTTGGCGGTGGCGGCACCGATGCCGCGGGCGGATCCGGTGACGACGGCGACACGACCTGCGTAACGACTCATCTGGGCTCCTCCTGTGCGCCGCAGCACGGCGCTGACGTGGTGAGAGGTGGAAGTGGGCTCACTGTAGCCAGCGCGGGCTCAGCGCTTGACCGCACGTCCCAGGTAGAGGTGTCCGGCGACCTTCGCGCCGGGGATGGGCGCCGGGAGGTAGAAGGTCTCCAGCTGCTCGATCTTCAGCCCACTGGCCGAGACCGCCTCGGCGATCGGCCGGTCGAGGTGGCAGCCGGCCGCGAACCGGCGCTGCAGCGGGGTCAGCCGGTGCTGCCACTTCGCGATGTTGCGGTCTGGCGCCAGACCGTGCTCGACGAAGCGGAACACCCCGCCCGGCTTGAGGACCCGGCGCATCTCGCTCAACGCCGCGTCGAGGTGCGGGATCGTGCAGAGCGTGAAGGTGGACAGCCCTGAGTCCATCGAGTCGTCCGGCAGGTCCAGCACCTGCCCGTCCAGGCCGGCGCGTACGACGGGCACGCTCGCTGCGCCGATGTGCTTGTCCTCCGCGATGTGCCAGGCCACGTCCGACGGCTCCACCGCGGCGACCTTCGTGACCGCCGGTGGGTAGTGCTCGATGTTCAGCCCGGACCCGAAGCCGATCTCGAGCACCTCGCCCTCCAGGCCCTCGCAGACCTTGGCCCGGAGCTTGTGCACCTCCCCCGCGCCGAGCAGCAGGTCGGTCGCCCGGGGCACCACCTGTTCGTTCCACCAGCCCATGTCAGTCCTCCTCCGCTGCGGGTGCCGATGTCGACTGGCCGGCGAGGGCGGCGCTGACCCGTGCCGCGTACCCCGCCATCTCCTGGTCCGAGTCGTACCTGGTGCGCGGCCAGAAGAAGCCACGCAGCCCGTCGCCCTTGGTGCGGGGCACCACGTGCAGGTGCAGGTGCGGGACGCTCTGGCTGACGACGTTGTTCATCGCCACGAAGCTGCCCTGCGCGCCGAGCCCGGACACCATTGCCGCGACCAGGCGCTGGCCCGCGGCGAAGAAGGGGTCCCGCAGACCGACCGGGAGGTCGGGCAGCGTGGGCACGTGCTCACGCGGCACCAGGAGCACATGCCCCTTGAACACCGGCCGGATGTCCAGGAAGCCCACCAGGTCGTCGGTCTCCAGCACCAGGTGCGCGGGAGTCTCCCCCGCGACGATCCGGCAGAACAGGCAGTCGGCCACCTCCCGGACTCTAGCGGTGGCATGGACCTGCCGTCGGCGGGAATACTCCGGGGGGTATCCGCATTGACTGTTACCGTAGGACGGTAATACCCCCCTGGGTATCCACAGATGCAGTTTTCAGGAGGCAGCCCGCATGATCACCGTGACCCCGATCGACACTCCCGGTCTCGGAGACCGGACCTACCTCGCCCATGACGGCAAGGTGGCCCTGGTCGTCGACCCGCAGCGTGACTACGACCGAGTCCTCGCGGTGGCCGAAGCCGCCGGCGTCGCGATCACCCACGTGTTCGAGACGCACATCCACAACGACTACGTGACCGGCGGTCTCGCGCTGGCTCAGGAGGTCGGCGCGGCATACCACGTGAACGCCGACGACCCGGTCTCCTTCGAGCGTGTGGGCGTGCACGACGGCGACGTGGTCGAGGTCGGCGAGACGATGCGCGTGCGCGTCGTACACACCCCCGGCCACACGCACACGCACCTCTCCTTCGCGCTGAGCGACGGGGACCAGCCGGTCGCCGTGTTCACCGGCGGCTCGCTGCTCTACGGCTCCACCGGTCGACCCGACCTGCTCGGCCCCGACCACACCGACACCCTCGTCCGCGCCCAGTGGCGCTCGGCGCACCGGCTCGCCGAGGAGCTCCCCGACGAGACCGAGGTCTTCCCGACCCACGGCTTCGGCAGCTTCTGCTCGGCCACCCAGAGCGAGGCCCTCGCCAGCACCATCGGCCAGGAGAAGCTCGCCAACCCCGCCCTCACGCAGGACGAGGAGGAGTACGTCGAGCAGCTGCTCGCCGGCCTCGAGGAGTTCCCGGCCTACTACGCCCAGATGGGTCCGGCCAACTCCGCCGGCCCGGACGCGCCGGACCTGTCCGAGCCGAGCCTGGCCGACCCCGCCGAGCTGCGCCGCCGGATCGACGCCGGCGAGTGGGTCGTCGACCTGCGCACCCGCGAGGCGTTCGCCGCCGGTCACCTGATGGGCAGCGTGAACTTCGGCATCGACGGCCAGTTCATCACCTACCTCGGCTGGATCATGCCGTACGACGCCACCGTGACCCTGCTGGGTGAGAGCCCGGAGCAGGTCGCCGAGGCACAGCGCGACATGGCGCGCATCGGCCTCGCCAAGCCGGCCGCGATGGCCACCGGCAAGCCCGACGAGTGGGCCGACGGCGCCCCGCTGGGCCGCTTCGACGTGGCCACGTTCAAGGACCTCAAGGTCGCGCTGGACAGCGGCGACGAGGACATCGTGGTGCTCGACGTACGCCGCCCGGCCGAGTTCGACGAGAAGCACATCGAGGGTGCGGTCAACGTGCCGATCCACGCGATCCTCGCGCACCTCGACGACGTGCCGCGCAAGAAGCTGTGGGTGCACTGCGCCGGCGGCTACCGCGCCAGCGTGGTCGCCTCGATCCTCGACGCCCGCGGTTACGACGTGGTTTCCGTGGACGACTCCTTCGACGAGAACGCTGCCGCCTCCGGCCTGCCGATCGTCGCCTGAGCCGCTCCCCCCACAACCGCAACAGCCGTCAGAAAGCGTGATGTGTAGATGTCAGCAACTCTCGTGATCGTGCTCGCCCTCTCCCTGCTCATCGGGGTCTCCCTCGGTGTGCTGGGCGGAGGGGGCTCGATCCTCACGGTGCCGATCCTCGTGTACGTGGCCGGGATGGATCCCAAGGAGGCCATCGCCGCCTCGCTGTTCGTGGTGGGTGTGACCTCCGCGGCAGGTGCGATCAGCCACGCTCGCGGCGGACGGGTGCGCTGGCGCACCGGTCTGCTGTTCGGAGCGGCAGGTCTGGTCGGCGCCTTCCTGGGCGGGATGCTCGGTGGCCACCTGCCCGGTGAGCTGCTGCTGATCGCCTTCGCGCTGATGATGGTCGCCACCTCGATCGCGATGATCCGCGGCCGCAAGGTCGACGAGACCAGGAAGCACACCGAGCTGCCGGTGTTCCGGGTGCTGCTGGACGGCCTGGTCGTGGGTCTGGTCACCGGCCTGGTCGGCGCCGGTGGCGGCTTCCTGGTCGTGCCGGCACTGGCTCTCCTCGGCGGCCTGCCGATGGCCGTCGCCGTCGGGACCTCGCTGCTGGTGATCGCGATGAAGTCCCTCGGCGGACTGGCCGGGTACCTCAGCTCGGTGCACCTCGACTGGGGCCTCGTGCTCGCGGTGACCGCTGCCGCGATCGTCGGCAGCGTGATCGGCGGACGCCTGGCCGGGCGCATCCCGGAGGCCGCGCTGCGCAAGGGTTTCGGCTGGTTCGTGCTCGTCATGGGCGGGTTCGTCCTCGTGCAGCAGGCTCCTGACGGCTGGGCGGTTCCGATGGTCGGCGCCATGGCGGTGCTCGCCGGTGCCGCCGTCGCCTGCCTGAAGCTGGTGCCCGGCTGCCCCCTGCGCAGCAAGACGGAGGAGCGCGAGCCCGCACTCGTCTGACCCACCCCGAAGACCACCGCCCGGGCCGTCATCCCCCATCGGCCCGGGCGGTGCTGTGTCCTCAACCGTCCGCATCTCGCCAACTCTGAGGACGACGGGGCTCTCCGCGACTGCTTCCATCGACGTGTCGCAGCGGCCCGGCGGGAGGGTGCGCGCGGACGGAGGGAACGCCGATGGCCACACGCGGATGGTTCGTCCGGCAGGCACGTGCCGCGCTCGCCCTCGTGGTCGGCGCGGCGGGCGTCCTCGTGCTCACCGCCCGGCCCTCGGCTGCCGCCGAGGGTCCGGTCGCCGTGTCCCTGACGTTCGACGACGGGCTGACCTCGCAGTACAAGGCCGGCGCTCTGATGGAGAAGCACGGCGTGCGCGGCACCTACTACGTCAACTCCGGAGCGATCGACGAGCGCGGTGGTCACGGCACGATGTCGTGGGCCTGGGCCAAGCAGCTGGTCAGGGCCGGGCACGAGATCGGCGGTCACACCCGGGACCACTATGCGCTCTCGGGGGAGGAGCTCACCTACGCCGGGCGGTGGCAGCAGATCTGCGCCGACCGTGCTCGCCTGGACGAGCAGGGGCTCCGTCCGACGAGCTTCGCCTACCCCACCGGCGCCATCGAGGAGACCTCGATCGAGATCCTCGAGGCCTGCGGCTACCAGTCGGCGCGCACCGCGGGCTCGCTCCTCGAGACCGGCCCGCACTACGCCGAGACCGTGCCACCGCTGCACGGGCCCTACCGGATCCAAGCACTCGGAACGAGCTACAACGGCCCGGTCACCGCGGAGTCGATGCAGGCCGCGGTCGACGCCGCTCACGCGCACGGCGGTGGCTGGCTGCCGTTGCTGTTCCACCGGGTGTGCTTCCGGGGTCAGCCGGAGTTCAAGGACTGCATGGCCAGCTACCGGCCGATCGACGCCGCCGTGTTCGACCGGTTCCTGGCGTGGGTGACCGCCCCTGCCCAACGCTCTCGGGGGATCTCGGTCAGGACGGTCACCGAGGCGTTCAACTCCGGGCGCGCTGTCCCCTGGGTGGGCGTCACCGCACCGCTCGCGGGCAACGTCGCCGAGCCCACGGAGCTGCGTGGACAGACCAGTCTTGACGGGCCGGTGACCGTCGAGGTCTTCCAGGGCAGGTACAGCGTCGGCACACCCCTGCACACGCTCGGCACGACCAGCAGCGGTGGCAGCTGGCGGGTCGCTCTTCCGGCGGCACTGCCCCACGGTGACTACTCGGTCAGAGCCCGCGTCACCGCCGGCGGCGTCACCGGGGTCAGCGTGCCGGTGCCCTTCAGAGTCGTGCCCAGGCCGGTGGTGAGGATCGACAGCGTCTCGCGCCGGACGGTCGGACAGGGCGCCTCCAAGGCGGTCGTGAAGCTCCACGGAAGCTTCGCGCCCGGCTCCACGGTGCAGGTCTCGGGCAAGGGCGCCAGGGCAATGCTCCTCTCCCGCACCGCGAGGACGATGAGGGTCGCAGTGACGGTCGGTGCTGCGGCCCGGCCCGGGGCGCGTGCCCTGAGCGTCACCGATGGCGTGGGCGGTCAGGTGACGTGTGACCGATGCCTCGAGGTCGTCCGCGGCCCGAAGGCCCGACGCGTCGAGCCCGGCAGCGTGCGGCCAGGTGAACTGACGAGCGTCGCTGTGCTCGGATCCGGATTCACCAAGCAGACAAGGGTTTCCGTGTCCGGAGGCGGGGTGCGCGTGGTTCGGGTGCGGCACGTCGGGCCGTCGCGCATCGAGGTCTCGCTGGACGTCGCCGCCGGTGCCCGTCGCACTCCGCGCACCCTCGTGCTCACCGACGCGGCCACGTGGGGACGCCATGCGCTGCGCCGCGGCCTGCGCATCGATTGACTCTCCGCCGCTCACGAGGACGCCCCCAAAGATGACCAACTTTGGGGGCGTCCTCACGCCCAAGCCTTGTTTCCATCGTCCCTACACGCGGTGACAGGCCGCGTACTCGTTCGAGGCCAATCCGAGGGGGGCCAGATGGACACTCATGGCAGGATCGCCCGGTGGGGGCGAGCTGCGGTCGCTACGGCGATCGGCATCACAGGGCTGACGGCCCTGAGCGCAGCACCAGCACAGGCAGCCGGACCGGTCGTCGTCTCGCTGACCTTCGATGACGGACTGACCGCGCAGTACAACGCGGCGAGCATCCTCGAGGCGCACGGCGCCCGCGGCACGTTCTACCTGAACTCAGGCGCCATCGACCAGCGCGGCGGTGGCGGCACGATGACGTGGAACCAGGCCAAAGAGCTCGCTGCCGCCGGTCATGAGATCGGTGGCCACACCCGGGACCACATCGACATCACCTCACCGGCGTTGAGCCCGGAGGACAAGTGGGTCCAGCTGTGCGACGACCGGATCCGCCTCGCCCAGCAGGGGTTCCCCGCTCACTCCTTCGCCTACGCGGCAGGCAGCTTCGACGCCGAGGCGATCGAACTGGTCCAGGCATGCGGCTACCAGACCGCGCGCAAGGCCGGTGGTCTCCAGTTCGGCAGCCCGACGTCGGCTGACCGCCTGCCCCCTGCGGGGCCGGTGGACGGCCCCTACGGCATCCGGATCCTGGGCGGCGTCGGCAGCGCCGCGCTCACCCTCGAGGGTCTGCAGACAGCCGTGGAGACCGCCCACACGGCCGGGGGCGGCTGGCTTCCGGTCCTCTTCCATCGGGTCTGTTCCTCCGCCGATCCCGCGGCCTACGCCGAATGCATGAACGGCTCCCGCCCGATCGACTCCTCGACGCTCGACGCCTTCGTCGCCTGGTTGACCGCACCCGAACAGGTCGCTCGCGGCATCTCCGTCAAGACCGTCTCGGAGGTCTTCAACGCAGGGCAAGCGGTGCCCGCTGTTGCGATCTCGACGCCCGCACCGGCGACCGACGCGGAGAGCCCCGCGACCATGTCCGGGACGACCAGTGTCGACGGGTCCGTCCTGGTTCGTCTCTACTCCAGCAGCTACAGCAAGGGAGACCCGGCCGCGACCGTCACGGCCCAGAGCGCAGGGGGGACCTGGTCGGCGACGGTGCCTGGGACGCTCCCGCCCGGTAGCTACACCGCCCTGGCCTCGGTGACCTCCGACGCCGGCGTCACCGGCATCAGCGTTCCGGTCCGCTTCCAGCTGGTGCCCGACACCACGGCACCGGCAGTGCGGATCACCGCACCGGCAGACAAGACCACCCTCACCTCAGGCACCGTGGAGATCCGGGGGACGGCGGGTCGGGAGCCCGGCGATGACGCGACCGTCACGCTCAGGGTGACTCCTGACGTGGTCGGTGCCGCGCCTACGACCAGATCCGTCACGATCGACCGGCAGGGCGGTTGGGCAACCTCCCTCCCACTCGCTGACGGCACCTACACGGCGCAGGTGACACAACGCGACGACGCCGACAACGTCGGTCACGCTCTGGTGACCTTCACCGTCAAGACGGTCGTTGCGGACACGACGGACCCGGCGGTCACGATCACGAACCCGGCATCAGGCTCGACTGTGACCAACACCCGCAAGCCGGTGATCAGTGGAACCCGGGGCACGGCCACCGGCGACCTCGCCGGCGTGACGGTAACGCTGCACTCCGGCACGGGTTCAGTCATGCCGGACCCCGATGTTGCACTCGGCTCTGGGAACACGTGGACGGCCACCCCAAAGGTCGACCTGGCCAACGGCGACTACACGGTCGTCGCGACGCAGACCGACCAGGCCGGCAACATCGGGACAGCCACCAGCACGTTCACGGTGGACGTCGCCACGACTCCGCCTGGTGGCGGCGGTGGCGGTGGCGGCACGCCTCCCCCGGCCGGTGGTGGCGGTGGCGGCGGACTGCCTGCCGACACCACGGCACCGAGCGTGAGCATCTCGAGCCCGGCCAACGGCAGCACGGTCAGCGACCGTCCGGCGTTCTCGGGCAAGGCGGGCACCGGGGCCGGCGACAAGGGCAGCGTCTCGCTGTCGCTGTTCACCGGCACGGCCACCGGCGGGAAGGCCGCACAGCAGCTGACCGCGCAGGTGGGCAAGGACGGAAGCTGGGCCGTGACGTCGGCCAAGCTCGCCGCCGGCACCTACACCGCCCAGGCGACGCAGAAGGACGACGCAGGCAACACGGGCACGAGCAACGCCGTGACGTTCATCGTGAAGAGTGGTGTCGCGCTTCCCGTCGAGGCAATGCGGGTCGACTCGGTGACCCGAAAGGTGCTCCCGCAGGGCGCGCAAGGACTGGTGCTCAAGGTTCGCGGCGCCGGCTTCGCCGACGACGCGAGGGCTGCGATCTCCGGTGCCGGCGTGACCGTCAGGCGCACCCAGGTCGTCGGTCCGGGCACGCTGGTGCTGACGGTCGATGTTGCCGAGGGCGCACCGGTGGGTGCTCGCGACCTCACGGTGAGCGCGCCGGGCCTGGCGGACGCTGTGTGCAGCGGCTGCCTACGCACCGGCTTCGGGCCTCGGTTGCGTGCGATGTCCGGCGACACCGTCGGACAGGGTGCGCGCAAGGCAGTGATCCGGCTGTTCGGGCAGTTCGGGCCCGGCGTGAAGGTCACGGTCTCCGGCGAGGGCGTGCGGACGCGGATCCTGTCCCGGCGCGCGAAGGTCGTCCGGCTCGGCCTGTGGGTCGCACCTGACGCAGCCGTCGGAGCGCGGACGCTCACCGTGACTCACCGGGACGGTGGCAGGTTCACCTGCACCGGATGCCTGAAGGTGGCTCCGGCTCCCAAGGCAGCCGGCATGGGCCGCAAGGCGCTCGTCCGCGGCAGCTTCGCCTGGCTCACCTTGCGTGGCGCCAACTTCTCGCGGTCGACGGCAGTGCTCGTCCGAGGTGCCGGCGTTCGGGTCGATGCCGTCCGATGGATCGGTTCAGGCCGGATCCGGGTCGGGGTGTACGTCGCTCCCGGCGCCCGTCGTACGGCGCGCACGCTGGTGCTCGTCGACAAGGCAACCAAGGCCCGCAGCGTGCTGAAGGGCGCGATCCGGATCACCTGATCCGTGCAGCACAGATGACGGACGCCCCGGGCCGAGAGGACCGGGGCGTCCGTCGTGCACAGCAGGCAGGAGCGTTCAGCGAGCGACCTGCTCGGCCATGGGCTCGGCGTCGACGACGCGGGCCCACACGGTCTTGCCCGAGGCCGCCGGCTCCACGCCCCAGTCCTGGGCGAGCGCCTCGACCAGCAGCAGCCCTCGGCCGTTGACATCATCGCCGTCGGCGTCGCGAGGCTGCGGGGTCAAGGCGGTGGTGTCGGTCACCGAGACGCGGACCCCGCCGCGCTCCGGACGCAGCTCGAGCACCGCGGTCCCGTCTGCGTGCAGCAGCGCGTTGGTCACCATCTCGCTCACCAGCAGGGTGACCGACTCGGTGAGCCCTACCAGCTCCCAGTCGCGGAGGGTCTCCCGGCTGAACCGCCGTGCCACCGCCACCTCCTGCTGAGACTCCACGCGGATCCGGGCACAGGTCTCGAGGATTCGCCCGGTGAAGTCTGCGACCAGGAGGGCGACGTCGTCCTCGGCCCTGCCCGGCAGTGAGTCGAGCACCAGGTCAGCGACGTGCTCGGGCGAACCCGAGGCTCCGGCGACCACGCCGACGAGCTGGCTGAGCTCGACCTCGTCAGCCTTCTGGCTGCGCTCGACGAGCCCGTCGGTGTAGAGCACCAACCGGTCCCCCGCAGCGGCCCAACCCTTGGTCACCGGCCACACGGCCGTGGGTGCGACGCCGAGCGGCGGGCCACCCTCGACGCCGGCCTCACGCGTCGTACCGTCGGCGACCCGGTAGATCGGGTACGGATGACCGGCGCGGACCACCGAGACCTCGCCGGTCGAGGGGTCCAGGCTCACCAGACAGCAGGTCGCGATAACGCCGGTCTGCTCGACGATCGGGTTGACCCGGGCGAGGGCGACCTCGGGAGCATGGCCCTCGAGCAGGTAGGCGCGCAGCGCGGTGGACACCGTGCCCATCACCGCGGCAGCCGAGAAGGAATGCCCCTCCACGTCGCCCACGACGAGGGTGACCACGCCCTGCGGGCTGACCACGACGTCGTACCAGTCGCCACCGACCTCGGCGCCGGCGGTCCCGGGCAGGTAGCGCACGGCGTACTCGAGGCCCTCGACCTGTGGGAGCGCTTGCGGCAGGAGGGAGCGCTGCAGGGTCCGGGAAGACTCGGTCAGCTCGGCGACGTACTGGTGCAGCTCGGCCTGGGCGATCGTCTCGGCCTCCGCGGCTCGCACCCGCTCCATGGTGGCGGCCAGCTGCCCCGCCACCGCCTCGAGCAGGCCGATCTCCTCGGTGCCGAAGTCGCGCTCGGAGGTCCAGGTCAGGACCATCGAGCCGTGACAGATGCCGGCGACCATCAGCGGAAGTGCGATGAGGGCGTGCACCTCGGCGAGGTCGGCCGACAGCTCGGGATAGCCCTTCTCGAGCTCGTTCCGGTTCGTGAGCCACAGCGGCCGAGCCTCCTCGAAGGCGCGCCTGCCGAGCGAGGGGAAGTCAGGTACGACCTCGTAGTAGGCGGTGCGCACACGGGGACCGAGGTCCGCCGTCGGGAGCGACCTGAGTCGACCGTCCTGGCCCGGCGCGTACACACCGAGCCGTTCCGCCCCGAGCGGCTCCACGATCGCCTCGACGAGCGTGTCGAGGACGTCCTCGGTGCGCCGGGCGGTCGCCAGCTTGGCGGTGACGTCCTGCAACAGTGCGAGGCTGGCCGCCATCTCCTCCGCCCGGCGGCGGGCTTCCTTCTCCGCGGCGAACAGCCGCGCGTTGCGCACGGCCACGGCAGCATGGGACGCGACGGTCCGCGCCAGCGTCTCCGTCCGCTCCCCGAAGACGCCCGGCTCGGGATGCCCGAACAGCAGGCCGCCGATGATCTCGCCGTCCGCGGTCACCACCGGGGTGGCCAGGTAGCTGCGCACGGGCAGGTGCCCGGTGGGCAGGGTGCCGGCCCGCGGTTCGTGGTGGAGGTCGTCGATCCGCACGATGCCGGTCCCCGAGAAGGTGGGCTCGAACAGCGGCGTGATCCGCGGGGAGGGCAGGCCGACGAACTGCTGGGTGTCGGCGCCGGAGAGCACGTGCAGTCGGTACGACCGCCCGGCATCGTCGACGGCGTTGTAGAAGAAGGCGCCGAACGCAGCGCCCGAGATCTCGGTGCCGACGTCGGTGACCGCCTGCAGCACCTCGGTGAGGTCGAGGTTGGAGTTGATCGCCTCGGACAGGTCGACGAGCAGCTCAGCCGCTTCACCGCGTCCGAGGCCACGCTGTTGGCCACTCATCAAGCTTCCCCTGCCCGTTCACCAGTTCGGACACAACGGTACGTAATGCCCTGTGGTCTGACAGCCCTTTGGCCGATCGCGCGACCGTCGCTCCCACGCGGAGGCTGCTCCGCCAAGGGTCCGCCGTCCCTGTGGGCCTCGCCGCGTCCACGGGCCGCCGCGTCACGCCACTAGACTCGACCGGCATGAGGAAGCTCCGGCAGGTCGCGGCACTCTCACTCAGCGCGCTTCTCCTGGCGGCGTGCGGGGACGGCGAGGGAGCGGACGGCGACCAGGAAGCAGGCGGCTGTCAGGACGCGGTGGCGCGGGCCGCCGAGTCGACGAACCTCGAGGACGACGTCAACCTCGAGCCGGTGTTCGAAGCCTGCCGCGACCTGGCCGAGCTCGGCGCCGCGGTCCAGGACTCCCCCGAGATCCTGCGCAGCGTCGGTGCCGACGTCAGGGCTTGGGCGCAGGAGCAGTGCCAGGACTCCGAGACGCTGCGCGACACGCGCCTCTGCGAGGCACTCGGCTGAGTCGACGCGGATGCTCGTGGAAACAGCACAGCCCGGACCCACGTGACGGGGGTCCGGGCTGCTTCGATGTCGTGGACATCAGATCGGTGAGGGCTTTCCCGAAATCATCCGTTGCGCGCAGATTGGCGGCCGGGAAAGGTCGCGATCGGGGTAGCTTCACACGTCCGGTGCGTAGTTTGCACACGGCGCCGGATGGCTGCGCCGGGCTGGCATGCATCCAGGGTCTAGCGGGGCGCTTTGCGGTCTGCCCGGAAACCGGCGTTGGTCAAGACACCGTGGAAGAGGTCCTCGTTCAGGAAGTGGAGAACGCTGGGGATGTGTTCCTCCTCTAGCGTCAGTTCCCCCTGAGCGTTTATCAGCACTTCATGATCAAGCCCCACGACCGCCATCTTCGAGCGGATCTCCTCCGTGGTGATGCCCTCAAGGTGCCCTCTGTTGGCGATCGTCTCCAGGCGGCGCGCAAGACGGCTATCTCGCAGGACCTTGGCCTCGAGGCGAGCACGACCTTCGTCGGCCATCGGAATGTGCGCGGCCACGGCTCCCGTCCACGCAGGCACACGCCCGATCAGTGTTTCCTGGTCGCGGAACAGCTTGGCGAAGGTGGTCTGAGACAAGACATGAACGAGGTCGCCCACGAGGATGAGGTCGATGTCGAGGTCGAAGCCGAAGACGGGCGCGTCGATGCGCGCTAAGACGTCGTGGTAGCTGGTCAGGAGCCGACCGGCGCGCAGGCCGCGGCGCGGATTCGACCTCCTCACGAAGGAAGCCCTCTCTCCGGGCTGCGAACCTACCGTGATGGCGTAAAGCTCAAGGTCTCTCGCCGGGAGGTCGCTGGGTGGGAGAACCGGGAGCGCTTCTGGGGCGAGCAGGGCATCAACGAACGTGAGGTCCTCGTGCTCGCTAGCGAGCAGCGGAGCCTCACCCAGGAGGGTTCGGTTGAGTGTCAGATAGGTCTCCGGCGTGAGGTCAGCCTCAGGACTCCACTCCTCGGAGGTCCGTTCCTCCAGGCTGTCAAGCGTGTCGGCGACGAGTTGTCGGAACTGCTCGACTACCTCTTCCCCCAACACCATCTGGGCTAACCTCAGCTTCGTTCCCGAGCGCCACCCGACAGACAGGGAAATTGGTGAGTCGGGATCGATGTCTGACAGGGCTGGGCTTATGGCCATTCATCCCCCTAGTTCTGGACGTTCACCGTCTTGATCGCTCCCGCAGATAGTTGCACAGCCTCGACCGTTTGGTGTCGGTGCGGCCGAAACGACGACAGCATGATGCCTGCGTAACCAGAGGTCGTCTCTACGCGGTAAATGCGGTACCCCGCGAGCAGCAGGACCGGGCTGACCAAGACGAGGTCAGTCGTCACGACCAGTGCGGCCGCGAGGACGGCGAACAGCGCCCAGGCGACACCGTCGCGCCAGTCTGAGGCATCCAGAAATACGAAAGGGAAGACGAACGTGAGGAGGTAGCCGGGTATCTGCGCCGACTCATCAGCGACTGAACCCTGATCCACCGGTGTTGATTTCGTGAGCGGCGATTCGGTGGTTCGCGGTAGGCCTTGGGTAATG
>NZ_BAAGUV010000037.1:0-3486 GCF_054781215.1 Nocardioides pakistanensis | reverse complement strand
AAAGGCATCTGTTGCGTTCACACCCCGGCGAGCCGCACACCTACCTGCGAATCCGGGTCTGACCGCCGTACGACGAGGGGCGGCCACCGTCGTGGCCGGCCCCTCGCCGTACGTCAGATCCCGGGCAGGTCCAGCATCCGCTGCAGCGCCACCTGAGCCCACTTCTGGGTCTCGGGGTCGACCACGATCTGGTTCACGACGTTGCCGGCGACGAGGTTCTCCAGGGCCCACACGAGGTGCGGCAGGTCGATCCGGTTCATCGTGGAGCAGAAGCACACGGTCTTGTCGAGGAAGACGATGCTCTTGTCCGGGTGCTCCTCGGCGAGCCGGTTCACCAGGTTCAGCTCCGTGCCGATCGCCCACGACGAGCCGGCCGGGGCGGCCTGGATGGTCTTGATGATGAACTCCGTGGAGCCGACCAGGTCCGCGCGGGTGACCACCTCGTGCGAGCACTCGGGGTGGACCAGGATGTTGATGTCCGGGACAGTCGCCCGCAGCTCGTCGACGACGGCGGGGGAGAACCGCCCGTGCACCGAGCAGTGTCCCTTCCAGAGCAGGATCTTCGCGGCCCGGATCTCTTCGACGGTGAGGCCGCCGTTGGGGCGGTGCGGATCCCACACGGCACAGTCGGACAGCTCGAGGCCGAGCTTGAGCACCGCGGTGTTGCGGCCGAGGTGCTGGTCGGGCAGGAACAGCACCTTGGTGTCCGCGCCGTGCTGGTCGAAGGCCCAGCGCAACGCCACCTCGGCGTTGCTCGACGTGCACACCGCGCCGCCGTTGCGGCCGCAGAACGCCTTGATGTCGGCCGAGGAGTTCATGTAGGTGACCGGGACGACCGAGTCGGCCACGCCGGCGTCGGTGAGCGCGTCCCAGGCGTCCTCGACCTGCGCGAGCCGGGCCATGTCGGCCATCGAGCAGCCCGCGGCGAGGTCGGGCAGGACCACCTTCTGGTGCTCGCCGGTGAGGATGTCGGCGGACTCGGCCATGAAGTGGACGCCGCAGAAGACGACGTACTCCGCCTCAGGGCGTGCCGCGGCCTCCCGCGCGAGCTTGAACGAGTCGCCGGTCACGTCGGCGAACTGGATCACCTCGTCGCGCTGGTAGTGGTGGCCGAGCACGAAGACGCGCTCGCCGAGCGTCTCCTTGGCGGCCCGGGCGCGCTCGACCAGGCCGGGGTCGGAGGCAGGGGGGAGGGATCCGGGGCACTCGACGCCGCGCTCGGCGTTCGGGTCGGAGCCGTGGCCGAGGAAGAGCAGGGGCAGATGAGTTGTCGTCACAACGACAGTATTTCAGAGAACGAGTCCGAGTCGTTAGGTCCGGCCGGCCCGCGGATTCAGGACGACCGGTCCGCTAGACCACTTCGGGACCGCTCACAGGAAGTGGCCGCTCGGCAGGTACGGCATCGGCGGCTTGAGGTGCCGCACCGCCAGGTAGCCGGAGGTGCGCAGCTCCAGCCGGGCGGCCAGGCCGACGTCGACGGCCCACTCGTTGGTCGCGGTCACGTGCGCGACCCGGCAGGGCTTCTCGCTCCCGGCGGCCGCGAGCGACTCCCACAGCAGGTCCGAGGCGGTGCGACGGTTGGTCGCCGCGAGCAGGTAGGGGCCACCATCGGGCTGCACATAGGCGTAGCCGGAGCCGGTCGACCGGTCGACGACCACCAGCCGGTACAGCGTGGTGAGCAGCTCGTGGTCCACGCCGTGCGCCGCCTCGCGCACCCGGCGGTCGACGGAGTCCATCAGGTCGATGTCGCTCGCCGTGCCCTCGCGGACCCGCTCGACGACCGGGAGCACCGACCGGTCCACGGTCCCGGTCAGCTCCATCGTCGGGTGCAGCGTGAAGCCGGCCGACCGGTACATCCGAGCCGCCCTCGGGTCGTCGGAGACGCTGATCATCCCGCGCAGGCAGCCCGCGCCGTAGCTCAACGCCGCCTCGAGCAGCTGCCGCCCGACGCCGCGCCCCTGGAGGCCGGGGCGAACGACGAACGTGGCGAGCACCCACATCAGCTCTCGCTTCAGCGACGCGGCGGCCCCGACGAGGCCCGAGGAGTCCTCGGCCACCCAGCACCCGGCCGAGTCGTGCCGGAGCACGTGCTCGAGGCGGCGTGCCCAGGTCGCGGACTCGCCGTCGGTCCGAGGACGCGGCAGCGGCCGGCCGGGGGAGTGGGTGCGGACGTCGAGCTCGTAGAACCCCTCGTCGGTGAGCCGTTCCACCGCGCTCACGTCGGACAGCCGCATCGGCCGCACCACGACGTTCGGGGAGCCGGTCACCGGGCCAACCTACCGGCCGTCGGGCCGGGGAACGGGCACGGCACGATAGGGGTCATGCGCGTCGTGATCGCCCCGGACAAGTTCGCAGGCACCCTCAGCGCGGTCGAGGCCGCCGAGGCGATCGCGGAGGGGTGGCTTCGGCGGGCACCGCACGACGAGCTGCGGGTCGTCCCGATGGCCGACGGCGGGCCGGGCTTCGTCGACGTGCTCCACGCCTCGCTCGGTGGCGAGCTGCTCGCGCTGAACGTCACCGGGCCGTACGGCGAACCGGTGCCCGCCGCGGTGCTCGTGGTCGCGGGCACCGCCTACATCGAGAGCGCACAGGCCTGCGGGCTGCACCTGACGCCGCCGGAGGCACGGGACGCCGAGCGCGCCACCACTCGTGGGGTCGGTGAGCTGGTCGCAGCCGCGGCGGACGCGGGCGCCACCCGGATCGTCGTGGGGCTCGGTGGGTCGGCCACCAACGACGGCGGAGCCGGCCTGCTCGCCGCCCTCGGCGCCACGTCGGTGCCCGCCGGCGCCCTCGAGCACGGGCCGCAGGGGCTCGCGAAGCTGGAGAGCGTGGACCTGTCCGCGGCACGGGCCCGCGTCGAGGGGGTCACCCTGGTCGCGGCCACCGACGTGGACAACCCGCTGCTCGGCCTGATCGGCGCGACGAACGTCTACGGGCCGCAGAAGGGCATCGACCAGGTCCGGCTGCTGATCGTCGATGCGCAGGTGGAGCGGCTGGCCGCGGCCACCGACAAGAAGGTGGCGCTGGCCAAGGGGGCCGGGGCGGCCGGCGGTCTGGGGTTCGCGCTGCTGCTGCTCGGCGCGACCCGCGAGCCGGGGATCGACCTGGTCGCCGCGGCCGTCGGCCTGGAGCAGAAGGCGGGCGCTGCCGACCTGGTGATCACCGGCGAGGGCGCCTTCGACTTCCAGTCGCGGTCGGGAAAGGTGCCCTACGGCGTCGCCGCGGTGGCCAACCGGGTGCTGGTCCCGTGCGTCGCGCTGGCCGGGAAGGTCCTGGTGGGGTCCCGCGAGATGCGGGCGCTCGGCATCGAGTCGGCCTACTCCGTCGTCGACCTCGTGGGAGAGGACGCGTCGTTCGCCGACCCCGCCGGCAGCCTCGCGACCCTGGCCGAGCGCGTCGCCCGCACGTGGTCCCACTGACCCCTGATCCACCGGTGTTGATTTCGTGAGCGGCGATTCGGTGGTTCGCGGTAGGCCTTGGGTAATG
>NZ_BAAGUV010000036.1:0-696 GCF_054781215.1 Nocardioides pakistanensis | reverse complement strand
GTCATGGCGCGCTCGATGCGCCGGGTCATGAGGTAGCTGTACGGCGATTCCCCGTACGTCGCCTTGAACTCGCGGCTGAGGTGGCCGGCGGAGAAGCCGACGCCCGCGGCGAGCGACTCGACATCGAGCGGGCTCGCGTACTCGCGGTCGATCCGATCCCGTACACGCCTGAGCAGCACGAGGTCGCGCAGCCGCTGGTCGTCGTCGCTCTTCCTTCCCACCAGGCCCATCTTGCCGTATCCCGGCATCGAGACGGCCTCTCGCCGTCGAGACCGTCTTCGGCCCTCTCGGTGCGAAGCGGTTTCGACGATAGGGGTCCGTATCGATTCTGCGGTGGTCGTCGTGACTGCCGGGCGCTGCTTGAGAGGTCAGAAAGGGCTCTGGGAGGCGGCATCCGCAGCCGTTCTCGGCCTCTCGGGAGCGGTAGGCTTGGAGCATGAGCAATCCGAGGGCCGGCAAGGTGGCAGAGCGCATCCAGCAGATCATCGCGCGCAGGCTGGAGAAGGGGCTGCGGGATCCGCGTCTGGGTTTCGTGACCATCACCGATGTGCGCGTGACCGGTGATCTGCAGCACGCGAGCATCTTCTACACCGTGTACGGAGACGAGCAGGAGCAGGCCGACTCCGCAGCGGCGCTGAAGGCCGCGACCGGCATGCTGCGCACCGAGGTCGGCAAACAGCTGGGCACCCGGCTCAC
>NZ_BAAGUV010000035.1:0-16342 GCF_054781215.1 Nocardioides pakistanensis | reverse complement strand
CCTCACCCGCTCAAGGAACTGATCGGCGGCTGAGCGCCAACTGCACTCAAGCAGAGATGCAGGACATCTGTTCGAAAGTTGGGGACGATCGCGACCACTGCCCAGCTGTGGACGAAACCTGGCGTGCCAACCCGGCGGCCAGCAGCCGAGAAGTTCCGCAAGCAGGTGACGTCGTGGCGCCTGGTTCGCGCAACGGATGTGAGCGGGGCTTCTGTCCAACCCCCGTGCCGCCGGTGCCGGACCGGGGTCCGTTGCGCTCCGCGTCGGTGTGTCGGAGCACTGGCGTCGTGTGCCTCGCGGGTTCCGTCTGGTTCCACCTGTGGCTGATGGTCCCTCTGATGGCGCTCCTGGTGCTGCGTGCGGCGATGGCGCTGTCGCTGGCGCGAAAGGCCAGCCGTCGCCAGCCGCGCATGGCTGGCGATCACGCCGACGCTCACGTGCATTCCGACAACTGACTCGCCGGCAACGACGAACCGACACCGGGGTGCATCCGCCGGCGTCCAACCCCGAATGAACGCGCCCGTCGGCACCCTCTGCGCAACCCGCCGCCGAGCAGCACACCGGCCCGCCCTGCGTGGTCGGGACGGGCCGGTGCTCCCCCGGTGATCTACTCGGTGCTGCTGAACGCCGCGTCGAACGCCGCCTCGGGCGCATCGAACGCCAGCCGACGGACGAACTCCAGCGCCTCGGGTGCACCGACGAGCCGGTCCATCCCGGCGTCCTCCCACTCCACGGAGATCGGCCCGTCGTAGCCGATCGTGTTCAGCATCCGGAAGCACGCCTCCCACGGCACGTCGCCGTGGCCGGTGGACACGAAGTCCCAGCCGCGACGCGGGTCGGCCCACGGCAGGTGCGAGGCGAGCCGGCCGTTGCGGCCGTTGCCGACCTGCTTCTTCGCGTCCTTGCAGTCGACGTGGTAGATCCGGTCCTTGAAGTCCCACAGGAAGCCGACCGGGTCGAGGTCCTGCCACACGAAGTGGCTGGGGTCCCAGTTGAGCCCGAACGCCTCGCGGTGCCCGATCGCCTCGAGCGCGCGCACGGTCGTCCAGTAGTCGTAGGCGATCTCCGAGGGGTGCACCTCGTGGGCGAACCGGACTCCGCACTCGTCGAAGACGTCGAGGATCGGGTTCCACCGGTCGGCGAAGTCCCGGTAGCCGGCCTCGACCATCTCCTCGGTGACCGGCGGGAACATCGCGACGTACTTCCACACCGACGAGCCGGTGAAGCCGACGACCGTCTTGACCCCGAGCCGTTGGGCGGCGCGGGCGGTCATCTTCATCTCCTCGGCCGCACGCTGCCGCACACCCTCGGGGTCGCCGTCGCCCCAGATCTTCGCCGGCAGGATCGCCTGGTGCCGGGCGTCGATCGGGTCGTCGCAGACGGCCTGGCCCTTGAGGTGGTTGGAGATCGTGAACAGCTGCAGGTTGTACTTCTCGAGGATGTCGAGGCGGTCCCGGACGTAGGAGTCGTCCTCCGCGGCGCGCCAGACGTCGAGGTGGTCGCCCCAGCAGGCGATCTCGAGCCCGTCGTACCCCCACTCGGAGGCGAGCCGGGCCACCTCCTCGAACGGCAGGTCGGCCCACTGGCCGGTGAACAGGGTGATCGGTCGTGCCATGGTGTCTTCCTTCGGTTGCTCACGTCACTGGGTCGAGGCCCAGGGGCCTCGCAGCGGTCAGACAGGGACGTCCTGCCAGGCCTGCTTCTCCGAGCTGTCCTCCACTGCGCGCAGCACGCGCTGGATCTGCAGCCCGTCGGCGAACGACGGCAGCGGGTCCCTCCTCTCCGCGATCGCGGTCAGCAGGTCGGCGGCCTGGTGCACGAACCCGTGCTCGTAGCCGAGCAGGTGACCGGCAGGCCACCAGGCAGCCACATAGGGGTGCTCCGGCTCGGTGACCACGATCCGCCGGAACCCCGCGGTGGCGGCGGGCTCGGTGGCGTCGTAGAAGTGCAGCAGGTTCATGTCCTCGAAGTCGAAGGCCAGGCTGCCCTTCTCACCGTTGACCTCGATCCGGATCGCGTTCTTGCGTCCCGTCGCCATCCGGGTGGCCTCGAAGGTGGCGAACGCCCCGCCGCCGAACCGGGCCAGGAAGGCGACCGCGTCGTCCACGGTCACCTCCCCGCGACCGCTGCCGGCGACGCCGGAGAGCCCGCTGAACTCCGCGGGCGCGGGCCGCTCGGTGACGAAGGTCTGCATCATCCCGCTCACCGAGCTGATCTTGTCCCCGGTGATGAACTGGGTCAGGTCGATGATGTGCGCCCCGATGTCGCCGAGCGCACCCGACCCGGCGCGTTCCTTCTGCAGCCGCCAGGACAGAGGTACGTCGGGATCGGCGATCCAGTCCTGGAGGTACTGCGCCCGCACGTGCCGGATCGTCCCGAGCCGACCCTCCTGCACGAGCTGCCGGGCCAGCGCGATGGCGGGCACCCGACGGTAGGTGAACCCGACCATCGAGCGGACCCCGTTCGCGGCGGCTCGGTCGGCCGCCGCGGCCATCGCCTCGGCCTCCTCTACGGTGTTGGCCAGCGGCTTCTCGCACAGCACGTGCTTGCCGGCCTCCAGCGCGGCGATCGCGATCTCCGCGTGCGTGTCACCGGGGGTGCAGACGTCGACGAGGTCGACGTCGTCGCGGGTCATCAGGGCCCGCCAGTCGGTCTCCGTGCTCTCCCAGCCGAGCTTGCCGGCCGCGGCGGTCACCCGCCCCTGGTCCCGTCCGCACAGCACGCTCATCCGCGGTGTGAGCGGCAGGTCGAAGAACCGGTGCACGTTGCGCCAGGCCTGGGAGTGGGCGGCGCCCATGAAGGCGTAGCCCACCATCCCCACGCCGAGCTGGTTCGGTGTCTGGTCGTTCATGTCACGTCCTGTCCATGGGTGGTCCGTGGGTCGGTACGGCGGTCAGCCGCTGCGGCGTACGGCGGTCAGGACTGGAATGCCATGGGCAGGAAGTCGTCGACGTTGTCCTTGGTGACGACCGGGGCGTAGAGCATGATCTCGCGCGGCACCTCGACCTCGACGAGGTCACCGAGGGCCTTGCCCTGCGCCACGAGGCGGGCCAGGCGGATGCCGTCGGCGCCCTGGGTGGACGGGTAGATGACCGTGGCCTCGACCAGCGAGTCACCGGACTTGATCTCCTGCATCACGTTGGCCGAACCGGCGCCACCGACGACGAAGAACTCGTCGCGGCCGGAGTTGTCGATCGCGGCCATCACGCCGACGCCCTGGTCGTCGTCGTGGTTCCAGATCGCGTCGATCTTCGGGGCGGCCTGGAGCAGGTTCGCCGCGGCGCGCTCGCCGGACTCGACGGTGAACTCGGCTGCGACGCGGTTGTCGACGTTCAGCCCGCAGTCGGCGAGAGCGTCCTTGAAGCCCTGGCTGCGGTCCTGCGTCAGCGGCAGCGAGTCGATGCCGGCGATCTCGGCGACGACGGCGTCCTTCTTCCCGCCGAGCCGCTCGCAGATGTAGGTGCCGGCCGAGACGCCCATGCCGTAGTTGTCACCGAGGACGGTGGCGCGGGCGGCGAAGGGGCTGTCGAACTCGCGGTCGACGTTGATCACCGGGATCCCGGCCTCCATGGCCTTGATCGCCACCGGGGTCAGCGCTGCGCCGTCGAAGGGCAGCAGCACGATCGCGTCGACCTTGTCGTTGATGAAGGTCTCGACCTGGCTGATCTGCAGGTTGACGTCGTTGGTGCCCTCGGCCACGACGAGCTCGATGTCGTCGTACTTCTCGGCCTCCTCCTGGGCACGCTGGGTGATCGCGGCCATCCAGCCGTGGTCGGCGGCCGGTGCGGAGAAGCCGATGGTGACGGTCTCGCCGGTCTCGTCGTTGGAGCCGGCGGCGGCGTTCTGGTTGGTGTTGGTTTCGTTGTCGCCGGAACCCTCGGCGGTGTTGCTGGTGCAGCCCGCGGTGATGGCGCCGAGCGTGGCGAACGCCGCGACGCTGACGAGCAGCCGGCGCTTGAGCGAAGCAGAGCGGTGGTTCATCGTGACTCCTTGCTGGGTGTGTTGTTGCCTGGTGCGGGACCGCGTCCCGAGAAGCTGATGGGGAGGCGCGGGGCGCCTCAGGTCTTGGTGCTGCGATCGGCGAAGCGCTGCTGGAGCAGCACGGCGACGACGATGATCAGGCCCTTGGCCACCGACTGCGCCGAGATCGACAGGTTGTTTAGGGTGAAGACGTTCGACAGCGTGGTGAAGATCAGCACGCCCAGGACGGTGCCGCCGATCGTGCCGCGGCCACCGGAGAGCAGGGTGCCGCCGATGACGACCGCGGCGATCGCGTCGAGCTCGTAGAGCGTCCCGTGCGTCGAGGAGCCGGTCGTCGTACGCGCCATCAGCATGAGTGCGGCGATGCCGCACGCGAAGCCGACCAGCGCGTAGAGCATCGCGGTGTGCCGCTGCACCTTCACGCCGGCCAGGCGCGCGGCCTCGGGGTTGCCGCCGACGGCGAAGGTACGACGACCGAAGGTGGTCCGGTTGAGCAGCACCCAGCCGGCGATCGCGACGAGCGCGAAGATGATCACCAGCATCGGCACGCCGAGGACCGTGCCGCCGAAGAAGTCCACGAACTCGCGCACGGTGATGATCTGGGTGCGCCGGTTGGCGATGATCTCGGCCAGGCCCCGTGCCGCGGCCAGCATCGCCAGCGTCGCGATGAACGGGACCACCCGGCCGTACGCCACCAGGATCCCGTTCACCAGCCCGCAGGCGGTGCCGACCGCCAGGGCGGTGAACACCATCACGATCCAGTGGAGGTCCGCGGCCATCGTCTGGGTGGCGAGCGTGGTCGCCCACACCGACGACAGGGCGACGATCGCGCCGACGGACAGGTCGATGCCACCGCCGGTGATCACGAACGTCATCCCGACGCTGACCACGCCGATCACCGACGCCAGCCGCAGGATCGTCATCAGGTTGTCGACGCTGCCGAAACGCTCTCCGGCGGTGACGAACCCGACCGCGCTCAGGATCAGCAGAGCGAGGACGAGCCCGAGGTTGCGGCCGATGCTCGAGCTGGTGATCGCCCGCAGCGTCGAGCCCCTGGTCTGTCGCGCCGGCGGCGCGAGCGCGCTGTCACCGTCGTACACGGTGGCCTGTGACTGGGTCGAGTCCACGCTGTCCTCCTTCACACCGGACTCCCTGACATGACCAGGTCGAGCACCTGGTGCTCGTCGATGTCCTCGCTGCTTCCGCGGTGCACGATCGCGCCCTCACGGACGACGAGGACCTGGTCGGCCAGGCCGAGCACCTCCTCGACCTCGCTGGAGACCACGACCACGGCGACCCCTCGGTCGGCCAGCGAGCGCACCAGCCCGTAGATCTCGCTGCGGGCCCCGACGTCGACGCCGCGGGTCGGCTCGTCGAGCAGCAGCACGCGGCAGTCGCGCATGAGCCAGCGGGCGAGCACGACCTTCTGCTGGTTGCCGCCCGAGAGGGTGCGTGCGGCGCGGTCTACGTCGGCGGGACGTACGTCGAGCGCCTCGGTGATCTCCCTCGCGGCCGACCGTTCCTCGCCGCGGTTGAGGAACCCACCGCGGGCGAACCGGCCGAGCGAGGAGACCGTGACGTTGCGGTACACCGCCTCGTCGAGCAGCAGGCCCTGGCTCTTGCGCTCCTCCGGCGCGAGGCCGACCCCGGCGGCGACGGCCTGGTGCACCGATCCCGGCCGGAGCCGCTTGCCGTCGACCCGCACCGTGCCCGAGCCGGCCTTGCGGGCGCCGTACACCGTCTCGAGGATCTCCGAGCGGCCGGCACCGACCAGCCCGGCGAGGCCGAGGATCTCCCCGGAGCGGACGCTGAAGCTGACGTCGGAGAACACGCCGGCGAGGCCGAGGTCCTCGACCTCGAGCACGACGTCGGTGTCGGAGGGGCCGGTGCGGCGCTCGGGGAAGACGTACTCGATCGACCGGCCGGTCATCAGCCGGATCAGCTCCTGGGTCGGCGACTCGCGCGTCGACAGGCCGGTGGCGACGGTGCGGCCGTCCTTGAGGACGGTGACCCGGTCGCCGATCTGCCGGATCTCCTCGAGCCGGTGGGAGATGTAGATGACCGCGACGCCGTCGCGGCTGAGGTCGCCGATCAGCCGGAACAGGTTGTCGACCTCGCCGGAGTCGAGCACCGCGGACGGCTCGTCCATGATGATCAGCCGGGCGTCGCGGGACAGGGCCCGCGCCATGCTCACGATCTGCTTGCCGGCCGGCGAGAGCCGCCCGACCTCCCAGCCGGCCTTGATCTCGGGGTGGCCGAGGCGGCCCAGCAGCTCCTGGGCGCGTCGCCGGGCCTCCTTGGCCTGCAGCATCCCGCCGCGAGAGAGCTCGTGCCCGAGGTAGAGGTTCTCCGCCACGGTCAGCCCGTCGACGAGGTCGAGCTCCTGGTAGATCGTGGCGATCCCCAGCTTCATCGCGCTCATCGGAGTGGGCAGCGAGACCTGTTGCCCCTCCCAGACGATCTCCCCGGAGTCGGGCTGCTGCGCCCCGGACAGGGTCTTGATCAGCGTCGACTTGCCGGCGCCGTTCTGTCCGACCAGGCAGTGCACCTCACCGCGGCGCACGTCGAGGTCGACTCCCTCCAGCGCCCGGACCCCCGGGAACGTCTTGACGATGTTGCGCATCTGCAGCAGCGGGGCGGCCGACGGGTCGAGCGTCACGAGGTCCCTCCGATCGACGGGGTGGCGATGAGGCTGCCTTGCCGTGGGTCTGCGGCCTGCGGCCGGACGCCGCTGTCGTCGCGAGCGGTCCCGCTGCGCAACGCCGTGAGCGCTCCTCCGCGTGCGACCGCGTCGATACCGAGCGTCGACAGCTCGACGCGACAACCGCCGGCCTGCGGAGCGATGGCACCGGCGGTGAGCTCGTCGCGCATCGGCTCCAGAAGCCAGCGCCCCAGCGGGACGAAGTAGCCGCTGAGCACGATCACGCCGGGGTTGACCACGTTGACGAGCGCGGCTGCGCCGACGCCGAGCCAGCCGCCGACCTGGTGCAGCGCCGAGAGGGTACGCACGTCGCCGAGCTCGGCGCGCCGGTCGACCTCGGCCAGCCGGACCGTCAGCGCGGCCGCAGGGTCGTGGACCGGGTCGTCGGGGTCTGCCGCCGCGGTCAGCAGGGCGCGCAGCCCGACCTTGGTCTCCCAGCACCCGGTGCGCCCGCACCCGCATCGGTTGCCCTGCGGGTCGACCTTCAGGTGCCCGAGCTCGCCGGCGAAGCCTTCCTTGCCGTGCAGCGTCCGGCCGCCGGAGTACACCCCGCCGCCGAGCCCCACGCCACCACTGAGCACGACCAGGTCCTCACACGCAGGGCCGCGGACAGCCGCCTCCGCGACAGCGGCGAGGTTGCCTTCGTTCTCGACACAGATCGGGCCGGCCGATCCTCCAAGGCGCTCGGCGAGCATCGCCGCGAGCGGGACCTCCCGCCAGCCGAGGTTCGGCGCGGTCACCACGGTGCCGTCGGCGAGCCGGACCAGCCCGGCGACGCCCACGCAAAGCCTTGACTGGTGGGTGCCGAGCGCTCCACGCCCCTCGGTGACGAGCGCGGCGGTCCGGTCGACGACCTCGTGCGCGGAGAGCGCGCGTACGTCCGTCCACACCGTGCGGTCCTCGACGCGGCTGCCGTCCGGAGCCAGCGCTACGACGCTGAGCCGGTCGACGTCGATGGTCGCGCCGATGCCGCACGACGCGGCAGGCCCCAGGACAGCGCGGAGGGCGCTCGCACCGGCGGCTGACGCTTCGGCCATGGCGACCCGCCCCCTCTCCTGGGGTGCGCCGCCCAGCTCCCCGGGCGGCGCCCTGCTGACTGCCACCAAACTAGGTTTGACGCAAAGTTGGCGTCAACACTTTGTCCAGAAGATTTACAAAGTCGTGGCACGTCGGTCGTGCTCGTCGAGACCAATGCGCTGGTCGAGCTCGTCGAGGCCTCGGAGGTCGAGGGCTCCGCTGGTCGAGCCTGTCGAGACCCGTTGATCCGCCGAGACCCGATCAGCGCGGAGCGTCGTACACCGCGTCGCTGACCAGCCGCGCGGCACCGATCAGCCCGGCCTCCTCGCCCAGCTCGCTGAGCACGATCGGCAGGTTGCCGGTGGCCAACGGCAGCGAGCGGCGGTAGATGACGCCGCGGATCTCGGCCAGGAGCACGTGGCCCAGCGCGGTGACGCCACCGCCGATCACGATCAGGCCGGGGTTGAAGAACGACACCAGGCTGGCGAGCACCTCGCCGACCCGCCGGCCGCCGTCGCGGACCAGCTGGAGGGCAACCGCGTCCCCGCGGGTGACCGCCTGGGCGACGCCGGCGGCGGTGACGGTTCCCTCGCCCGCCTCGAGGTACTCCGCCAGCACCGCGGACCGTCCCGCCCGAGCAGCGGCCGTCGCGTCGCGCGCCAGCGCAGCACCGCCGAAGAACGCCTCGAGGCACCCGGTGTTGCCGCACGCGCACACCGGCCCGAAGTCCTCGACGCGGATGTGCCCGATGTCGCCGGCGCAGCCGTCGACCCCGCGGTAGAGCGACCCGTCGACCACGATCCCGCAACCGATGCCGGTGCCGATCTTGACGAAGAGGAAGTCCTCGGCGGACTTGGCGACACCGGAGTGCTGCTCCCCCAGCGCCATCACGTTCACGTCGTTGTCCAGCACCGCCGGGCAACCGAGCTCGCGGGAGACCGCATCACGGACCGGGTACCCGTCCCACCCCGGCATGATCGGCGGAGACACGGGGATGCCACGGTGGAAGTCGACCGGCCCCGGCACACCGATTCCGCAACCGGACGGCTTGGTGACGCCCTGCTCGGCGAGCAGCTTGCGCGCGAGCTCCAACGCCGTCGCGAGCACCTTCTCCGGTCCGGTGCGCACATCGCAGTCCTCGGTGTGCATGGTGAGTACGCCGAGCCGGCCGTCGGTGATCGCTACCGACACCGACGTCGCTCCGATCGAGATGCCGACGAAGCGGATCGTCGGCGACAGGTCGACGAGGGTGGAGCGCCGGCCACCACGGGAGGCGGCCTGCCCGATCTCCGCCGCCAGCCCTAGCTCGGTCAGGCGGGAGACCTCGGCGGCGATCGTCGTACGTGAGACCGCGAGCCTGTCAGCGAGCTGAGCTCGCGAGAGCGAGCCCTCGTCACGCAGGTGGGCCAGGATCCTTGCCTGCATCCGGTTCTCGGCCCGACCCGCCAGCGACTGTGCCATGGCTCGCATCCTCCCACGGAGGTGCCGCAAGCGTTCTTGGATGGCGACGAGAAGTGCGGCGTTCTTGCGCCGCTGCGCGCTCAGCGCAGCGGGTCGAACGGCACCAGCTCCGCCGGCGTGACACCGCTGACGATCCGGTCGGCCAGCAGCCTGCCGGTCACCGGGCCGAGGGCGATCCCCCACATACCGTGCCCGCCGGCGACGAACACCCGTGAGGACGTGGTCGCGCCGATCAGCGGCAGCCCGTCGGTGGTGACCGGCCGAGACCCGACCCACTCATCGGTGCGGCGGTCGAGGTCCACACCGTCGAGCAGCGGACGAACGGCGTTGACGATGGCAGTGATCCGTCGCCGGTCGAGCGGGTCGTCGGGACCCCGGAACTCCATCATCCCGGCGACGCGCAGGCGAGGCCCGTCGACGGTGTCCAGCGGCGTGCACGCCACCCGTTGCACCGGGAAGTACACCGGCCCGGCCGGGAGGCGCTCCCCGTCGACGGTGAAGCTGTAGCCACGACCTGCCTGGACCGTCCGCCGTACCCCGAGCCGGCGGGCCAGCCGGCCCAGCCACGCGCCGTTCGCCACCACGACGGCGTCGAAGGTGCGGGCCGCACCGCCGGCGTCCTCGACCCGGACCTGGTCAGCGATCTGCGAGACGCCCCGGATCGTCGTCCCCTCGATGAGCTCGCCGCCGCGGTCGTACACCGCCGTCGCCAGCGCGTCGACGAACGCAGGCGGGTTCAGGTACCGCTGCCCCTCCAGCCGGATCACCGACGCGACAGCCTCCGACAGCGTCGGCTCGATCTGCCGTGCCTCCGTGCCGGTCATGAGCGAGTACTTCACCTCCTGCCCGGCCGCCTCGATGCCGCGCAGTTCGTCGAGCAGCACCGCCCGGTCCTGGTCGCTGCGGAACGCCGCCAGGAACGGGTCTGCCGAGGTGGTGCGCGCCTCGACACCACCGTCGACGAGCTGGTCAAAGGCATCCAACGCGATCCGGTTCAGCGGTGCGTAGGCCCGCATCCCGAGACCCCAGCGGCGGTGCGTGCTGTGCCGGGCGAACCCGGTCACGAACCTGAGCAGCCCCGGGTCGGGTCGCATCGGGACGTAGACCGGCGAGGCCGGGTCGAGCACCGCCCGCACGCCGTACCTGAGCACAGCCGGCTCCGGCAGCGGCGCAGTGAGCGCGGGCGTCAGCCAGCCGGCGTTCCCCCAGGAGGAGCCGGCTCCTGGGTGACGGCGGTCGTAGACGGTGACGTGCACGCCACGCTCCTGAAGGAACCATGCCGTGGTGAGGCCGACCATGCCGGCCCCGACGACGGCCACACGCTGGTGCATCGTCATCTCCCTCTCTGGACGCATCGGGTGCAGGTCGTCGCCCACGGAAGCAGCCGGAGGCGTTCGGTGACGATCTCCGCGCCGCAGTCGGCGCAGGTGCCGTAGCTCCCCTCGTCGAGCCGGAGCAAGGCCAGGTTCACGTCCTCGAGGATCCGTTCGACGCTGGCGCGGTGTGCAGTGACGACCGGGTCGAGGGACGCGGCGGGCAGAGCTTCCAGCTGCTGGCGTCGTACCTCCGCCACGCGACGGAGGTAACCGGACACGGCGTCCGGGTCGGAGATCTCGAGTCGGGAGCTGTCGGGCAGGTGGTCGGGCGCGACGACGCGGTCGGCGCGTTCGTCGGGTGTGGCAAAAGTGGTCATGGTCAGTCCTTGGGAAGCGCTGAGCGAGCACCCTGAACAGGGCGGGCACGGGCTGCCCCAATCGGGCGTCCCGTCGTCACTGGCTGGAGATCAGGACGTGACCGGCGGAGCGCGGTCGACGCTGCGGCGCAGTACGTCGAGTCCGCGGATGCCGCGGGCCTCGCGCGCCAGCTCGATGGCGAGCAGTACGGCGCCCGACGGCACGTGGGAGGGCATGACGGAACGGCTCGTCGACAGCGACGCGATGAGCACGGTTCCCTCCATGAGCCGGACCATAGCACCGGAAGCCTCCGGGCTGTCCTGTCCCGGAATCGTGTGTATCTCCCGCACACAACGAGGGTCGCATGGCAAGCTCGCCATGTGGCTGAGTCGGCTGACGGGGGCGCTCTTGCTTGAAGGCATCTACGAGTCTCTGATCACGCGCGAGCTCGAAGCCCGTCTCGAACGCGCGACTCACCTTCAAGCTTTGGTCGGTGATGTCGATCCGGCCGACCAACCCCATGTACTGTCCCGCCACGTCGCGGCCGAGCTGATCCGCGTGCTGGAGGCCACCAAGGACGAGGGCAGACGGCTCCAGCTGGTCAACGACCTGCTTTCAGCCATCACGCAGCCAGACCCTCCCGTTGTGCACGACGCGCGCCAGCTGCTCGCACTCTCCCGCCCGGCCGGTCCAGGGCAGGAGAACCGTCGTCTCATCCGCCCGAGCACTCCCCTGTCCGAGGCGGCACTCCTCACCAACGCCCACGACGAGCCCTCGCTCGGGGCCGAGCTCCGCGCCGAGCTGGAAAGCGCCGACCGGGTGGACCTGCTCCTGGCGTTCGTGAAGTGGCATGGCCTTCGCGTTCTCGAACCAGAGCTGCGGCGCCTCCGCGAGCGTGGTGCGCCACTGCGCGTCATCACCACGACCTACATGGGAGCGACCGAACGCAAGGCCCTCGACCGCCTGGTCGAGGAGTTCGGCGCCCAGGTCGTCGTGCAGTACGACGCGCTGCGGACTCGGCTGCACGCCAAGGCGTGGCTGTTTCACCGCGACACCGGCTTCAACACGGCGTACGTCGGCTCCTCCAACCTGTCACGGGCAGCGCTCCTGGACGGTGTCGAGTGGAACGTCCGGCTGTCCAAGGTCGCGACGCCCAGCCTGATCGAGAAGTTCCAGGCCACCTTCAACACGTACTGGAACGACGCGACGTTCGAGCGCTATCTCCCCGAACGCGACCGGGACCGCCTCGACGACGCCCTCGCCGAAGCATCCGGCCACAAGACGCACGACCGCGTGACCATCACACTGTCTGGGCTCGAAGTCCGTCCCTACCGCTACCAGGAGGAGATGCTCGAGGCCCTCACTGCCGAGCGCGAGGTGCACGACCGGCACCGCAACCTCCTGGTCGCCGCGACCGGCACCGGCAAGACGGTGGTCGCCGCCCTCGACTACCGCCAGCTGTGCGGCTCGAGTCTGGACCGGCCATCACTGCTGTTCGTCGCACATCGCAGCGAGATCCTCGAGCAGTCACGGCGCACCTATCGCGAGGTTCTGGCCGACGGCAGCTTCGGCGAGCTCTACGTCGGTGGTGCCCGGCCGGAGCGCTGGAAGCACGTGTTCGCCAGTGTCCAGTCGCTCACCTCCTACGGCGTCACGAACATCCCGCCTGACTCCTACGACATCGTCGTCATCGACGAGTTCCACCACGCCGAGGCATCGACGTACCGCCGCCTCCTCGATCATCTGCAACCGCGGGAACTGCTCGGTCTGACCGCCACGCCTGAACGCACCGACGGCGTGGACGTCCGGCAGTTCTTCGGCGGGAGGACGGCTGCTGAGCTTCGGCTCTGGGACGCCCTCGGCGCCGACCTGCTCTCGCCGTTCCACTACTTCGGCATCGCCGACGGCACCGACCTGAGTCAGGTCGAATGGAAGCGCGGCCGCTACGACGAGAGCGAGCTGTCGAACGTCTACACCGGCAACCGTGCCCGTGCCGCGATCATCCTCAAGGAACTGCGCGACAAGGTCGTCGACCTCTCCGGCATGCGCGGGCTCGGCTTCTGTGTCGGAGTCGCCCACGCCGAGTACATGGCTCAGGTCTTCACCGAAGCCGGCATCGCCGCACGGGCCGTGAGCGGCGACACTCCTTCCGAGGCACGACGTCAGGCCCTGGCCGACCTGCGCGAGCGGCGAGTGAACATCCTGTTCGCAGCGGACCTGTTCAACGAGGGCCTGGACCTGCCGGACGTCGACACGGTGCTGTTCCTGCGCCCAACCGAGAGCGCGACCATTTTCCTGCAGCAGTTGGGGCGTGGGCTCCGGCGCTCGCAGGACAAGGCGGTGCTCACAGCCCTGGACTTCGTCGGCCACCACCGCAAGGAGTTCCGGTTCGACACCCGCTACCGGGCGCTGACCGGGGCGACCCGCAAGGAGCTGGAGCGCCAGGTCGAGCGTGGCTTCCCGTTCCTGCCCTCGGGTTCGCAGATCGTGCTCGATGAGCAGACGCAAGCCACGGTCTTGGCCAACATCCGCTCGCAGGTCACCAGCCGGTGGTCGCAGATCGTCGCGGAGCTCCGCTCGTACGGCGACCATGATCTCGCGTCCTTCCTCGACGAGAGCGGCGTCGAGCTGTCCGACGTACTCCGCGGTGACCGCAGCTGGACTCGCCTGCGCCGGGATGCCGGCCTGTCCACACGGGGCGGCGGTCCGCACGAGGTCCAGCTGCTCAAACGCGTGCGCGCGCTGGCACATGTGGACGATGCCGACCGCGCTGCGGCGTACTCCCGGCTCCTGGCAGACGACGCTCCTGCCTACGCCGAGCTGAGCAGGCAGGAGCAGTACTTCGCGCGCATGCTGTTCTTCTCGCTCTGGCCCGACGGCGGTGACTTCGAGTCGTACGACGCCGGCATCGCCGCCCTGCGCGAGGAGCCCGCGGCACGCGATGAGCTGCTGACCATCGTCGAGCTGGGCTTCGAGCGGACGCGACACACTGCAAGGTCGCTCACCGGGGCGTTGGGCGGGATGCCCCTCGGCATCCACGCACGCTATCAGCGTGAGGAGATCCTGGCCGCGCTCGACTATGCCCACCTGAAGCGGGTGCCCAAGAGCTTCCAGGCCGGGGTCGTCTTCTCGGAACCATGGCAGACCGATGCGTTCTTCGTGACGCTGAAGAAGTCTGAGGCCGACTACTCCCCCACGACGATGTACCGCGACTACGCGATCAGCCCCGACCTCTTCCACTGGGAGTCGCAGTCGACCACGTCGGTGGCGTCAGCGACGGGGCAGCGCTACCTCAACCACGCCTCCCGTGGCAGCCATGTCCTGCTGTTCACTCGGCAGCAGCGCGTCGACGAGCTCGGCACGGCGCCGTACACCTTCCTCGGACCGGCGTCGTACGTGTCGCACACGGGCGATCGCCCCATCGCGATCACCTGGAAGCTCGCTCATCCCATGCCATCGGACGTGTATCTCGCCGCGTCGGTGGTCGCGAGCTGATCCGACTCCCGCACCGAGGACTGTGCGTCGACCACCGGCGATCCGCGCCTCACGCGCGGAAAAGTCACCTGTGATCGAGCTCGGCTTCGGGGTCGGCACTCACCCGAGCTTGATGCCGCCATGCCGATTCCACGGCGTCCTCGACAGCGCCATCATCCCCGGCGTCCAGATCGGCGCAGATCATCATGTGCTTCTTGAAACGCGAGGGCACCGAGAAAACGTCGGGATGCTGTTGGAGGAGTGCGTCGCGAACATCAAAAGGCACGCGCACCACCACGTGCGTCGCATCCAGCTCACGGGCAACCAGGCGGCCCTGATACTGCCAGCGAGCAAGGCCGCCCGCAGACGTGCGTCGCACACCCTCGAACGAAGTCGCAAGGTGGTCGAACGTCTTCATGTCCACGTTCGGCAGTGTCGCACGCGTGCCCTCCCTCAGGAGTAGGCGCGACCTGCACTTCGGCGGCGAGACGCGCATCGGATCGGCATGCGTACATCGCGCCCCCCCGGGAGCGACGCGGTTCGCGCGGCAGGCTGGTACACCGAGCCCGGGCGGCTTCGACAAGTGATGGAGAGTAGGTCAGTTCTTGTTGTGGCCCAGGGAGCGGGCATGGAGCACGTCCTTCCAGTAGGACTCGCGCTCCAAGACGTGACCGTCGTCGGTACGCATTGACCAGTACTCGAGCAGGGCGAACCGCATGTTGCTCCTGTAGTTCTCCTCCCCCTTCTCCTCGAGCAGTGCCTGCAGCCCGACGTTGCCGCCGTGCAGTGTGGCCGCGTACGTCGTCCAGCGTTGCCAGATGCCGGTGTCGCCATACGCCGACCCGACGTAGCGGCGCCCGGTCTCCTTGTCGTGGATGACGTAGACGCCCTTCATGCTCTCCAAGGCGATCCGCCAGTCGGCCCGAGCCTGACTGACCACCGCCTGAAGGTCGGCGAGGCTGTGGTTGATCCGATCGTGTCCGGGGAACGGGTCACCGGCGAACGGCTCCTCGAGGATCGACGAGACCGTCATCGCGGGCAGCACAGACTCCATCGTTCGGCGAATGTTCCGACCGGACCTCTGGTGACGGATCCACAGGCGGCGGATGAACGGGCCCATCAGATCCTCGCGCAGCGCCACGGTGTACGAGTGCGCCTGCTGCGCGGGCCTGCGCTCCAGGACCTCCCAGATCCCGCCGAAGAGCCAGAGCGTCGCGTCGTGCTTGTCCTGAGCGACCGAGAAGATGAACTCCCGATTGAAGTCGTCCTTCACACTGCGCCACGAGTTCCAGCCCTGCCACTCCGCCTGGTTGCTCGCGAGCACGTCAATCGGATGCTTGATCTGATTCCAGACGGCGAAGTGGACCTTGTAGTGCTTGGGGTCGAACCCCTCAGGGAGCAGAGCGGTCAGCGGGATGGCCTCCATGGGTTTCTCCTATGTCAAGCCGCTGCCGTGAGGCAAGTCGCGGCGCGGGCTTGGTGGTCGGTGTGGAGATGGTGGAAGACGATGCGGGACAGGCGGCGTTTCAGGGCTCGGAGGGCCTCGGGGGTGGAATCGCCGGCGGCGATGCGTTTGCGGTAGCACTCGCGACCGAGGCCCTCAAGGCGGATCTGGGTGACCGCGATCCGATGCAGAGCGGCGTTGAGCTGCCGGTTGCCGGATCTGGTGTGGCGGACCCGGCCGGCTGTGTTGCCCGACCAGACCGGGATCGGCGCGACGCCGGCGTGCCGGGCGAACGCGGCCTCGGAACGGAACCGGGTGATCCCGGCGGCCTCACCGACCAGCTTGGCCGCGGTCAACGCGCCGCAGCCGGGCATGGCCAGCAGCACCGGCGCCACCTCCTTGACCCGGGCGGTGATCCGCCGCTCCAGCGCGTTGATCGCCACGGTGGAGCGGGTGATGTCGGCCAGGATGTCGCGGGCGATCTCGGCGACCAGCCCGTGCTCGGTGGCCAGCCACTCCGCGAGCGCGTCGATCGGGTCGGACTTGCCCCGGGTGCGTGCCGATGCGCGGGTCTGGGCCATCAGCTTCGGT
>NZ_BAAGUV010000034.1:0-334119 GCF_054781215.1 Nocardioides pakistanensis | reverse complement strand
AAAGGCATCTGTTGCGTTCACACCCCGGCGAGCCGCACACCTACCTGCGAATCCGGGTCTGACCGCGATCAGGACGGGGCCGTAACCCTGGTGCCGCCGCCGCGTTGAGCAGGCGACGAAGGGGGTGGTGGCCCGATGCGCCGCAGGCAGCGCACGCTCAGCGAGTTCCTCGCCCGCGCCCTGGCAGTGGCCGGCCTGGTCTACGCGGGGGTGGCGACGTACGCCGTACCCGCCACCTTGCTCTCGGCGGACACCGGCCGGACCCACGTCGTCGACCGGGGCGAGGTTCGGGGGCACGCCCCCGCCACCCGGTGGACGTCCGCTCACGCGCGACGGTTCCCGGGCTGCGGCGACATAGCGTCGTGGGAGGGGCCCACGGTGCCGGCCACCGTGGTCGTGGTGACTCGGGCCGGACGTGCACGGCAGATGCCCTTCGACGAGGCCTACGAGCGTGCCCGCAGCGCCAGCCGGGGCGACGACGTGTGGACCATCGGCGCCTGCCGATAGACGACGCTCGACGCACGAAGAAGGCCCCCGGCCGCCGGAGCGGACGGGGGGCACCGTGTCTTCGCAGGGCCGAACTCCCGCACCCGGTCGAGCCGGGATCACTTGGGCTACGGGTTCCCTGCCGGATGTCCGACGAGCAGCCGCGGGCACGACGGCAGCGCGTGGTGTGAGCACATGCAGCGAGGTGGAGGCCCGGTCCGAGCTTCCGATCCCTCCGGGGGCAGGGATACCCCGCTCCGGGCGGGTTGATGCGTCCGAGCCGCACGCGGCGAGGCGGAACCCTGCCGGAACGAGGAGGCGCCCCCCACCTTCGGGTGAGGGGCGCCTCGACGACTGGGGTGAACGACGGGACTCGAACCCGCGACATCCTGGACCACAACCAGGTGCTCTACCAACTGAGCTACGCCCACCATGACCGTGACTGTGCAGTCACGTCGGCTCCTCCTGGCGCGCCACGAGAAGCCGAGCGAGGAAGAGTGTACCTGGATTCAAGAAGCGTTCTGACCAGGGTCTTGTTCCCCGCCGACCGGGTCGGTGCCCGCGTCCTCGACGGCGACGGTCTCGGGCGAAGGGGCGGCCGCCTCGTCGCCGGCGCCGGTCAACGACCCGCCGTGCTCGGCGGCGAGCGCCTTGGCCGAGCTGGAGTCCGGGCCGGGCGACGGGACGAACACCGCGGCGCGGTAGTAGCGCAGCTCCTCGATGCTCTCCTGGATGTCGGCCAGGGCGCGGTGGTTGCCGGTCTTCGGCGGGGAGTTGAAGTAGGCCCGGGGGTACCACCGCCGGGCGAGCTCCTTGATCGAGGAGACGTCGACGATCCGGTAGTGCAGGAACCCCTCCAGCTCGGGCATGTCCCGCTGCAGGAAGGCCCGGTCGGTGGCGACGGTGTTGCCGGCAAGCGGGGGCCGGCTGCCGTCGGGGCAGTGCTGCCGGATGTAGGACAGCACCTGCTCCTCGGCCTCGCGAAGGGTGATGCCGTTGTCGAGCTCGGCGAGCAGACCGGAGACGGTGTGCATGTTGCGGACGAAGTCGTCCATCTGGTCGATCGCCTCCTGAGGAGGCTTCACCACGACGTCCACGCCCTCGCCGAGGACGTTGAGGTCGAAGTCGGTGACCAGGGCCGCCACCTCGATCAGGGCGTCCCTGCCGAGGTCGAGGCCTGTCATCTCGCAGTCGATCCACACCAAACGGTCATTCACGCTGTGCACCCTACTCAGGGTCTCCTCAGGAGGACTCCCTAGCATGGGGCGCATGGGGTGGATCGGACTTGCGTTCCGCATGCTGGTCGGCGGCGTGTGGATCGTCGCCGGGTTGCTGAAGCTTCCTGACCCAGCCGGCAGCGTGCGCGCCGTACGCGCCTATCAGCTGCTGCCCGAGGCGATCGTGCCCACGATCGGCTACGCGCTGCCGATCGTCGAGGTGCTGCTCGGGATCACCCTGGTGCTCGGTCTGCTCGTGCGCATCGGGGGCGTCCTCTCCGCGGTCCTCTTCCTCGCGTTCATCGTCGGCATCTCCGCAGCCTGGGCCCGCGGACTGCAGATCGACTGCGGCTGCTTCGGCGGGGGAGGGTACGACGCGAACGCGACCGAGAAGTACCCGTGGGAGATTGCACGGGACCTTGGTCTCCTCTTTGCCTCGGTCTGGCTGGTTTGGCGGCCGCGAACACCGTGGGCGTTGGACAATCGCCTCCTGCACCCCAGCACCATCGACCGCACCCCGACCGGAGAGCCAACCCGATGAGCAAGAAGCAGTCCAAGGCAACCCAGCAGGCCAACATGGCCGCCGCCTCCGAGCGCGCCGCCGCGATCCGCGCCGAGCAGGAACGCAAGGAGCGGCGCAGCCGGGCGCTGATGATCACCGGTGCAGTGGTCGGCGTCCTCGTCCTGGTGGTGGCCATCGTCGTCGCCGTCCAGGCCAGCCGGGACACCTCGGGCCAGGCCTCGACCCCGCCGGCCAACGTCGTCGACGAGTACACCCTCGCCATGGGTGACGACGACGCCCCGGTCGAGGTCACCGTCTTCGAGGACATGATGTGCCCCTACTGCGGGCTGTTCGAGTCCGTCAGCTCCGACAAGTTCAAGGAGTACGCCGACAGCGGCGACGTCCAGGTGCGCTACCACGTGGTGTCGTTCCTCGACCGCGCCTCGTCGACGAAGTACTCCACGCGGGCGGCCAACGCGATCGCGGTCGTGCTGGACACCGCCGGTCCCGAGGTCGCCGTGGAGTTCCACGACATGCTGTTCGCCAACCAGCCGGAGGAGGGCGGCGAGGGGCTCTCCGACGAGCAGATGATCGACATGGCAGTCGAGGCCGGCGCCGACCGCGAGGCGATCGAGGGCCCGATCGCTGACCTGAAGTTCGAGCAGTGGGTGGTCAACTCCACCAACGCCTGGTCCGAGGCCGGCCACACCGGCACCCCGACGGTCACCGTGGACGGCGAGAAGATCGAGTTCACCAGTGCCGAGGACCTGCTCAGCAACACCGAGAAGGCCATCGAGGACGCTCTCGCCGGCCAGTGAACCGGCGACCTTCGCCCCGATCATTCGGGGGCCGAAGGTCCCTTGCGCGATCCGGATTTCCGGGTGAGACTTGCCTCACATCGACGGAGGACCGCCCGCCGATGGGACCGGACGAAGTTCGGATCCCGGACAGGGACTACGCGTACCTGCAGCTGATGACGCGGCTGGGGATCCGGTGAACGCGTCCGCGAGGTGGCTGGCGTCGAACGGCCGTCACGATTGAGGCCCCGCAAACTCGTACTTTGCGGGGCCTCGCTACGTCTACCCGGGGCCAGGGGCGGCAAACCGGCGGCCGTTGGTGTCTGGACCGGGCTCGGCCCGAGCGGTGTGGGACCTCTGGTCCCCGGCGCAAGGGCCGCCCGCCTCTGCCCGGCGCGGGGCCGGCTCGGGATGCTGAGACTGGGGCTCCGTCGTCCCCGGTTCTGGCTGCCGCAGGAGGTGTGATGTCCGAAGCGGTGTTTCCGATCCTGGTTCTCGTCACGTGGGTCGCGGTGGGCATCGGCGCCGTGGTGTTCCTCGGCCGGCACGGCCGCCGCAGCCCGGCGTGGTTCGTGATCGGCGCCGTCCTCGGCCCGATCCTGTTCCCGATCGCGCTGGAGCTCGCCGAGCGGCAGGGCGTGCTGCTGGCTCGGACGCGTGCCGGAGGAGGCGAGGAGATGCCGTGCCTGACCGTGCTGGCCGCGGTCGACGGCTCCCGGGAGTCCGACGACGCCCTCGCCGACGCCGCGCGGGTGCTGGCCCCGAAGGGCGCACAGTTCGTGCTTCTCACCGTGGTGAACCCCGACCTCGGTGAGAACGACCCCGATGCCGCCCGAGCCGCCGACGAGCTGCTCAGGTCTCGCGCGAGCCGGCTTCCCGAGGGCTGCCTTCCGCCGGTCCACGAGGTGGTCTCCGGCGATCCAGCCGAGGTGATCCTGGACCGGGCAGTGGTCGACGCCGTGGACCTGGTGGTGCTCGGTCGCCGCGGGCGGGGGCTCTCGGAGATGCTCCTGGGCAGTGTCGCCGACGAGGTGGTACGACGCTCGCCCCGGCCGGTCCTGGTCGGCACCGCGCCTCCACGCCGCCGCGCTCGCAGAGCCGATCCGGCTGCGACGCGCTGACCGACCGACTGGTCGCCGCTGGCGCTCAGAGCGTCCGCGACCGCAGCCGGTGCTTGTCGACCGCGACCACCACCGAGGCGACCACGGCGACCAGGAGGATCCGCAGCCATGCGGCCCACCCGATCGGAGCGGTGCCGAAGATCCGGTTCATCACCGGCAGGTAGGTGATCGCCAGCTGGCCGAGCGCCTGGACGGTCACGCCGACCATCAGCCACTTGTTGGTCCAGAACCCGATCTGCCAGACCGGGTGGGTCAGCGAGCGGCAGCTGAAGAGGTAGAAGGCCTCGACCACCACGAAGACGTTGAGCGCCGCGGTCCGGCTGGCCTCGACCGAGGCGCCGGCGGACAGCTCGTACTCGAAGACCCACCACGACCCGATGACCAGCAGGGCGGAGACCAGCAGCGTGCGGAAGACCACCGGCCCGGTGAGCAGGGACTTCTGCGGATCCCGGGGCGGCCGGTCCATGATCCCGTGCTCCTTGGGCTCCCAGGCCAGCATCAGCCCGAGCAGGACCGCGGTGGTCATGTTGATCCACAGGATCTGGGTGGGGAGGATCGGCAGCGTCGACCCGAGCAGGATCGCCACGAGGATCACCATGCCCTCGCCCATGTTCGTGGGCAGCGTCCACACGATGAACTTGGTGAGGTTGTCGAAGACGCCGCGCCCCTCCTCGACGGCAGCCTCGATGGTGGCGAAGTCGTCGTCGGTGAGGATCATGTCGCCGGCCTCCTTGGAGACCTCCGTGCCGCCGAGCCCCATCGCGATGCCGATGTCGGCCTGCTTCAGCGCCGGCGCGTCGTTCACCCCGTCCCCGGTCATCGCCACGACGTGGTGCCTGCTCTGCAAGGCCTCCACCAGGCGCAGCTTCTGCTCGGGACTGACCCGTGCGAAGACCGCGGCCCGTTCCACCGCGTCGGGCAGGTCCTCGTCGGCGATCGAGTCGAGCTCGGCCCCGGTGAGCACCAGCCCGTCCTCGCCGTCGTCGAGCAGCCCGATCTGCCGGGCGATCGCCTGGGCGGTGACCGCGTGGTCCCCGGTGATCATCTTCACCGAGAGGCCGGCGGTGCGGCAGGTGCGCACGGCCGCGGCCGCGGTGTCCCGCGGCGGGTCGAGCATCGCCTGAAGCCCCGTGAACGTCATGCCCGCGAGCGCGTCGTGGGTGAGGGTGCCGGCGGGCTCGACCGACCGGTCGACCGCCGTGGCCAGGACCCGCATCCCGCGGGCAGCCAGCCGCTCGGCGGCCCGCAGCACGGTGTCCCGGTCGAGGGGCTCGCGGGTCCCGTCCGCGGCCATCTGCGCCGAGCAGAGCTCGAGGACCCGCTCGGTGCCACCCTTCACCAGCACGGTCTCGTCGGCGGTCGGGGGGTCGGTGTGCGAGGTTGCCATGTACTGCCGTTCGGAGCTGAACGGGAGCGTGTCGACCCTCGGCAGCGCATGCGGCTGGACGCCGTACCGTCGGGCAACGGTGAGCATCGCCGTCTCGGTCGGGTCGCCGACGCCGCTGCCGTCCTCGGCGAGCCGGGAGTCGTTGCAGTTGGCGCCGGCGAGCAGGCACCACCGCAGTGCCTCGTCGGCCGGCAACCCGGGCAGCTCGGAGCCGTCGGCGGGTACGTCGACCTGGCCGGCCGGCGTCCACAGGCTCTGGACCGTCATCTTGTTCTCGGTGAGGGTCCCGGTCTTGTCCGAGCAGATCACCGTCGCGCCGCCGAGGGTCTCGACCGCCGGCAGGCGCCGGATGACGGCTCGACGACGGGCCATCCGCGAGACGCCGATCGCCAGCGTGATGGTCACCGCGGCGGGGAGCCCTTCGGGGATCGCGCCGACAGCCAGGGCCACGGCGGCGGTGAACATCTGGGCCGCGGGCTCCCCGCGCACGACACCGATCGCGAAGGTGAGCGCCGCCAGGCCCAGGATCACCACGGTGAGCCAGATGCTGAACCGGGCGAGCTTGCGGGTCAGGGGAGTGGCCAGGTTCGCCGCGGACCCGACCAGGCGGTGGATCTCCCCGAGCTCGGTGTCCTCACCGGTCTCCATGACGATCCCCCGGCCCGTCCCGCCGGTGACGAAGGTCCCCGAGTACAGCATGTTGCGCCGGTCCGCGACCGGGGTCGCCGGAGGCAGTGCGACCTCGTCCTTCGCCACCGGCAGTGACTCCCCGGTCAGCGCCGACTCGTCCACCTGGAGCTCGCTCCGGTCGATCAGGCGCAGGTCCGCCGGCAGCTTGTCGCCGGCCTCCACCACGACCAGGTCTCCGGGCACGAGCTCCTCGGAGTGCACCATCCGCTGCCGGCCGTCGCGAACCACCCGGGCCTCGGTGTGCACCATGGAGCGCAGGGCGTCGAGCGCCGCCTCGGCCTTGGACTCCTGGATGAACCCCACGATCGTGTTCACGACCACCACGCCGAAGATCACCGACGAGTCGACGTACTCCTCGAGGAGGAAGGTGACCACCCCCGACACCAGGAGCACGTAGACCAGCGGGTTGTGCATCTGTCGCAGCAGCCGCACCAGCGGGTTCACGCCCGCGACAGGAGGCAGCTCGTTGCGGCCGTACTCCTCGAGACGTCGCGCGGCCTCCTGCTCCGTGAGGCCCGTGTGGCGGTCCGTCTCCAGCAGCAGGAGCACCTCGTGCACGGGCAGCTCGTGGTGGGTGCGTCCGGCGAGTGAGGGTGCGACGGTGGCCATGGTCCCAGTCCATCGTCCGGGGGACCCGCTCCCAAGGGCCGGAGGTCCCCGGTCAGGCCGGCCGTCCGCGCGCAGACGCCCCGGTGAACGGTCCGTAACGTCCCGGCCGAGAACGCGTTACACCTGGCGTGACCGAGGACCTCCAGATCACCCGTCGTTCCGTGCTCGCGGGCGCAGCCGTCGCCGGGGTGGCGCTGTTCGCCGGCGGACCCGGTGCCGGTGCGGCCGCCGTACCCCTGGGGACCGCGCGTGCCCGATTCCTGCGCCCCACCGAGCTGCGGACCCTGGAGGCCGTGGTCGACCGCGTGGTGCCCGGGACGCCGGAGGACACGGTGCCCGGCGCGGTGGCTGCGGGCTGCCACGAGGCGATCGACGCGCTGCTCGGCGCGTTCGCGTCCACGCCGCCGCGGATCTACGCCGGTGGTCCGTTCTCCGACCGGGGCGGGCGCCTGCGCAACGACTTCGAACGCTTCCTGCCGCTGGACCGTTACGAGTCCCGGGCCTGGCGCCTGCGGATCGAGGGGTCCCGTGGCCGCAAGGCCATGGAACGCAACGGCCGGGTCAAGGGATACCAGCGCACCTATCGCGACGGCCTGCGCGCGCTCGAGTCAGCGGTGCCGGGTGGCTTCGCCGCACTGCCGGGGCCCGCCCGCGACCTGGTGCTGCAGAGCAGCGACGACCCCCTCGTGCGAGAGCTGCTCGACCTGGCCGTGCCGCACACGCTGGAGCTGCTGTACGGCCCGCCCGAGTACGGCGGCAACCGCGACCTCGTGGGGTGGGAGACCACCTCCTACGACGGCGACACCCAACCGCGCGGCTACACGCGCGACGAGGTGCTGAACCCGGAGAGCGACGGGCCGCTGGACCTCGTCGGGGACCTCGCCGGCACCGGTGCGCTCCCGGCGGCCGGCACCGTGGCCCCGGCGGTCGCGCTCGGCTCGACCGAGCTGCTCCACGGGGTGCTGGCCGCATCGGGCGGGCGCTACACGGCGATGCGTGAGGAGGTCGGCCGGCTCACCGAGCCGGCGCCGGCGGTGGCCGAGCAGCTGACCAGGATCACGTCCGTTGCTGCCGACCTCCTCGCGGGCGTCACGGAGGCGGACCGGTGAGCCGCGAGGCAGTCGTGATCGGCTCCGGCGCAGCCGGCAGCGTGGTGGCCTGGGAGCTGGCCCGGCAGGGCTGGGCGGTCACCGTGCTCGAGCGAGGTCGCAACCTGCGGCCGGGGCTGGGGGAGGTGCCCAGCGGCAAGCTACGGACCGAGTACGGCAGCGACGAGGTCAAGGGGATGCGCCAGTTCGGCTTCCCCGACCCGCTGCTGGAGCCGTACACGACGCGGACCCAGGCCGAGGCCGCCCAGGGCGTGGCGCGCTCGGCGCAGGGCGCGCTCGGCCAGCTCGGTGCCACGGTCGGTGGCACCACGCTGCACTACAACGCGAAGACGCCGAGGTTCTGGAAGCAGGACTTCACGATGCTCTCCGACCACGGGCCGATCGAGGGTGCGCAGGTCGCCGACTGGCCGATCTCCTACGACGACCTCGCACCGTTCTACGACGTCGTCGAGCGCCGGCTCGGGGTCCAGGGCGACCGGCGGCGCATGCCCGCCCGCACCCTCGAGCAGTCCCCGCGGCGGCACCAGTTCGTGATGGCGCCGAACCCGACCGGTCACGCCGCGAGCCTGATCGCCGAGGGCGCTTCCCGGCTCGGCTACCAGGCCTACCCCTACCCCGCGGCGGTGAACTCCCGGGCGTTCGACGGCCGGCCGGCCTGCAACTCCTGCGGGCTCTGCTCCGGCTTCGGCTGCGCGATCAACGCCCGCGGCGACGCGCTGGTGTCCTGGCTCAACCCGGCGATGCGCACCGGCCGGGTCCGCGTGATCGAACGGGCCTACGTGCACCGGATCGAGACCACCCGCAACGGCCGCCGCGCCCGCGCCGTGCACTGGACCGACGTTCGCGGCCGCCGGCACCGGCTGCCGGCCTCGACCGTCGTGGTCGCGGGCAGCCCGATCAACACCGCGCGGCTGCTGCTGCTCTCGGCCAACGGCGCGCACCCCGACGGGCTGGGCAACGGGTCCGGCCAGGTCGGCCGGAACATGATGTTCCACAACTTCACCTACGCCGCCGCGCTGTACGCCGAGGACATCAAACCGCTGCGGGCGCAGAGCACGACCCTGCAGATCGACGACCTCGTCGGCCCTTTCACCGGACCGGAGGTCTCCGCCCTGGGCGTGCCCTACATCGCCGGCGGGATCGTGCAGGTCGGCTCCGCGGTCCCGCTGCTGGGCGCGGCCACGATGCTCTCGGGGTACGTCGGCTACGGGATGCCGCTCAAACAGCTGATGAAGGCCGGCGTCCTGCACGCCCGCGCGGCTGCCTCCCAGCTGATCCACCAGGATTTGCCGCAGGCCGAGAACCGAGTCGATCTCGACCCGAAGGTCCGCGACTTCCTCGGCTTCCCCGCCGCCCGGATCACCTACAGCCCGCACCAGCACGAGAAGGCCGCGGCGACGTACCTCGGCGCCCGGATGCAGGCGATCCACCAGCTCGCCCCAGGCTCGCTCGGTGCGGTGACGCTGCCGATGCCGCTGCTCAACGAGGGCATCACCTACACCGCGCACCTCGCCGGCACGGCACGGATGGGACGCGACCCGCGGACATCGGTGTGCGACGACGCGGGGCGGCTGCACGAGGTCGACAACGTGTACGTCGCCGACGCCTCGCTGTTCCCGACCTTCCCCGGGTTCAACCCCACCCTGACCGTCATGGCCAACGCACTGCGCATCGCGCGCGGCATCGCCGGCGGGGACGACCGCTCGGCCCAGGAGGACTGACATGTGCGACCACGAGACCCGGCGCTCGCTCCTGCTCGGCGGCGGCCTAGCCGGAGCCGCGACCTTGGGTGCGCCGTTGATCGGCGCCGCGCCCGCGGCCGCAGCACCGCGCCGCCGGCACCGGGTGCTCGTGTACTCCCGGACGGCCGGGTTCCGGCACTCCTCGATCGAGGTGGGCGTGACCACGATCGAGCAGCTGGGGGAGGAGCACGGCTTCGCCGTCGAGGCGTCCGAGGACCCCGCGGTCTTCACCGACCGCAACCTTCGGCGCTTCACTGCCGTGGCCTTCCTCAACACCACCGGTGAGGTGATGACACCCGGCGGCCGGCAGGCGCTGCGGAGGTTCGTCCTCTCCGGCGGCGGCTGGGTCGGGGTGCACTCCGCTGCGGACACCGAGTACGACTGGCCGTTCTACGCGCGCCTGCTCGCCGGTGGGTACTTCCTGGCGCACCCCGTTCAGCAGCCGGGGGTGGTCGTCCGGGAGTCGGCCACGCACCGCTCGACCGCACACCTGCCGGAGCGCTGGACGGTGCCGTTCGAGGAGTTCTACTCGTTCAAGGCCAGCCCGCGCGGCAGGGCGGAGGTGCTGCTGAGCATCGACGAGTCCACCCACCTGCAGGACCCCAACACCAGCCACCTGCCGGGCGAGACGTTCCCCGACGGCTACGAGCCGGTCTCCGGGACGATGGGGGACCACCCGATGTGCTGGCAGCACCGAGTCGGTCGGGGCGTGTCGTGGTACACCGCGCTCGGGCACGAGACGCACATGTACCTCGACCCGTCGTACCGGACGCACCTGGCGGGTGGCCTGCTCACCGCCACCCGGCACGGTCGGCGGCATCTGCCCGCCTGACGGACACAGAAGCGCCCCCGGCAGGACTCGAACCTGCGGCCATCAGATTAGAAGTCTGCCGCTCTATCCAGCTGAGCTACGGGGGCGGGGGGTCGGAAACACCATCGGACTGATCGTCGGCTCACCGACGTGTCGTTCTGCAGTCCGGCATACCGGCCCGGGCCCAGTATGCCGGATCCCTCGGCGGTCGGACGCGGGTCCTCCCCGGAGCCGACCCGTTCCCGGGGCCGTCGGCGCACAGGGCCGGTGATCCGATTCGACGGTCGGGTGTCGCCGACGGCGGTAGCGTTGGCAGGGTCGGGCCGGTGGTCGATCGTGGGATCGTTCGCCACGCCGGGACTGGGAGGTGGGCGGTGACCGTCCCGCAGGCACGCAAGGGCAACGGCCTTCCGTTGGACCCTGATCGGGTCCGACTGCTGCTGGCCCACCTCCCCGCTGCGGTGGCGTACCTCGACGGACCGGACCACGTGTTCACGATGACCAACGGCGCCTACGAGGAGCTGGTCGGGGGACGGCGGGTGGTGGGGCTGCCCGTGCGCGAGGCGCTTCCGGAGCTCGCCGGGCAGGGCTTCTTCGAGCTGCTCGACGAGGTGCTCGACACCGGAGAGCCGTTGGTACGCCGGGAGGCGCGGGTCGAGCTGCACCGCACCGGCGGGTCGGACACGGTGTTCGTGGACTTCGTCTACCAGCCGGTGTCAGGCGCCGACGGGCGTCCGTCCGGAGTGTTGGTGCATGCCGTCGACGTCAGTGACCATGTCCGCACCCGACGTGCGGTCGAAGAGCTCGCTCACGACCTCGCGGCTGCGGAGGACCGCCACCGACGGCTGTTCGACACGCTGCCGGCCGCGGTCGTGTACCAGGACGCCTCGGGCGAGATCATCGCAGCGAACCCGGCGGCGGTGACGATCCTCGGGATCGGGTCCGAAAGCCTTCTCGGGCGGGACTCCGACGCTCCGGAGTGGGAGGCCGTGCGCGAGGACGGCACCACCTTCCCCGGCCAGGAGCATCCGGCCATGGTCGCGCTGCGCACCGGTGCTGTGGTCCGCGACGTGGTGATGGGCATCCGGCACGGTCGCACCGGGCAGCGTCGGTGGCTGAACGTGACTGCGGTGCCGGATGCCTTCGACCACTCCGGCGCGGCGCAGCGGGTCTACACGATCAGCAGCGACATCACCGAGCCGCGCCGCACCGCCGCTGCGCTGGCCGAGAGCGAGCAGCTGGTGACCCGGCTCCGGGAGTCCAACGCGCTGGCGATCGCGGTTGCCGACGAGGAGGCGGTGCGCGAGGCCAACGACCGGTTCCTCGACATGATCGGTTACAACCGCGCCGACCTCGACTGCGGCCGCATCTCCTGGCGCGAGATCACTCCGCCCGAATGGGAGGCGGCCGACGAGGAGGCACTGCACCAGTTGCGCACCAGGGGAGTGTGCGCGGCGTTCGAGAAGCAGTACGTGCACCGGGACGGACACCGCGTGCCGGTCCTGCTCGGGGCCGCGACGATCGGAACCGATCCGCTGCGCTGGGTGACGTATGCCGTCGACCTGACGGCGCAACGAACCGCAGAGGCGGCGCGTGCTGCAGCAGCTGAGCGGGAGCTCGCCGCGCAGGCCGCAGCCACCGCCGCCGAGGACCAGGTGGCGGTGTTGCTCCGGGCCGGCAGCCTGCTCGCAGCGACCCGCGACATCGCCGAGCTGCTCAGGCGCGCGGCGGACATCGTCGTGTCGGCGTTCGGCGACTGGGCGATCGTGTTGGTGCCCGAGGACGAGCAGAGACTGCGAGTGGCTGCGGCCGCACATGCCGACGCCGCCCGCAGCGGACTGACGCTCGGGTTGGTGGGCAGGACCATGCCGATCACTAGTCGCCTCGGGCCGGCCTCGGCGTTCCGCACCGGTTCCACCCGGATCGTCGATGACGTCATGGGCGAGTTCGAGGGGTACGACGACCAGACGCTCGTGCGGGCCGCAGCCCTGCTGGAGCCGGCCACACTCGTCGCCGCGCCGCTGGTGACGGCCAGCACCACGCTGGGCGTGCTGGCCGTGGGCCGGTCGGCCGGACGACCACCCTTCGGCGACCTGGATGCGGCACTGGTGACCGAGCTGGCCCGACAGCTCGCACTCGGACTGCGCAACGCGCAGGTCTCGGCGCACGAGCACTCGGTCGCCGAGACCCTGCAGCGAGCGGTGCTTCCGCCGCGGCTGCCGGCCACTGACGGACTCCGGCTGGAGGCGACGTACCTTCCTGCCACCACCGGCGTGAGCGTCGGTGGTGACTTCTACGACGCCTTCGAGCTCGACTCGGGCCGCGTCGGTCTCGTCGTCGGCGACGTCGCCGGCCACGACATCGACGCTGCGTCGGAGATGGGTCAGCTGCGCAACGGGCTACGGATGATCGCTGCGCTCAACGCCGACCCGGCCGCCGTCCTCGCAGACACGCAGCGCGCGCTCGCTCGGCTTCTGCCGGACGTGCTCGCCACGGTGTTCTACGGCGTGCTCGACACCTCGACCGGGGAGCTTGTGTACGCGAACGCCGGGCATCCCGCGCCACTGGTCGTCGACGGCCCTACCGGCACCTTCCTCGAGGATCCGCCAGGTCCGATGCTCGGTGCCGTGCCCGAAGCGAGGTTCCCGCTTCGCCGCCACCGTATCCCCGAGGGCGGGACGCTGATCCTCTACACCGACGGCCTCATCGAGGACCGCCGCCGTCCCATCGACGAGGGAATGCGCGAGCTGATGACGGCCGCTACCGTCGCGGACCCGGGTGGGACCGAGCCGCTTTCCCAGCGAGTGACCACCGCGCTGCTGGGTAGCCTCGCCCGCGCCGACGACATATGCGTCCTCACTGCTCGTCTTTCGTTCGGCGGACCGTAGGCCCGCCGGCGGCGATGAGTGCTCGGAGCCCAACCATCGTCGTGAGGGAGCTCGGCATTCCGGCCGCTACGGAGGGTCGGGAGTCTCGCCGCGAGAACGTTCCGGATAACGTCCCGGTGGTCAGCGAGCCCACGACACGCAGGAGCGGCGGATGAGTGAGGTGCCCTCGCGTCGGGCCACGCGACCCGGTCCCGCTGTGGCGCCCCCGCTGCGCACCCATCAACGGCTCGCACTGGAGGCCCTGGACCGGGCGTGGGGGAAGGGGCGCAGGCGCGCCTGGGTGGTGCTGCCGCCCGGCGCCGGAAAGACCCGCGTGGGGCTGGACACCATCGCGGACGCTCTTGCCGACGGCGATGCGGACCGGGCGGTGGTCCTTGCCCCGAACACTGCGATCCAGGCGCAGTGGGTCGCGGCGGCCACTACCCACGGGCTCGACGCCGGCACCGACCGGGACCTGGCCGCGCAGGTCACCTGTCTGACCTACCAGGCGTTGGCGGTGTTCGACGCCGACGCCGAGGTCGACGACGACCCGGAGCAGACCCCACCCGCGGAGTCCGAAGGCCGGCTGCTGGACCGGCTGCATCCGAACGGCAGAGCACTGGTGGACAAGATGCGAGCGCAGGACTCGCTGTTGCTGGTGCTCGACGAGTGCCACCACCTGCTCGAGGTGTGGGGGCAGCTGCTGGGCGAGCTGCTGCACACCGTCGAGGACGCCAGGGTGCTCGGGCTGACCGCGACACCTCCGGACTCGCTGACCGCGTCGGAGGCCGAGCTGGTCGCCGACCTGTTCTCCGAGGTGGTGTTCCGCGCCGCTGTGCCGGCGGTGGTGAAGGAGGGGGACCTGGCGCCGTTCGCCGAGCTGGCCTGGCTGACCACCCCGACGACCCACGAGTCCGAGTGGTTGGCCACCGAGGCCTCCCGCTGGCGGGAGCTCACCTTGTACCTGACCGACCCGACGTTCGGCAGCGTCCCGTTCCTGGAGTGGGTGCGGACCCGTTTCGTCGAGCCGGTGCCGAAGGTGCGCAGCTGGGCCGAGCTCGCGAAGGCAGAGCCGAGGCTCGCGGACGCCGCGTTGCGGCTGTGCCACGCCGAGCTGCTGGAGCTGCCCGAGGGCGCCCGGCTGCTCGAGCAGCACCGCCGGGCTCCCGATGCAGAGGACTGGGTGCTGCTGCTCGATGACTGGGCCGGCACCCACCTGCTGCGGAGCAGCGACCCCCGCGACCAGGAGGTGGTCGCCAAGGTCAAGGCGGCGCTCCCGTCGGTCGGGTACGTGCTGACCCGGCGAGGGGTACGGCGGGGCCGCTCGCCGGTGGACCGGGTGCTGGCCCGCTCCCATGCCAAAACCAGCGCCGCAGTCGAGATCATCACCGCCGAGCACGGCATCCTCGGTGACCGCACCCGGATGCTGGTGCTCTGTGACCACGAGCGCAGCTCGGCGACCTTGCCGACCGGCTTGGTCGGGGTGCTCGACGTACAGTCCGGCTCGGCGGTCGCGACCTTGGAGGCCCTGGTCGCCGATCCCACCACCGCGGCGCTGTCGCCGCTCCTGGTCACCGGCTCGGTCGTGGCGGGCGCGCCGTTGGTGCTCGCCGAGCTCGCGGCGTGGGTCGGCGAGCACCATCCCCATCTGGCCGGGAAGCTGGAGATCGACGGCGACGGCCCGGTCGCCGAGCTCGTGGGCCCGTGGTCGTCACGGACGTGGGTCCGGCCGGTCACGTCCTTCTTCGAAGCCGGCCACTGCCGGGTGCTGGTCGGCACCCGGGGTCTGCTCGGGGAGGGCTGGGACGCCCGGCGCGTCACCGGCGTGGTGGACCTGACCACCGCAACCACCCTGACCGCGGTCGTCCAGACCCGCGGCCGCGCGTTGCGCACCGACCCGCGCTGGGATGACAAGGTCGCCGTGAACTGGACGGTGGTGTGCGTCAGCGACGCGCACCCCAAGGGCGGGAACGACTGGGCGAGGTTGGTGCGCAAGCACGAGGGGTTCCACGGTGTCGACGAGGACGGCGACGTCGTGGACGGCGTCTCGCACATCGACGGGGTCTTCTCGCCGTACGCACCGCCGCCGGTGGAGGAGTTCGCAGACATCAACGCGCGCATGCTGGCCCGCGCAGCCGACCGCGACGACATCCGGGACCGGTGGCGGGTGGGGGAGCCGTACCGGGACTCGGTCGCGGCGACGCTACGTGTCCGCACCGACGCCGCAGCGCCGCCCATTCCTGCTTCGGCGGCGGGTGTGTCCCGGCTCGAGCTGGTGCCTGCTCCCGTGGTGCTGCACGCGGACGGCGCCACGGTCCGAGACCAAGCAGTCGTGCCGCCTCGGACGACTGCGTGGACGGACACGGCAGCGGCGGTCGCGGCGGGAGGTGGCGGCCTCGTCGCGGCGTCCGCGCCGGTCGTCGGCTGGTACGCCGTGGCAGGGCTCGGCGTCGCAGCCGGGGGCGCCGCAGCGATCCGCTCCCGACGTCGTGATCGTGACGCGATACTCCGTGAGTGGGTCATCGACCACGTTCGCCGGGCGGCGGCGGTCCCCTCCCTGGGGCAGGTCGCCGCTGCGGTCGCCGACGCACTCGCCGCGTCCGGGTTGACCACCGTCGGCGCCGCAGACGTGGTGGTCGAGGTGCATCCCGGCGGGGAGCACCGGTGCCGGCTGGAGGGCGCGGAGAGCGACGCCGAGGTGTTCGCCGTGGCGCTCGACGAGGCGCTCGCGCCGATCGGCACCCCGAGGTACGTGCTGTCGCGGCACACCGTGGCCGGTCTGCCTGACCCGAGCGACCTCCAGCCGCTTCGGAGCGCCGATCACGCACTCTCCGCGCTGCAGGGGTTCCGCCCGGACGCGGAGACCTGGCACCAGGTGCCTGCGGTGCTCGGGGTGAACGCCTCGCGCGCGGAGGCGTTCCGGACCGCCTGGACCCGATGGGTGGCGCCCGGGCGTCTGCTGTTCACCGGCAGTCCCGAGGGCGCCGGAGTGCTGGCTGCCCAGCAGGGGGCCGACCCGTTTGCTGCCACCACGGTGCTGCGACGCCACTGGTTGTGAGCCCGCCTCCCGTGGGTCCGGCGCGGTCTCGACGGGCTCGACATGCGGGCCAGGTCGGTGACAGCGGGGACCTTGGCCTCTGGCATGGACGATCCTCGGCGGCGGACCGTCGAGCCATGGGCAGGGCCGTCGACGTCACCGCGCTGCGGAAGCACTACGGAACCACGGTCGCGGTGGCCGACGTGTCGTTCCACGTCGAGGAGGGCGAGATCTTCGGCCTGCTCGGGCCGAACGGTTCCGGCAAGACCACCACCGTCGAGTGCCTGCAGGGACTCCGCCGTCCGGACGCCGGAACGATCACGGTGTTCGGGCACGACCCGGTGACCGAGCCGGCCCGGATCCGCCGCATCATCGGCAGCCAGCTGCAGGACTCGGCGCTTCCCGACCGACTGCGCGTAGGTGAGGCGCTGCGGCTGTTCTCCGCGATCAGTCCGGGTGGGCCGCCCTGGGAGCAGCTGCTCGACGATTGGGGGCTGGCCCACCGCCGGAACACTGCCTTCGGTGACCTCTCGGGCGGGCAGAAGCAGCGGTTGTTCGTCGCGCTCGCGCTGGTCGCCGACCCGCAGCTGGTCGTCCTCGACGAGATGACCACCGGCCTCGACCCTGCCGCACGCCGGGTCGCCTGGGACCTGGTGGCGGCGGTGCGCGACCGGGGTACGACGGTCGTGCTGGTCACGCACTTCATGGACGAGGCCGAGCGGCTCTGCGACCGGCTGTCCGTCCTCGTCGAGGGCCGGGTGGTGGCGTCGGGGACCTCGGCCGACCTCATCGAACGACACCAGCCGCTCAAGGTGGTCCGCTTCACCGCCCCACCCGCGTTCGACAGCGGCATCCTGCAGGCGGTCCCCGGAGTGAACGACGTCGAGCGCCTGGACGGCCGAGGAGTGCAGGTCACCGGTGCCGGTGCCCTCCTCGCCCGGGTCGGGCACGCTCTCGTCGCGCACGGGCTGGAGCCCGAGGACCTCCGTCCAGTGGTCCCCACCCTGGAGGACGCCTACCTGGCCCTGACCGAACCGGAGGTCCACGGGATCCGAGAGGGGGTGGTCTCGTGAAGGCGTTCCGCGCGCTGACCTGGGTGGAGATCAAGCTGTTCGGCCGCGAACCGTTGACGGTGGTGTTCGTCCTGGTGCTGCCGGTGGTGGTGCTCTACGTCCTCAACGGTGTTTTCGCCGGCCCCGCGGACCCCAGCGTCTGGGGCGGCATCCCCGCCGTCGACTTCTACACCCCCTCCTACGTGGCGCTCGTCTCCGCCACGGCCGGCGTCCTCTCCCTGCCGGTGCACCTGGCCGGTTACCGCGAGCAAGGGGTGCTCCGGCGCTTCCGAGCTTCGGCGATCCCGCCGTCGACCCTGGTCGCCGCCCACATGGCCGTCACCGTGCTGGTCGCGGCCGCCGGCGCGGTCCTGCTGACCGCCGTGTCCGTCCTCGCGTACGACGCACCGCTGCCGCACAGCTGGGGCGGTGTGCTGGCCGGGTATCTCCTGCTGAGCACCAGCTTCGCAGCCCTCGGCGCCTTCCTCGGGTTCGTGATGCCCACCGCCCGCACCGCGCAGGGCCTCGGTGTCCTGCTTTTCTTCGTGTTCATGATGCTGGGCGGTGCCGGACCTCCCAAGGAGGTGCTCCCGGATGCGCTCTCCAGGATCGGCGACGCCGTACCCGTCACCTATGCCGCGCAGCTGCTGCGGGATCCGTGGCTGGACCTCGGTTGGCACGCCACCCCGGCTCTCGTGATGGCCGGGCTCCTCGTCGTCAGCCTGTTGCTGACCGCGTGGCGGCTGCGTGCCGACGACGCGGGCTGACCCGAAACCCCGTCCACCCGCGGTTCCGCGTCTCAGGTGCTCCGTGAGATCGCGAAGGCGGCCAGAAACCCGACGGTCGCGATCAGGCCGGCGTACAGATGCGTGCTCTCGAAGGCCTCGGGGATCATGGTGTCGGCGATCATCGCGAGGATCGCGCCGGCGGCGACGGCGGTGATGACCGCGATCAGCTCGACGGAAGCGCCTTGCAGCAGCAGGGCGCCGAGCGCGCCGGCTACGCCGCTGGCGAGCGCGATGCCGCCCCACACCCCGAAGATGTACCTCGCGGTGCGGCCGCTTCGCTTCATGCCGGCCGAGCTGGACAGCCCTTCGGGCAGGTTCGACACGAAGATCGCCGCGAGGACGGCCGGACCGACCCCGCCGCCTCCCAGGAGGGTGAGTCCGAGCACCACCGACTCGGGGACCCCGTCGAGCAGAGCGCCGACCGCGATCGCGGTGCCGCTGCCTTGCTGTGCTGCCTCCGACGCCTGCTGGCCGCCCGAACGTTTGCGGTGGCGGGCCCCCCGTCTCGCCAGGGCGACGTTGGCCGCGACATAGACCACCGCTCCGGCCAGGAAACCCAGGATCGTCGGCAGCAGGCCACCGCTGCGTTCGGCGTCGTCGACCAGGTCGAAGGCCAGTGCCGAGATCAGCACGCCCGCCCCGAACGCCATCACCGAGGCGACGACCCGCTGCGGGACGCTGACGTACCAGGCGATCGCCGCGCCCAGCACCAGCGCGCTGCCTGCCAGGAGGCCCCACAGCCCCGCCTCGATCCACACAGCCACGACGTCGAACCTAACCCCCGCCTCCCATCGTCGTGACCTACGGCCGGTGGACGGGACGTTGGGCCCTGTGCCTGCGACCCCGGCCGTCTCGAAACTGGTGCTGGCTCGCGTGCGCATCCGGCCCCGCGAGCTTCCCCACATGGAGGAAGGCACCCACATGAAGGCACTCGTCTACCACGGTCCCGGCAAGAAGTCCTGGGACGAGGTACCCGACCCGAAGATCATCGAGCCCACGGACGTCATCGTCCGGATCGACACCACCACCATCTGTGGCACGGACCTGCACATCCTCAAGGGCGACGTGCCCGCGGTCACCGAGGGCCGGATCCTCGGCCACGAGGGCGTCGGCACGGTCACCGAGGTCGGTTCCGCGGTCTCGACGATCGCCGTCGGAGACCGGGTGATCATCTCCTGCATCAGCGCGTGCGGATCTTGCTCGTACTGCCACCAGGGCCTGTACGCTCACTGCCTCGCCGACGAGGGCGCCTCCGGCATCGGCTGGATCTTCGGCCACCTGATCGACGGCACCCAGGCGGAGTACGTCCGGGTGCCCTTCGGCGACAACTCGCTGTACAAGCTGCCCGAGGGCGTCGACGACGAGGCCGCCGTGATGCTGTCCGACATCCTGCCGACCGGTTTCGAGATCGGCGTCCGCTACGGCAAGGTCAAGCCCGGCGACGTGGTCGCCGTGGTCGGTGCCGGCCCGGTCGGTCTGGCCGCGATCATGACCGCGGGGCTGTACGGCGCCGCCCGGATCATCGCGATCGACCTCGACGACAACCGTCTCGAGCAGGCCAAGGCCTTCGGCGCCACCGACGCGGTCAACAACGGCGCGTCGGACTGGGAGGAGAAGGTCAAGGCGATGACCGACGGCCTCGGCGTCGACGTGGCGATCGAGGCGGTCGGTGTGCCGGCGACCTTCGAGGCCTGCACCAAGATCGTGCGCCCCGGTGGGTCGGTGGCCAACGTCGGCGTGCACGGCGCGCCGGTCGAGCTGGCGCTGCAGGACCTGTGGATCATGGACCTGTCGATCACGATGGGCCTGGTCAGCACCAACACCACGCCGATGCTGCTGAAGCTGGTCGCCCAGCACAAGCTTGCCGCGGAGAAGTTCGCGACCCATCACTTCAAGCTCGACGAGATGATGGACGCCTACGACACCTTCGGTCGGGCCGCCGAGACCAAGGCACTCAAGGTGGTCATCACGCGCTAGCGCGCAGCTTCTCGAGCCGGGCGCTCAGCAGCGCCGCCCGGTGCGCGTTGCCGTGCAGGTCGACGTACCGCTGGCCGAAGATCGCCAGCAGCGCGTCGTCGAGCCGGCGGACCGCACCGGGCGGGTACCGGTAGGCGAGCCGGGCGTTGATCGCCTCGCTGTCCACCGAGGTGAGCAGTGCGGCGAGCTCGTCGAGGGACGTGATGCCGAGCTCGAGGAGCAGCCCGGACACCCACGCGTAGTGGTCGGGCCGTGACCAGCCGGCGTCGGCGTACTGGCTGGTGAGGAACGTGGCGAGGTCCTGCGCGCTGATCCGCGGGTCGCTCACGTCGGTGGGCGGCAGCTCCTCCGACGCCGTGGCCTGCAGCCGGTCCCGGATCAGGGAGAACTCCCGGTCGGCGAGCTCGAGCAGCCCCGCGGCGAGGGTGAACCGCCGGTCGAGGTCGGGCACGTGCTCCTCGGGGATCGTGCCCTTGTAGCGGATCGCGTGCTCGAACTCGGCCCAGGCGTGCTGCAGCACGGTCCGCACCTGGACCTGGGCCCGCCACCGGCTGAGCTCGTCGTACGACGGGGGAGCGCCCTTCGCCGGGTCGACCCGCAGCAGCAGGTGCCGGCTCGCGTACCCGAACCTGCCCTCGCTCGCGGTCTCCTGGCCCATGTCCCGGTCGTCGAGGATGCTCAGCTGGTCGCCGAGCAGGTCCGCGACCGCGGCGACGTCGCTGTGCAGGTAGGTGATCACGCGGACCCCGATCTGGTCGGTGATGTCCTCGAGCGGATCGGCGTAGAGCGGGCGGCCGGCGACGCTGCGGTCCGCCTTGGCCGCGAACGACGCCACGCTCTTGGCTCGGCCCTCGACGCTCAGGTAGTTGATGCCGGCGTCGTCGAGGAGGGTGGTGACCAGGGCGACGTACCGCTCGGTGAGGCGGCGCAGCTCGGGCTGGAGCTCGGCGTACCGGCGCACCGCCTGTCGCACCGGCTCGTTGTCCGGGGGCGGCGGCGGTTCCTCGGCGGCGGGCACTCGCGGCGAGGGGGCGTGTCCCTCGGGGAGGGTGGGGGTGACGATGTAGCCCGACTCGTGGTCGCCGTACACGGTCGTCTGCTCGGGTCGTCGTGCCGACCACATCGCCACGTAGCCGCACAGCACCGCGTCGACGGGGTCCTCGGCCCGGCGCAGCTCGCTCTTGCGCTCCGCGGCGACGACCTGCGCCTTCAGTGCACGCCAGTCCTCGTGCTCGGTGACGCGCAGCGGCACCGGGGAGTCCGCGAGGCCCTCGATCAGCTCCATCAGCCGCAGCAGCTCGGCCCGCAGCTGGGGCAGCGGCCTTCCCGTCTTGTGCTTGTACTTCAGCGTCCTGCCGAGGCGGAACAGCGCGACGGTCGCAGGGTGCGGGTACACCTCGATCGCACGGCGGCGCGCCTTCGATGTCGGGTCGAGGTCGAGCCCCAGCTCGGTGGCGAGCCTGGCCCCGCGCGGGACACCCGCGAGCTCAGGCTTCCCGGTGTTGGACGGGTGCGCGCCGGCGTCGAAACGCGCGAAGTCGCGGTTGAGCGCGGCCTCGCACGGCCGGTTGCCGGTGGCGTTCTTCACGATCAGCGGCGCGTCGATGCCGACCAGGCAGTCGCCGTCGACGTACGGCGCCAGCGCGCTCAGGATCTCCGCGTCGCTGCGCTGCGCCGAGACATGGACGAGCCGCCCGTCGGCCTCCAGCACCGCGAGTCCGGTGGTCTTCTCGTTGCCCCAGGCGAGGTCCACGCCGACGAAGTGCATGAGCACACCCTGCACTGTCCGGGACTCCGGTGCACCCGCGGCACGCGCAGCCGCGGCGAGACGTGAGACGAGCCGCTGCTACAGCTTGGTGAGCTTGGGGTAGGGCGAGGCGATCCGCAGCTGGTGAGCGCCGAAGTCGACGGTCACCGCGACGCCGGTCTCGCAGCCGACGACGCGACCGAGACCATGGGCATCGTGGGTGACCCGGTCGTCGAGCGCGAAGTCCTCGACCGGCTCGACCGGTCGGTTGGCGAAGGGACTGCTGGGCAGGTGTCGCCGTTGACCGGCGGTTCGCGTCTTCATCGCCTCCAGTATGCGCCCTCGGCCGGCCGATGACGCCGGAGCGGCCAGGTGGGCTAGCGGAGAGGCCCGGTCAGCGCCGCCGGTCAGGCGCGGAGCGCGGCCATCCACTCCTCGATCTCGGTGACCCCGCGCGGCAGCGACTCCGACAGGTTGTGGGCGCCGTCGGCGGTGACCACGATGTCGTCCTCGATCCGGATCCCGATGCCGCGCAGCTCCTCGGGGACCAGCAGGTCGTCCTCCTGGAAGTACAGCCCCGGCTCGACGGTCAGCACCATCCCCTCGGCGAGCTCGCCGCGGGGGTACACCTCGAGCGAGGCCTTCGCGCAGTCGTGCACGTCCATGCCGAGCATGTGGCTGGTGCCGTGCAGCGTCCACCGGGCGTAGACCTTGCTGTCGGGGGAGAGCGCCTCCTCGGCCGAGACCGGCAGCAGGCCCATGTCCTCCAGCCCGTGGGCGAGCACGCTCATCGCGGCGTTGTGGGCGCCCAGGAACGGCGCACCCGGCCGGACTGCCTCGATGCCGGCGGTCTGGGCGTCGAGCACCAACGTGTAGAGGTCGCGCTGGAGCGGGGTGAACGTGCCGTCGATCGGGAGCGTCCGGGTCACGTCGGCGGTGTAGAGCGAGGACTGCTCCACGCCCATGTCGAGCAACACCAGCTCGCCGGGGCGGATCGGACCGCTGTTGTCGATCCAGTGCAGCGTGGTGGCGTGCCGGCCGCCGCCGACGATCGAGTCGTAGCCGATGTCGTTGCCCATCGCCCGGGCGCGGCGGAAGAACGTGCCCTCGATCCAGCGCTCGCCGTACTTCAGCACGTTGTCCCACTCACGGACGCTGTCGGCGAAGCCGAGCGTCGTGATGTCGCAAGCCTCCTGCAGCTGCTCGAGCTCCCAGGCGTCCTTGACCAGGCGCATCTCGCTGAGCACCCGGGCCAGCTCCTGGTCCCGTCCCTCGTCGGCCGTGACCGTGCTGTCCACGCGGGAGTCCACGCCACGCAGCACGCGGGTCTTGCCCGACGCCTGCAACGCGGAGGGGAGGTCGTCGATGTGCCGGCACTCGATGCCCAAGGACGCCTGCATCTCGTTGAGCGACGGACGCCGGCCGGCCCACAGCTCGCCGTACTGCCGGTCCCGGAAGAACTCGTCGGTCTGCCGCGAGGAGCGCGGGCGGGCGTAGAGCACCGACTCGCCGCCCTCGATGACCAGCACCGCGTCGGTGGTCTGGTTGCCGCACAGGTAGGTGTGCGCGGTCTCCGGGCGGAACCGGTAGTCGGTGTCGTTGGCGCGCACCTTGAACGTGCCCGCGGGGATCACCAGCCGCTCGCCGGGGAACGTCTCGGCCAGCCGGGCCCGGCGCTGCTGCGCCCACTCGGTGATCGGGTGCGGCGGCAGGTCGAGCTCCCGGTCACCCCAGCCGGTGCGCATGAACGCCGCGTAGGCCTCCGGCACCGCCGGGTCGTGGCTCTCGGTCTTCAGCTGCTTGCCGTTGTCGGTGCCCTCGGGCGGGGTCGCCGCGTCCGCAGGGAGGCGCTCGTCGGTGCTGTCGGGGCGGGTGTCTTCGCTCACAGATGCACTGTACGACGGTCAGGGCGGCCGTCGCGAAGGGGAACGTTATGTCCTGATCCAGATAGGCTCACCGCATGAGCGGAGCGACGAGGCGACACCAGGGCAACGTGGTGTTCACCGTCCTCGTCACGCTGGCGATGCTGGCCGGTGCCGGGGTGATGGCGATCGTCCTGCTCGGGTCCGGTGCACCCGGTGCGCTGGTCGTCGGCACCCTGCTCGCCGCGCTCCCCGTCGGCCCGCTGGTCGCCGTGTTCCTGTGGCTGGACCGCTACGAGCCGGAGCCGCGCAGCCTGATCCTCAGCGCCCTCGGCTGGGGGGCGCTGGTCGCCACCGCTGCGGCGCTGATCCTGCAGACGCTCGAGCAGTTCGCGTTCGGCCGCCCGGAGTCGTTCACCGCCGCCGTCGTCGCGCCGATCACCGAGGAAGCGGCGAAGGGGATCTTCGTGCTCCTGCTGGTGATTGCACGTCGCCGCGTCATCGACGGGGTGCTGGACGGCATCGTCTACGCCGGCATGGTCGGGATCGGCTTCGCCTTCACCGAGAACATCCTCTACCTCGCGTCCGCCTACATGGGAGGGGAGGGGATCGGGCCCGGCGGGATCGGTGCGGCCACCGGCACGTTCATCATCCGCGGCATCTTCAGCCCGTTCGCGCATCCCTTCTTCACCGCGGCCGTCGGCGTCGGGGTCGGCTACGCCGTCGTGACCCGGAGCCGGTTCTGGCGTGTGGCGGCCCCGGTCCTGGGGTACGCCTTCGCGGTGCTGGCACATGCGTTGTGGAACGGGGCTGCCTACTTCTCCGGTGGCGAGTACTTCGTCGGCACCTACCTGTTCCTGATGGTCCCCGCGTTCGTGCTGATGGCCGGGTTCGCGATCTGGGCACGCCGCCGCGAGGGCCGGATGCTTGCACGCGCGCTCACCGACGCCGCCCAGCGCGGGTACCTGGCGCCCTACGAGGTCCCCTGGCTGGCGCGGATCGCCGGCCGCAGGGCGGCGCGCGCCCACGCCAAGCGGGTCGGCGGCGAGCCGGCGCTGAAGGTGATGCAGGAGTACCAGGAGCAGGCCATCGAGCTCGGCTTCCTCCACGACCGGTTCCTCCGTGGCACGGCACCGGCGGACGTCGTGCCCCGCGGGCAGGCGATGGTCGACCGGCTGGCGGCCCTGCGCCCGTACGTCGTGTGGCCGCAGCCGCCTGGTACAACTGCCCTGATGCAACCAAGGCTGGAAGGTGGACGGTGAGCAAGCCCGCTACGCCGACTGACATGATCACGGCCCTGGTCCGGCTTCGTGAGGCCCTGCAGTCCGCGCCGCTCCCGCTCGACCTTCCCGGCGTCGAGGAGCGCCGCAAGGACCAGCGCGAGATGATCGACCAGATCGAGGACTACGTCCTGCCGCGGCTGATCCAGATCGACGCCCCGCTGCTCACCGTCGTCGGTGGCTCCACCGGTGCCGGCAAGTCCACGCTGGTGAACTCGCTGGTCGGCACCCGGGTCACCGAGCCCGGCGTGCTCCGTCCCACCACGCGATCGCCGGTGCTCGTGCACAACCCGGTCGACGCCGACTGGTTCGACAAGGACCGGATCCTCCCCGACCTGGCCCGCACCACCGGCGCCACCGGCGACCCCGGTGCCCTGCAGCTGGTCGCCTCCGAGTCGGTGCCGGCCGGACTGGCGATCCTCGACGCGCCCGACATCGACTCCGTCGAGGAGCACAACCGCACCCTCGCCGCCCAGCTGCTCGCCGCCGCCGACCTGTGGCTGTTCGTGACCTCGGCAGCCCGCTACGCCGACCAGGTGCCGTGGGACTACCTCAAGGCTGCCGCCGAGCGCAGCACCGCGGTCGCGATCGTGCTCGACCGCACCGCCCCCGAGGCGATCGGGGAGGTCAGTGGCCACCTCGCGCGGATGCTGACCACGCGTGGTCTCCGGGACTCGCCGCTGTTCACGGTTCCGGAGGGCGCCGTCGACGAGGACGGTCTGCTGCCCCCGGAGGCGGTCGCCGAGATCCGCGGCTGGCTGCACATGCTCGCCGCCGACTCCAACGCGCGCGCCGCCGTCGTCCGGCAGACGCTCGAGGGTGCCATCCGCAGCCTCTCCCACCACACCCACCAGGTCGCGGACGCCGCCGCGGACCAGGCGACGATGGTGCGCCGCCTCCGCGAGGACGTGGACCGCTCCTACGACGAGGCGCTCGCCCGGATCGACGAGGCCTCGGCCGACGGCACCCTGCTTCGCGGCGAGGTGCTCGCGCGGTGGCAGGAGTTCGTCGGCACCGGCGAGCTGCTGCGGTCCCTCGAGTCGAAGGTCGGCTGGCTGCGTGACCGCGTGGTCGGCCTGGTCAAGGGACGCCCGCAGCAGGTCGAGCAGGTCACCGTCGCCGTCGAGTCCGGCCTGGAGACCCTGATCCTCGAGCACGCCGAGAACGCCGCCGAGCGCACCGAGGCGTCCTGGCGGTCGGTGCAGGCCGGCCACCGGCTCCTCGACGAGTCCGGCCGCGACCTCGGCCGTGCCTCACGCGACTTCCGGGCCCGCGCCGAGCGGGCGGTCCGGGACTGGCAGCAGGGTGTGCTGCAGATGGTGCGCACCGAGGGCGCCGACAAGCGCTCGACCGCGAGGGTCCTCGCCTTCGGTGTCAACGGCCTGGGGGTCGCGCTGATGATCGTGGTCTTCGCCTCCACCGCCGGGGTCACCGGCGCGGAGGTCGGCATCGCGGGTGGCTCCGCCGTGATCGGACAGAAGCTGCTCGAGGCCGTGTTCGGCGACCAGGCGGTGCGCCGGCTCGCCGCCAACGCCCGCAAGGACCTGCGCCGCCAGGTCGAGGCGCTGCTGGCCACCGAGAAGCAGCGCTACCTCACCCTGCTCGACTCCCTCGGCGTGGACCAGAAGGCCGCCGAGAACCTCCGCGCCGTCTCGCGTCGCATCGACGACCTGCGCTTCGCCGCCCAGATCGCCCCCAGCCCCGCCGAGGAGAGCTCGTTGCAGCAGATCGCCCCACCGCACCCGCAGGCGGGTCAGCCGTGACCGCGCTCGTGGAGGGCGCCAAGCGCCTGCTGGGGAAGGGCTCCTCCGACGTCGCCGCACGCGTCGCCGGCCTCGAGCAGGCCGTCGAGAACGCTCGTGGCCGTCTCGACGACGAGGTGGTCGACGAAGCCGCCGGGGTCGTCGAGCGGGCCGGGGCACGGCTGCGGCTGTCCGCCGAGCACACGGTTGTCGCCCTCGCCGGCTCGACCGGGTCGGGCAAGTCCTCGACGTTCAACGCGCTCACCGGTCTCGACCTGGCCGCGGTCGGCGTCAAGCGGCCCACCACGTCCTGGACGATGGCGTGCACCTGGGGTGCCGAGGGGTCCGGCGAGCTGCTGGACTGGCTCGGCGTGCCCCGGCGGCACCAGGTGACCCGCAACAGCATGCTCGACACTCCGGTGAGCGAGGACCGTGAGCTGCACGGCCTGGTCCTGCTCGACCTGCCCGACCACGACTCGACCGAGGTGTCCCACCACGTCGAGGTCGACCGGCTGGTGAAGCTGACCGACGTACTCGTCTGGGTCCTCGACCCGCAGAAGTACGCCGACGCCGCCGTCCACGACCGCTACCTGCGTCCCCTCAGCTCCCACCGCGACGTGATGCTCGTCGTGCTCAACCACATCGACGAGGTGCCGGCCGACCGTCGCGCGTCGATGGTGGCCGACCTGGAGCGACTGCTGAAGGAGGACGGCCTCGACGGGGTGCCGGTCTTCACCACCTCCGCGCGCACCGGCGAAGGCGTTGCGGAGCTGAAGAAGGCGCTCGCCGACCGGGTGGCCGCGAAGAAGGCGATGCGCACCAGGCTGGTCGCCGACGTCAAGGACGCCGCACGGCTCCTGCAGAAGCAGAACGGGCTGGTGCGGCCCAGCGACGTCGCTCGCGGCCGCAAGGCCGAGCTCGTCGACGCGTTCGCCGACGCCGCCGGCGTCCCGACGATCGTGCACGCGGTGGACAAGGCCACGCGGGTCAGGTCGCGCCGGGCGACCGGCTGGCCGGTGACCAAGTGGGCGGCCCGACTGCGGCCCGACCCGCTCAAGCGGCTGCACCTCGACCTCGGGCCCCGTGGCAAGGAGCTCGTCGGCGACGCCCGGGCCTCGGTGCCGGAGGCGACGCAGGTGCAGCGGGCACGGGTCGACACCGCGGTGCGTGCGGTGGCCGACGACGCCGCAGCCGACCTGACGCCGCAATGGGCCTCGGCCGTACGCCGCGCGTCGGTCTCCCGCTTCGACGACCTCGGCGACGCCCTCGACCGGGCCGTCGGGACCACCGACCTCGGCGTTGCGCGCACCCCGATCTGGTGGCAGCTGGTGCGCGGCCTGCAGTGGGCGCTGTTCCTCACCGCGCTCGCCGGCGGCCTCTGGCTCGGTGGGCTGGCGGTGATGGGCTACCTGCAGATGCCCGAGCCCGAGACCCCGGACTACCGCGGCTTCCCGGTCCCCACGCTGATGCTGCTCGGTGGTGCGCTCGCAGGGGTGTTGCTCGCGATGCTCTCGCGGGTGTTCACCGCCGTGGCCGCCCGCCGCAAGGCGCGCTCGGCCGACCGGAGGCTGCGCGCGGCGATCGGCGAGGTCACCGAGGACCTGGTCATCGAGCCGATCGAGGCCGAGATCGAGGCGTATCGCCGCACGCTCGACGGACTGGAGGCCGCCCTCCGCCGCTGAGCGGGTCGGGACGGCGCTCGTCCACAGCCGCGCCGGCGGCCGGTTGCGTCCACAGGGTCGGCGACGAGGCCTCTTCTCGGTCGGCCGTGCCAGGCAGCCTTGCGTCGAACGGCAACCGACGCAAAGGAGCAACGACATGCACGAGACCTACGTGACCTTCCACGGCTGGGTGGGCAACGACGTCACCCACCGGACCGTCGAGGGCAGCAACGTGGCGAACATGCGCGTAGGCACCACCCCGCGCATCAAGCGCAAGGGCGCCTGGGTCGACGGACCCACGACGTGGTACTCGGTGTCGGCCTGGCGCACCCTGGCCGACAACGTCCGCGACTCGATCAAGAAGGGTGACGCCGTCATCGTGCACGGGCGGCTGCGCAGCGACGAGTGGGAGCGCGAGGACGGCCGGGTCTCCACGACGCTGCTCGTCGAGGCCACCTTCATCGGCCACGACCTGTGCCGGGGGACGAGCGTCTTCCTGCGGTCGCAGAAGCGGGAGCGGCCGGAGAACGACGCCAATGACGAGCTGTCGGAGATCATCCACGGCGACGTCGACATCAACGTGCGCCTGGACAGCTGGGGGAACCCCGTCGAGCCGGCAGTCGAGCCCGCACTCGGATCGGGCCGGCTCTCCGAGGAGCTCCGCAGCGACGAACCGGCCGCCTGAGCGTCCTCGCCGCCACGTGCGGGTGCCGCTCGTGGCACCTCCGGGCGGGGTGGACCGGGGCCTGGGACGTCCACGATCGCGCACCCAGCGCAGGCGGTGCGGGGAACGGGGCCGGCCGCCGCGGCCGCGGCCGGCTCGGCGGCTTGCCGGTCGTCGGTCCGAGAGGGAGACGGCGGTCGCCGGCCCGGACCGATTGGAGTGCTCGGGCCGGGGCGCCGTAGGCTGGTCGGACTATGGCTGAGTATGTGTTCACGCTGCGCAACGTGCGCAAGGCCCACGGCGAGAAGGTCGTTCTCGACAACGTCACCCTCTCGTTCCTGCACGGGGCGAAGATCGGTGTGGTCGGGCCCAACGGCGCCGGCAAGTCCTCCCTGTTGAAGATCATGGCGGGCTTGGACCAGCCCTCCAACGGCGACGCGATCCTGGATCCCGAGGCCACGGTCGGCATGCTCCAGCAGGAGCCGCCGCTGACCGAGGGCAAGACGGTCCTGGAGAACGTCGAGGAGGCGGTGCACGAGATCAAGTCCAAGCTGGACCGCTTCAACAAGATCTCCGAGGAGCTCGGCGACCCCGACGCCGACTACGACAAGCTCCTCGCCGAGATGGGTGACCTCCAGACCGATCTCGACCACGCCAACGCCTGGGACCTCGACAGCCGGCTCGAGCAGGCGATGGACGCGCTGCGCACCCCGCCGCCGGACGTGCTGGTCGACAACCTGTCCGGGGGCGAGCGCCGCCGCGTCGCGCTGTGCAAGCTGCTCCTCCAGCAGCCCGACCTGCTCCTGCTCGACGAGCCCACCAACCACCTCGACGCCGAGTCGGTGCAGTGGCTCGAGGGCCACCTGGCCACCTACCCGGGTGCGGTGCTGGCCGTGACCCACGACCGGTACTTCCTCGACAACGTCGCCTCCTGGATCCTCGAGATCGACCGCGGCCGTCTGCACCCCTACGAGGGCAACTACTCCACCTACCTGGAGACCAAGAAGGCCCGCCTCCAGATCGAGGGCCAGAAGGACGCCAAGCGGGCCAAGATGCTCGAGCGCGAGCTGGAGTGGGTGCGGTCGAACCCCAAGGCGCGTCAGGCCAAGAGCAAGTCGCGTCTCGCCCGCTACGAGGAGCTCGCCGCGGAGGCCGAGCGCAACCGCAAGGTCGACCTCGCCGAGATCAACATCCCGGCGGGTCCCCGGCTGGGTGACGTCGTGCTCGAGGCCACCGAGGTCGGGAAGTCCTTCGGTGACCGCACGCTGATGCACGACCTGTCGTTCTCGCTGCCGCGCGCGGGCATCGTCGGTGTCATCGGTCCCAACGGCGTCGGCAAGACCACGCTGTTCCGGATGATCGTGGGGGAGGAGAAGCCCGACACCGGCGACCTGAACGTCGGTCAGACGGTGAAGATCTCCTACGTCGACCAGAGCCGCGGTGGCATCGACCCCAACAAGAACGTCTGGGAGGTCGTCTCCGACGGGCTCGACCACATCAAGGTCGCCAACTTCGAGATGCCGAGCCGGGCCTACATCGCCTCCTTCGGCTTCAAGGGCCCCGACCAGCAGAAGAAGGCCGGCGTCCTGTCCGGTGGTGAGCGCAACCGGCTCAACCTCGCGCTGACCCTGAAGATGGGCGGCAACCTCCTGCTCCTCGACGAGCCGACCAACGACCTCGACGTGGAGACCCTGCAGTCCCTGGAGGATGCGCTGCTGGAGTTCCCCGGCTGTGCCGTGGTCACCTCGCACGACCGGTGGTTCCTCGACCGGGTCGCCACGCACATCCTGGCGTGGGAGGGCGATGACGAGGACCCCGCGAAGTGGTTCTGGTTCGAGGGCAACTTCGCCTCTTACGAAGCCAACAAGATCGAGCGTCTCGGCGCCGACGCGGCTCGCCCGCACCGGGTGACCCACCGCAAGCTCACCCGAGACTGAACCCTCGTCGCGTACGACGAGGCCCCCGGCGATGTGCCGGGGGCCTCGTCATGTGCGCGGGTGCTGTGCTCGTGGCTCAGCGCTTGTTGTGCCGGCGGCTCTCCTGGAACTTGGCGAACGCCTCACGAGCCTTCTGCTGGTTGGCGGGCTTGCGTGCCTCGTCGTAGATCTTCTTGGCGATGCCGAGCTTGACGACCTTGCTGATCATTCCCATGTCGCCACGGTACCCAGGCCTGCCCAGCGCCATGCCCGCTGGAGCGTCTCAGACCGCGGTCTCGGCGATCAGGCTGTCGGAGATGATCCGGCGCTGGATCTCCGAGGTCCCCTCGAAGATGCGGGTGAGCCGGGCATCGCGCCAGTAGCGCTCGACCGCGTAGTCGGTGGTGTAGCCGTTGCCGCCGAAGACCTGCAGCGCCTGGCTGGTGACCCGCTCGGCCATCTCCGAGGCGAACAGCTTGGCCTGGGAGGTCTCGGTGCCGGCGGGCTCGCCCTGGTCGACGAGCCACGCGGCGTGCAGGTAAAGCTGGCGTGCGGCCGCAACCTCGGCCGACATGTCGGCGATCATGTGCCGGATCACCTGCTGGTCGCCGATCGGCGCGCCGAACTGCTCGCGCTGCTGGCAGTAGGTCAGAGCGTCCTCGAGTGCGCCGCGGGCGAGGCCGACCGCCCGCGCGGCGGTCTGGGCGCGCGCGACGTTCAGCCAGCCCAGGCTGTGCTTGAACCCCTGCCCCTCGCCCTCGCCGGTGTCCTGCAGTGCATCGGCCGGGAGCCGCAGCCCGTCGATCCGCAGCTCCCACGTGGTGAGGCCGAAGTAGCCGATCTTGTCGATCGGCGTGCCGGTGATCCCTTCGGGGAAGGAGCCACGCTCCTTCTCGACCAGGAACAGCTCCAGGCCGTCGGAGGGGCCGTGGTCCTCGCGAGGGGGCCGGGTCCGGGCCAGCAGGTGGATGAAGTCCGCCGACAGGGCGTGCCCGACCCAGCGCTTGGTCCCCGAGATCACCCAGCTGTCGCCGTCGCGCTCCGCGGCGCACTGGACGTTGGCGAGGTCCGACCCTGCCTGCGGCTCGGAGAACGCGATCGCACCGATCCGGCGGCCCTGGGCGCTGAGCCGTCGCAGCTCCCGACGCCGCTCGGGGTCGGCGCTGTCGCAACCGGTCCCGTTGCCGCGGGCGATGATGCTGGCGACACTCATCCACGCCCGGGCCAGCTCCTCGGAGACCAGGCAGTACTCCAGCACCCCGAGTCCCAGGCCGCCCTCGTCCTCGGGAACGAGGATGCCGAAGTAGCCCAGCTCGCCGATCCGCTCGAGCAGCGCGGCCGGGATGTCCTCGTGGAGCAGGTCTAGCTCGTTGGCCACCGGCAGCACCTCGTCCATCGCGAAGGCGCGGCAGGTCTCCACCAGCTCGATGCGCGCGGGCGTGAGGTACGGGCTGTGGGCGGGCGCCACGGTCGTCACCGGGTCGAGGTTGTGGCGGTGCCAGGTCGTCATGGGAGATCAGATACCCAGATTCCGGTCAGTCAGTGACGGCGCCGCGGATTCGGTACGACGGGCACCTGACTCCTAGACTCGGCGGCTGACCGACGCGGGGGAGCGCCGACCGACGGACGGTCCCGCGAGGACCACCGACCGATCCGATCCTCGACCCACGACTGAGAGCAGAGATGAGCCACAGCGAGCCACACGGCACGGTCCCCGGCCTCACGGTGTGCGGGCTGTGCGCGGGCGAGACACTCGGCGAGGACGATCCACGCCCCGACGGCCAGCTCGGCCGGCTGCGCGACATCGCCGCAGACGGAGTCGCCTCCCTGCACGAGGTGGAGTGCCTCGACCAGTGCAACCAGGGCGACGTGGTCGTCGTACGCCCCTGCGCGCGGGCCCGACGCCAGGGCGGCCGGCCGGTGTGGTTCTCGGGCATCGCTGGTGACGAGCAGACCGGTGCGCTGGAAGACTGGCTGCGGCAGGGCGGGCCGGGGGCCGCGCAGCCCCCGGCGCAGATCGCGGACAAGCAGATCGACCGCAGCGCCGACTGAGACGCCCCCGGGCCTCAGCGGATGTCGGCGGAGGGGTTGCCCTCGATCAGCTTGTCGGCGACCGCGTCGAAGACCCGGCCGACAGCGGCGAAGTCGTCGTCACCGGCGAGGTCGACCAGGAACCGGCGGACTCCGGCGACGTGGGTGGGCGCCGCCTCCTCCAGCCGGGCGAAGCCCTGGTCGGTCAGCACCGCCTCGACCCCCCGACCGTCCGACGCGCAGGCGCTGCGCTGGACGAGACCGTCCTTCTCCAGGCGCGCCACGGTGTGCGTCACCCGGCTGCGGGAGTGGCTGATCGACCCGGCGAGCTCGGCCATCCGCATCCGCCGGTCGGGGGCCTCGGACAGCCGGACCAGGATCTCGTACTCCGGCATGGACAGGTCGTGCTGCTCGCGGAGGTCGCGGTCGAGGCGGTCCATGAGCAGGGTGGTGCCGACGAGGTAGGCACGCCAGGAGCGCTGCTGGTCCTCGCTGAGCCAGCGGGTCTCGGTCGCGTTCGCGGTCATGGTGAGAATGGTACTAGGCCAAAAGTTGAAGATTCAATAAAACTGCGCAGGGCCCCCGGCGCGCTGCCGGGGGCCCTGGAGGCGAGCGGGGACGGTCAGCTCATCCGCTCCAGGATGAGCGCCATGCCCTGGCCGCCGCCGACGCACATCGTGATCAGACCGGTCTGCTTGTCGTGGGTCTGCAGCGAGTTGATCATCGTCGCCTGCAGGCGGGCGCCGGTCATGCCGAACGGGTGGCCGACCGCGATCGCGCCGCCGTTGACGTTCAGCTTGTCGATGTCGATGCCCAGGTCCCGGTAGGACGGGATCACCTGCGCGGCGAACGCCTCGTTGATCTCGACGAGGTCGATGTCGTCGATGGTCATGTTCGCCCGGGCCAGCGCCTGCTTCGAGGCCTCGACCGGGCCGAGGCCCATGATCTCCGGCGACAGGCCGGTCACGCCGGTGGAGACGATCCGGGCGAGCGGGGTGAGGCCGAGCTCCTTGGCCTTGGTGTCGGACATGATCACCAGCGCCGCGGCGCCGTCGTTGAGCGCGGTGCAGTTGGCGGCGGTGACCGTGCCGTCGGGCCGGAACACCGGGTCGAGCTGCGAGACCGCCTCGAGCGTGACGCCGGCACGCGGGCCGTCGTCCTTGCTGACCACCGTGCCGTCGGGCAGGGTCACCGGGGTGATCTCGCGGGCCCAGAAGCCGTCGGCGATCGCCTTCTCGGCGAGGTTCTGGCTGCGCACGCCGAACTCGTCCATCTCCTGGCGGGTGATCCCGCGGAGCCGGGCGACGTTCTCGGCGGTCTGGCCCATCGCGATGTAGGCGTCGGGCAGCTTGCCGTCCTCGCGCGGGTCGTGCCAGTCCTGACCGCCCTTGGCCATCTCCTCGGTGCGCGCCTTGGCCTCGTCGAAGATCGGGTTCTGGGTGTCGGGGAGGTGGTCGGAGGTGCCCTTGCGGAACCGGGAGACCGTCTCCACGCCGGCGGAGATGAACACGTCGCCCTCGCCGGCCTTGATCGCGTGCATCGCCATCCGGCTGGTCTGCACGCTGGAGGAGCAGTAGCGGGTGATCGTCGCACCGGGCAGGTGGTCGTAGCCGAGCAGCACCGAGACGATGCGGCCCATGTTGTTGCCCATCTCGCCGCCGGGCAGGCCACAGCCGAGGTAGAGGTCGTCGATGTCCTTCGGGTCGAGCGCGGGGATCTTGTCCAGCGCCGCGCGGACCATCGCCACGGTCAGGTCGTCGGGACGCATGTCCTTGAGTGAGCCCTTGTTCGCGCGGCCGATGGGGGAGCGGGCCGCGGAAACGATCACTGCCTCGGGCATGGAGGAACTCCGATCTTCTCGAGTGTCAGGGGCCGGTCGCCGCGGTCGCGGCACCAGGCACGCCGACAGCCTAGAACGGATTCCATGTCCGGGGGATGTGCGGGGCGCCACATCCGGGCGCCGGGCACGACGGTCGCATGACCGTCGTACCGGACCGCTCTGGCAGGATCGGCACGTGCGTCACGTCTACTACTGCCCGCTGCGCTGGGCCGACATGGACTCCCTCGGGCACGTGAACAACGTGACCTACGTGGACTACCTGCAGGAGGCCCGGGTCGATATGTTCGCCGTGCACGCGCCGGCGCGCGGTGGCGAGGAGCTGGCCGAGGGCGTGGTCGTGGTCCGCCACGAGGTGGAGTTCGCGGCACCGCTGGTGTTCCGGATGGAACCTGTGCGGATCGAGACCTGGATCACCGACATCAAGCACGCGACGTTCACGATGGCCTACGAGATCCTCGACGAGCTGCCCGACGGCTCCCGGAAGGTGTACGCCCGGGCGAACTCGGTGCTGACGCCCTACGTGTTCAGCGAGGAGCGGCCGCGGCGGCTCCGGTCGGAGGAGCGGTCGGTGCTCGAACGGTTCCTCGAGCCCGCGACCCTCGGGGAGCGCCGATGAGCCGCCACGTCTACCAGTGCCGCGTCCGGTTCTCCGACGTCGACGTCTACGGGCACGTCAACAACGTCAAGTACTTCGAGTACTTCCAGGAGGCGCGCCTGGCGTTCTTCATGGGCCTCGGTCGCGGCGAGGATGAGGACCACGGTTTCGCCGTGGTCGTCGCTCGCGTCGACGTGGACTACAAGCGGCCGATCCTGTTCCGCAGCGAGCCCTATCCGATCGAGTCGTGGATCAGCCGGGTCGGCAACTCGTCGTTCGTGATCAGCGCGGAGATCAAGGACGGCGACACCGTCCTCTCGCGCGCCGACGCCACCCTGGTCACCTTCGACGTGAAGACCCAGCGGGCGCGGCCGATGGGCGAGGCGGAGCGCGAGCGGTTGCTGGCGGTGCTGGAGGGCTGACCTGCGTCGGCCGGGTCAGGTCGCTCTCGCCAGCGACAGCGCGAAGCGGCCCGCCTGGTCGGTCCACCACCGGTCGAGCACGAACCCCGCCGCCGTGAGCTCCCGCTCCACACCTTCGCGCCGGAACTTCGCGGAGACCTCGGTGCGGATCTCCTCGCCCTCGTCGAGGTGTACGTCGATCTCCACGGCCGGGATCTCCACCCGCATCTCGCGGGTCGCGCGCAACCGCATCTCGATCCACTCGTGGTCGGCGTCCCAGAGGGCGACGTGCTCGAACGCGGCCACGTCGAAGCCGGCTCCGAGCTCACGGTTGAGCACCGTGAGCACGTTGAGGTTGAACGCCGCGGTCACCCCGGCGGCGTCGTCGTAGGCGCGGACCAGGGTGGCCGGGTCCTTGACCAGGTCGGTGCCCAGCAGCAGCCACTCACCGGGGTCGAGCATGCTCCGCACGCTGCTCAGGAAGCCGTGCCGCTCCTCGGGCAGCAGGTTGCCGATCGTGCCGCCGAGGAAGGCCACCAGCCGGGGCGAGGTTCCGGGCACCCCGTCGAGCGGCTCGGTGAAGTCGGCGACCACGCCGTGCACGTGCAGACCGGGGTAGTCGGCGACGATCGCGGCGACGGCCGCCCGGAGCGCCGACTCGGAGACGTCGAGCGGGACGAAGCCCGTCAGGGTCCCGTGGTCGCGGAGGCCGGAGAGCAGCAGGCGCGTCTTCTCCGACGAGCCCGAGCCGAGCTCGACCAGGCTCCGGGCGTCCGTGCGCCGGGCGATCGCGCCGGCTTGCGCCTCGAGGATCTCCCGCTCGGCGCGGGTCGGGTAGTACTCCGGCAGCCTGGTGATCTCCTCGAACAGCTCGCTGCCACGCGCGTCGTAGAACCACTTCGGGGGCAGCCACTTCGGCTCCGACCGCAGTCCGGTGAGCACGTCGCGGCGCAGCGCCCGCGCGGCGTGGCCAGGGGTCAGCCGCAGGTCGAGGGTCGGTGTCGTCGTGGTCATCGGATCTGCCCTTTCGCGATGGCGTCGTGGTCGGCGCGGAGCGGGGGAGGCCCCTCCAACGGACGGGTCTTCGCCTCGGTGCCGGTGAGGACGACCAGGCTCTGGTCGGGCACCGGCTGCCAGCCGGCGGTGGTGGCGTGCCCGAACGGTTCGGAGCTGACCAGCACGTGGTCGGCTGTCTCGCGCACCGCGAGGCTGTGCCCCCAGGCCGAGGCGGCGACGGTCTCGCCGTCTGACAGCAGCAGGTTCAGCCGGGACCCGGGTGCGGCCCGCCCAACCTCGGTGGCGACCTGCTCCACGGCCTGCTCGACGCCGGCTCCGTCGAGCAGCCGGCGCAGCACCAGTGCCCACAGCAGCGCGCTGTCGGTGGGCGCCTCGAGCCGCATCAGGTCGATGGCCGGCAGCGCCTCTGCGAGCGGCTCGACCGATGCGGGCCAGCCGACGACCACCCCGTTGTGGCTGAACAGCCAGCGGCCGTGCCGGAACGGCGCGCACGCGGTCTCGGTGACGGGCATGCCGGTCGTCCCGTTGCGCACGGCGGCCACCGCGGCCGTCGTACGGATCGAGCGGGCCAGGTCCGGCAGGGAGGCGTCGGCCCACATCGGCACCGCCCGCCGGTAGCGCAGAGCGTCCCCGGCATCGTCGTACCAGCCGATCCCGAACCCGTCGGCGTTGACCACCCCGCTGCCGCGCATGTCCGCCGGCGCCCAGGTCTGCTCGAGCAGCGAGTGCCGCGGGGACAGCACGAGGTCGGCCAGGCTCGTCGGTGCGCCGAGGTAGGCCAGGTGGCGGCACATCAGCCGAGCTCCGCCGGCAGCGGGTCGCGCGCGCACCGGAAGCCGGCGAAGATCTGCCGGCGGATCGGGAAGTCCCAGTTGCGGAAGGTGCCACGGCAGGCGACCGGGTCGGTGCCGAACGACCCGCCGCGCAGCACCTTGTAGTCGGAGCCGAAGAAGACCGCGGAGTACTCCGCGTAGGGGAAGACCTGGAACCCCGGGTAGGGAGTGAAGTCGCCGGCGGTCCACTCCCACACGTCGCCGATCAACTGGTGCACGCCGAGCGGCGAGGCGCCCGCGGGGTAGGCGCCGACCGGAGCCGCACGCAGGTGCCGCTGGCCGAGGTTCGCGTGCTGGGGTCCGGGGTCCTCGTCGCCCCAGGGGTAGCGCCGGGATCGCCCCGTCGCCGGATCCCAGCGGGCGGCCTTCTCCCACTCGACCTCCGTCGGCAGCCGCTTGCCGGCCCAGGCGGCGTAGGCCTCGGCCTCGTAGAAGCACACGTGCGTCACCGGCTCGTCGTCGCGGACCGGCTCCACCACGCCGAACCGCCTCCGCAGCCAGCGGTCACCATCGCGCTCGAGGAACTGCGGGGCCTCCAGTCCGGCCTCGTGCACGTGCCGCCAGCCCTGGGCCGACCACCACTGCTGCTGGTGGTAGCCCTCGGCCTCGACGAACTGGAGGAACCGGCCGTAGGTGACCGGCGTGGTGTCGATGAAGTACGCGTCGGTCCACGCGGTGTGGGCGGGTCGTTCGTTGTCCAGCGCCCACGGCTCGGTGGAGGTGCCCATGGTGAACTCGCCGGCCGGCACGAGCACCTCCCCGGGCCCGACCGGTGCCTGCGCCGGCGGAGGCTCCGGGGCGTGCAGCACCGCTGCGCCCGCCCGGAGCTGGTGGGTGGCCAGCATCGTCTCGTCGTGCTGCTGCTCGTGCTGGGCGACCATGCCGAAGGCGAACGCGTCGCGCAGCAGCGGCCGACCCTCGAGCGGGATGTGGTCGAGCACGTCGAGCACCTTGTCGCGCACCTCGTGGACGTAGGCGCGAGCCTCGGCCGGCCCCAGCAGCGGCAGTGAGGGGCGCGACGCCCGGCCGTGCTTGAACGCGTCGTAGAGCTCGTCGATGTCGGCTCGGACCGGGTCGCGACCGCCCACGTCGCGGACCAGCCAGAGCTCCTCCTGGTTGCCGACGTGCGCCAGGTCCCACACCAGCGGGGACATCAGCGGGGAGTGCTGGCGCACCAGGTCGTCGTCGTCGACGGCATCGGTCAGCAGCCGGCTGCGTTCGCGGGCGCGGAGGAGCGCATCGGCGGTGCGGGCGCGCAGCTGCTCGGCGGAGAGGTCGGTCAGGGGCGACTGCTCGGAGGTCTTCATGCGGACTGTCTCCTTGCCGGGTCGAGAGCGGTACGGCGGTCGAGGACGTCCCACGCGAGGCAGGCCACGTCCTCGTCCACGCTGGGATCGAGGTGGTCGCCGGCGAGGTCGACGAGCTGTCGGGCCGCCGCGCGCAGGGCGGGGTCGTCGAGACCGCGCCGGGCCGCCGTCTCCCACGGGTCGACCAGCGCGGCGGTGTCGCCGGCGATCTCGCAGGCGCGCTCGGCGACGTCTGTGGAGGAGAGGAGGGCGTCGAGGAGCAGGACGGGGTGGTGCCAGCGGCCGTCCGGCTGGGCGTCGAGGTAGCGGACCTCCACGTATCCGCGCGGGCGCACCGGCGGGAACAGCGTGCTGAGGTGGTAGTCGAGGTCGTCGTAGGTCGGCGGCGCCTCGTCCGGCGCGGCGCCCGCGAGCCAGTCGGCGAACGACATCGGCCGGCGCGGAACCCAGTCACCGTGCGTCCGTCGTACACACATCACCGGTGCGGTCATCACCCGCTCCACCCAGGCAACCACCGGGTCGTCGCAGCGGACCGGGTGGGTGAACGGCGGGCAGGTGCCGAGGGTGGCGCGCAGCCGGTTGGAGGCCCAGCCGGTGCGGACGCCGTGGGCCACCGGGGAGTTCGCGAACAGCGCCACCAGGGCGGGGCCGATGCTGTGCAGGGTGCGCCAGCGCAGTGCCAGGTCGGCGGCGTCGCCCGCGTCCAGGCACACCTGGATGCTGGCGGTGCTGCACATCATCGACGAGCCCCACGGGCCGCGGGAGTCGAGATAGGCCTGCATCGCGGTGTAGCGGGGGACCTCGAGCAGCCGGGCGGGAGGGCGGTGCGGGTCGATGCCGGTCGTCCCGCGCGCGAGGCCGGACTGCTGCAGCAGGGAGTCGAGGTGCCGGAGGTCGTCCTCGACGGCGGGGAGGAGCTCGCCGAGCGAGCGGTGGGGGAGGGTGGACATCTCGACCTGGCCGCCGGGTTCGACGGTGACCAGGGAGCCGTTCGGGAGGGGCCCCGCACTGGTCTCGGGGCAGAGGGTGGGGGGTGCGTGGCAGCCGAGCGCGGAGGCGAGCAGGTCGGGGTCGAGCGGACGCTCCGGGCGGCCGTGGTGGTGCAGCGTCCACTCCAGCTCGACCCCGATGCGTTCGGGTGGTCCGTGCTTGAAGCACACCAGCGCGACGTAGGCCTCCGCGTCCTCGGCGCTGGGGATCGGGCCGCGCGGGTCGGGTGTGGTGCGCTCGGTGAGCTGGGTCACCTCGCCCATCCTGGACGAACCGGCGCCTCCGCGAAAGGGGGTGCTACTGCTCCTCGAGCGAATTTACCATGAACTGTGCGGCATGCGTGACGTAGTCCCAGAACCGGGCGTCCTGCTCGGGGGTGAGGTTCGCGGCGTCGAGGCCGGCCCGGAAGTGGTGCAGCCAGCGGTCCTTCGCACCCGGGGTCACCGCGAACGGCGCGTGGCGCATCCGCAGCCGAGGGTGGCCACGGTTGTCGGAGTACGTCGTGGGCCCGCCCCAGTACTGAGCCAGGAAGAGGGTGAACCGCTCCGCGGCGGGCCCGAGGTCCTCCTCGGGGTACATCGGCCGCAGCAGCTCGTCGGTGGCCACGCCCTCGTAGAAGCGGTCGACGATCTTCGCGATCGTGGGCATGCCACCGATCTCGTCGTAGAACGTCGGGGCCGAGCTGTCGTCCTGGATGGTCACTTGCCTATTGTCCCCATAGGGACAAGAGTCGGGTAATCGCGGCGGAGCGCCGCACCCACAGCGGAGAGCCGCACCGCCGGTGCGCTCCACCGCCTTGCCCGCATCGACGACATCGAGACCGAAGGAGAGTCAATGGCCACGACGCGTACCGCCACCACCCGCTGGGAGGGCTCGCTCATGGAGGGGGCCGGCAAGGTCACCTTGGAGTCCTCCGGGATCGGGACCTACGACGTCTCCTGGCCCTCGCGCGCCGAGGAGCCCAACGGCAAGACCAGCCCCGAGGAGCTGATCGCGGCAGCCCACTCGTCCTGCTTCTCGATGGCGCTCTCGTCGGCGCTGGCCAAGGCCGGTACGCCGCCCACCTCGCTGGACACGAAGGCCGAGGTGACCTTCCAGCCTGGCGAAGGGATCACGGGCATCCACATCACGGTGGTCGGCACCGTCGACGGCGTCGACGCGGACGGCTTCAAGAGCGCGGCCGAGGGCGCCAAGGAGAACTGCCCCGTGTCGCAGGCGCTGAAGGGCACCACGATCACCCTGGACGCGTCGCTGGCCTGAGACCGCCACCGGCAGGCATCGGCCCGCCGTCTCCGCTCGTCGGGCGGGGCGGCGGGCCGCGTGCGGTCCGGGACGCTCAGCGCTGTGGGGTGCTGTCGGGGGTCTTCCCCTCGAACCGGTCCTGGCCGGACTGCGCCGGCGTCTCCTGGCGGTGCCAGACCACCCGCTGCGGGAGCGGGATCTCGATGCCCTCGTAGTCGAACCGGGCCTTGACCCGCTCGCGCATGGTCCGGGCGATCTCCCACTGCTCCAGCGGTGCCGTCTTGAGCACCACGCGGACCAGGATCGAGTCCGGGCCGAGGTCCTGCACGCCCCAGACCTCGGGCTCCTCGAGGATCTTGCCCTTGAAGTCCTCGTCCTCCCAGAGGTCGTGGGCGACGTCGGTGAGGATCGAGCGGACCCGGTGCAGGTCCTCGTGGTAGGCCACCGGGATGTCGAGCACGGTGCGCGCCCAGTTCTGGCTCATGTTGCCGACACGCAGGATCTCGCCGTTGCGGACGTGCCAGACCGTGCCGTCGACGTCGCGCAGCCGGGTGACCCTGAGCCCGACGGCCTCGACGGTCCCGGTGGCCTCACCGGCGTCGATGATGTCGCCGACGCCGTACTGGTCCTCGAAGATCATGAAGATGCCGGACAGGAAGTCCTTGACCAGGCTCTGCGCGCCGAAACCCAGCGCGACACCGATGATCCCGGCGCTGGCGATCAGTGGTGCCACGTCGACGCCGATCTCTGACAGCGCCATGATCGAGACCATCGTGAACACGACACCGGTGATGATGCTCTTCAGCAGCGAACCCATCGTCTTGGCCCGCTGCTCACGCCGGGCGGCCACCGGTGAGGCCGAGACGATCACCTTCTCCGACCGTCCACGCTTGCCCCGCGTCAAGGCGTGAGGAACCACACCCTCGGCCGCCCGGTTGGTGAGACGGTCGACCAGTCGGTGCAGGACCCAGCGGATCAGGATCCCCATCAGGAACAGCCCGATCACGGCAAGCGGCTTGCCGATCAGCCACGCCGACGCCAGCGCCAGGGTGTCGTTGCCGGTCGTGTTGTAGGTGATGTTGCACCAGACGCTGTCGACCTCGGAGCAGACGTCGGCCTCGTCGAGGAGGTCGGTTGCTTGCAGCAGCAGTTCCATGGGTCGCAGGCTACGAGATGCCCGGTCTGGTTCAAGTCGGGGTTCGCTAGGCTTGTGCCCGTGATGTCTGACCTCAACTCGCGCGCCGTACGCCGCTCTCTCCGCGCCCTCGCCCTGGCCCCCGCAGCCCTCCTGTCGTCCGTCGCGGCCCCTGCGCTGGCCGCGCCGCCCGAGACCTGGCCGGACGCCGAGCCGGTGAGTGCGGTGGACTTCCTGCTCGTGCTGCTGGTGATCCCGCTGGGGATCGCCCTCGTGATCGCGCTGCTGGCGTCGGTGCCGGCGATGGCGCGCGGTGGCCGGGGCGGCGAGCGCTCGCGGCGCACCGAGAACGAGTGGTTCGGCGGGCCCAAGGACGGCACCGACGCTGCGAAGGTGGAGAGCGCCGCCGAGCCGGGCGAGGGCGCACGAGGGGGCTCCAGTGCCCAGTGGTGAGGCGTTCACCGCACAAGAGCGCTACGACATCGACAAGGCGATCCGCGACGCGGAGACCGTCTCGCGCTACGAGTTCTCCGTCTTCGTCGGCGCAGCCGAGGGTCAGAGCCGGGCGTTCGCCGAGCGCCTGCACGCCTCGCTGACTGCTCCCGAGCGGTCCGTGCTGGTGATGGTCGACCCGGCCGCGAGGGTCCTGGAGATCGTCACGGGCTCGGAGGTACGTCGCGACCTCGAGGACTCCGAGGTCCACCTCGCCGCGCTGGCGATGCAGAGTGCGTTCGCCGGCGGTGACCTGGTCGGCGGCATCTGCCGCGGCCTCGGCATGCTCTCCGAGCACGCCCGCAAGCCGCGGATGCTGCACGCGGACTGACCACCGCCGGGCCGGCGCGGGCACCAGCGCTCAGCAACCGAGCGCTCGCAACAGGCACGAAGGGCCGCCACCCCGACGGGTGGCGGCCCTCACGCGTTCACGAGGAGTACGGCGGTCAGCCGGCGTCCTTCGCCTGCGCAGCGAGCGCGCGGGCGATGTCCGCACGGCCCTCCCGCACGTAGCGCTTGGCCGCCGGGTTGGCGTCGGAGGACTCCAACCACGCATCGACCGTGTCGAGGGTCTCCGCGCTCACCAGCGTGCGGGGGAAGAGGTACTCCAGGATCGTCGAGGCACGCTGGGTGCCCTTCTCCTCCCAGATCGTGGCCGCCACCTCGAGGTAGCGGGCCAGGAACGGCTGGAGGATCTCCTCCTGACCCGCCACGTGGAAGGCCAGTGCGATGTTGCGCTGGGTCTCGTTGGGCACGTCGTCACGCACGACCGCGTCGCGCCAGGCCTCCTCCTTGGCTTCGGTGGTCGGGCGCACCGCGAGGGCGGCCGCGGCGCGCTCCTGCCCGGAGATGGTGTTGTCGCGGGCGAGCTCCTCCTCGATCCGCGCGCGGTCCGCACGGCCCCGCGCCGCCAACGCGCGCAGCAGGGTCCAGCGCAGGTCGGTGTCCACCGCGAGCCCGTCGTAGGTCACACTGCCGTCGAGCAGCCCGGCGAGCCGGTCGAGGGCCTCGTCGCTGCGGGCGGCGGCCGCGAAGGCGCGGGCGAACGCGAGCTGATGGTCGCTGCCCGGCTCGGCGGCCTCCAGCAGCTCCAGCAGGCCGCGCTCCCAGGCCGCGGTGAGCTCGCTCCGCTTGGCCGGGTCGGAGTAGCTGTCCACCGCCAGCTGCGTGCTGAGCGGCAGCCGGCTGACCGCCATCACGTCGGACTCGCTGCCGATGCCGCGCAGGACCAGGGTGACCCAGTCGGTGGCCGACATCTCCGCGTCGCGGGTCATGTCCCAGGCCGCGCCCCAGCACAGGGCGCGGGCGAGCGAGTCGTCGAGCGACGCGATGCCGTCGACCAGCGTCGCGAGCGAGCGCTCGTCGAGCCGGATCTTGGCGTAGGTCAGGTCACCGTCGTTGAGCAGCACCAGGTCGGGCTGCTGCTGGCCGACCAGCTCGGCGATCTCCGTGCGCTCGCCCGCGACGTCGGTCTCCACCGACGTACGACGCACCAGCTGGTTGTCCCGGCGGTCGTAGAGGCCGATGCCGATCCGGTGCCGGCGCAGGGTCGGGAAGTCCGGGTGAGCGGACTGGGTCACCGCGAAGGAGGTGAACCGGCCCTCGCCGTCCACCTCGAACGACGGGCTGAGCGTGTTGACACCCGAGGTCTGCAGCCACTCCTGCGCCCATGACGTGAGCTCACGGCCGGAGGCCTCTTCGAGGGCACCGAGCAGGTCGGTGAGCTCGCTGTTGCCGAACTCGTGCGCCTTGAAGTAGGCGCGCAGGCCGGTGAGGAACTCCTCCTCGCCGACCCAGGCGACGAGCTGCTTGAGCGAGGAGGCGCCCTTGGCGTAGGTGATCCCGTCGAAGTTGACCTCCACGGCCTCGAGGTCGTAGTTGTCGGCTGCGATGGGGTGGGTGGAGGGCAGCTGGTCCTGGCGGTAGGCCCAGTTCTTGCGGGCGTTGGTGAAACCGGTCCAGGCCTCGGTGTACTTGGTCGCCTGCACCGACGCGTGGTGGGAGGCCCACTCCGCGAAGGACTCGTTGAGCCACAGGTCGTCCCACCAGCGCATGGTGACCAGGTCACCGAACCACATGTGCGCCATCTCGTGGAGGATCGTGTTGGCTCGCTGCTCGTAGAAGGAGCGGACCTGGCGGCTCCGCGGGAGGTACTCGTCGCGGAAGGTCACGCAGCCGGCGTTCTCCATCGCACCCATGTTGTACTCCGGCACGTAGAGCTGGTCGTACTTGCCGAACGGGTAGGGGTAGTCGAAGGCCTCCTCGAAGAAGCCGAAGCCCTGCTTGGTGACCTCGAGCAGCTCGTCGATGTCGAGGTACTCCTTCATCGACTGGCGGCAGTAGTGCCCGAGCGGGATGTCGCCGTGCTTGCCGGAGTAGGAGTCGAGGACCTCGTGGTACTCGCCGGCGACGATCGCGGTGATGTAGGTCGACATCCGCTTGGTGGTGGGGAAGCTCCAGACCGCCTTGCCGTCGCCCACAGGGGAGGGCGCAGGCGTGGCGGCGTTGGACACGACCTTCCAGTGCTCGGGAGCGGTGACGTTGAACGTGAACGTGGACTTGAGGTCGGGCTGCTCGAAGGTGGTGTAGACCCGACGTGCGTCGGGCACCTCGAACTGCGTGTAGGTGTAGACGCGGTCGTCGGCGGGGTCGACGAAGCGGTGCAGGCCCTCGCCGGTGCGGCTGTAGGTGCAGTCCGCGACCACCCGCAGCTCGTTCTCGGCCTGGAGGCCGTCGAGCTGGATGCGGCTGTCGCGGTAGACCGCGGCCGGGTCGAGCGCCTCGCCGTTGAGCGTGACCTCGTGGATGGTCGCGCCCACCAGGTCGGCGAAGGTGGAGGCACCGGGCTGCGAGCACGAGAACCGGATCACGGTCGTGGAGCCGAAGGTGGTGTCGGACGTCGTGAGGTCGAGATCGACGGTGTAGGACTCGACGGCGAGGAGTTCGGCGCGAGCGCGCGCCTCATCCCTTGTGAGGTTTGTTCCAGGCATGCAGGCATCTTGTCACCACGGTCTGGGAACAGGACAACCGAAATGGACGTTCACGACGTGAGAGAACGTTCAACTACTTGAGGAGATGCCCGTGCTCACGGAGAACGTGGAGACCACCGACCGGACCCCCGTCGACTTCTGGTTCGACCCGTTGTGCCCGTGGGCGTGGATGACCTCCCGCTGGATGCTCGAGGTCGAGAAGGTACGCCGGGTCGCGCCGACCTTCCACGTGATGAGCCTGGCGTACCTCAACGAGGACAAGGACATCTCCGAGGAGTACCGCGAGATGCTCAAGCCCGCGTGGGGCCCGGTGCGGGTGATCGTCGCGGCCGAGCAGGCCGAGGGCGCGGACGTCGTACTCCCGCTCTACACCGCCATGGGCCACCGGATCCACCTCCAGGGCCGCCAGATCGACCGCGCTCTCATCGAGGAGTCGCTCGCCGAGGTCGGGCTTCCGGCCTCGCTTGCCGATGCGATGGACGACTCCTCCTACGACGACGCGGTCCGCAAGTCGCACCACCTGGGCATGGACCAGGTCGGCCAGGAGGTCGGCACCCCGGTGATCGCCGTCGAGGGCGTCGCCTTCTTCGGGCCGGTCGTGACCCCGGCGCCCAAGGGCGAGGCGGCCGGCAAGCTCTGGGACGGCGTCGTGCTCGTGGCCGCCACACCGGGCTTCTACGAGCTCAAGCGGTCCCGGGAGAAGGGCCCGGACTTCTCCTGACGCCGACGCCACGCCCTCCCGGCGCCTTCTCGGGCGCCGGGTCCGCGGATCAAGTCCGTTGCCGCCCTCTCTAGGATCGGGTGCATGAGCAAAGTTCTGTCCGCCGTCGCCTGGCCGTACGCCAACGGTCCGCGCCACATCGGCCACGTGGCCGGTTTCGGCGTGCCCTCTGACGTGTTCAGCCGCTACATGCGGATGGCCGGACACGACGTGCTCATGGTCTCGGGCACCGACGAGCACGGCACGCCGATCCTCGTCGCGGCCGACGCGGAGGGGGTCTCCCCGCGCGAGCTCGCCGACCGCAACAACCGCCTGATCGTCGAGGACCTCGTCGCGCTCGGCCTGTCCTACGACCTCTTCACCCGCACCACCACCGGCAACCACTACGCCGTGGCGCAGGAGATGTTCACGACCGTGCACCGCAACGGCTACATGGTCGAGCGCACCACCAAGGGCGCGATCTCGCCGTCGACGGGCCGGACCCTTCCCGACCGCTACATCGAGGGCACCTGCCCGATCTGCAAGGCCGAGGGCGCCCGCGGCGACCAGTGCGACAACTGCGGCAACCAGCTCGACCCCACCGACCTGATCAACCCGGTCAGCCGGATCAACGGCGAGGTGCCGGAGTTCGTCGAGACCCAGCACTTCTTCCTCGACCTGCCCGCGCTCGCCGAGGCGCTGTCGAAGTGGCTCGACGAGCGGGAGGCGTCGGGCACCTGGCGTCCGAACGTGATCCGGTTCAGCCAGAACATCCTCGACGACATCAAGCCGCGCGCGATGACCCGCGACATCGACTGGGGGATCCCGGTGCCGCTCGAGGGCTGGCGCGACCAGCCGACCAAGCGGCTCTACGTCTGGTTCGACGCGGTGATCGGCTACCTGTCGGCCTCCATCGAGTGGGCACGCCGGCTCGGTGCGCCGGACCGGTGGCGCGAGTGGTGGAACGACCCCGAGGCGCTGTCGTACTACTTCATGGGCAAGGACAACATCACCTTCCACAGCCAGATCTGGCCTGCCGAGCTGCTGGCCTACAACGGCCAGGGCGACCGCGGCGGCGAACCCGGGGAGTACGGCGTGCTCAACCTCCCCACCGAGGTGGTCTCCAGCGAGTTCCTGACCATGGAGGGCAAGAAGTTCTCCTCCTCCAAGAAGGTCGTCATCTACGTCCGCGACATGCTCGAGCGCTACCAGGCCGACGCCCTGCGCTACTTCATCTGCGCCGCCGGACCCGAGAACCAGGACAGCGACTTCACCTGGTCGGAGTTCGTACGACGCACCAACGACGAGCTCGTCGCGGGCTGGGGAAACCTCGTCAACCGCACCGCCAACATGATCGCCAAGAACTTCGGGGAGATCCCCGAGGCCGGCGAGCTGACCACCGAGGACACGGCGCTGCTCGCGACGGTCGAGGCCGCCTTCGGCACGGTCGGCGACCTCATCTCCCGGCACCGGTTCAAGCAGGGGATCGGCGAGGCGATGCGGGTCGTGGCCGAGGTCAACAAGTACGTCTCCGACACGGCCCCCTGGAAGCTCGCCAAGAGCACAGCCGAGGCGGACACCTCGCGACTGGCCACGATCCTGCACGTCACCGCCCAGGCGGTGGCCGACTGCAACCTGCTGCTCGCGCCGTTCCTGCCGCACAGCGCGAACGCCGTCGACCAGGTGCTCGGCGGGGCGGGTGACGTCGCGCCGATGCCCCGCGTCGACGAGGTCACCGACCTCGACGACGCGTCGGTGACCTACCCGGTGATCACGGGGGAGTACTCCTCCTTCCCGCGCTGGGAGCGGCGGCCGATCGTCGCGGGCACGCCGATCGCGAAGCCTGCGCCGGTGTTCACCAAGCTCGACACCGCTGTCGTGGAGGAGGAGCTCAAGCGCCTCGAGGAGGCCTGAGTGGCCCTCCATCCCCAGGCCGAGGCCGCGCTCGCGCAGTGGATGCAGGGCGCCCATGTCACCGACCCCGGCTTCGACGTCGCCGCGGAGCGCCGGGCCGCGCGGCGGGCGGCTGCGACCGAGCCGCGCGAGGAGGTCGCCCACGTCGAGGACGTCGACGCTGCCGGAGTGCCGTGCCGGCTCTACCTTCCGGCCGCACCTGCGGCCGCGTCGGGCGCGGTCGTCTACCTGCACGGCGGCGGGTTCGTCTTCGGTGACCTCGAGACCCACGACGCGCAGTCGCGCCGGGTGGCGAACCGGACCGGCCTGGCGGTGCTCAGCGTGGACTACCGCCGGCCGCCGGAGCACCGGTTCCCGGCCGCCGTACGCGATGTCGACACCGCCCTGGAGTGGCTGGTCGGGGCGGCGCCGGCGCTCGGCCTCGACGTCTCACGGCTGGTGACGATGGGCGACAGCGCCGGCGGCAACCTGGCCCTGGTCGCGGCGCTGCGGCACCCCAACCTGCTCGCCGCGACCGTCCTGGTCTACCCCTTCATCGACCCGCGCGGTCGGTTCGACTCCTACCGCCGCGAGGCCGCCGGGTTCGGTGCCCGGGAGGCCGACTGGTACTGGCAGCAGTACGCCGCCGAGCCCGGCGACTTCGACGACCCGGACCTCGCGCCGCTGGACTCACCGCGGCTCGGCACACTGCCGCCCACGCTGGTGATCGCCGCCGAGCACGACCCGCTCGTCGACGAGGACGTCGAGCTCGCCCGGCGGATCGAGGCCGCCGGCGGGCAGGTGAGCTGGTCGGTCTGCCCGGGGATGATCCACGGCTTCTGGCGGCACCCCGAGCAGTTCGACGCCGCGGAGGAGTCGCTGGCGGAGATCGCTGCGTTCCTGCTGGGCACCCTCTGACAGAATCTCGCTCATGCGCGTTCACCTCGGATCCGACCACGCCGGCCTCGAGCTCAAGGAGCACCTGCTCGACTGGCTGGCGAAGAAGGGCCACGAAGTCGTCGACCACGGCCCGTTCGTCTACGACGCCGTCGACGACTACCCGCCGTTCTGCCTGCGTGCCGCCGAGGCCGTGGTCGCCGACCGCGAGGAGGACCTGGAGAGCTTCGGCATCGTGATCGGCGGATCCGGCAACGGCGAGCAGATCGCGGCCAACAAGGTCAAGGGGATCAGGGCCGCCCTGGTCTGGAGCGAGGAGACCGCCGTCCTCGCCCGCGACCACAACGACGCCAACGTGATCTCGGTCGGCGGCCGGATGCACACGCTCGAGGAGCTGACCCGTTTCATCGAGGTCTTCCTGCACACGCCCTACAGCAACGGCGACCGGCACAACCGTCGCCTCGGCCAGATCGCGAGCTACGAGAAGACCGGCAACCTGCCGCCGCTGCCCGAGTCGGCCCTGCGGTCGCGGCCCTGACCGAGACGCCGGATGCCTGAAGGACACACCCTCCACCGCCTCGCCCGCACGATCTCCGGCCGGTTCGCCGGTCGGCAGGTCGAGGTCTCCAGCCCTCAGGGGCGGTTCGCCGAAGAGGCAGCCGCACTCGACGGGGCCCTCCTCGAGGGCGCCGAGGCGTGGGGCAAGCACCTGTTCGTGGGGTTCGCGGGCGAGCGGTTCGTGCACGTCCACCTCGGCCTCTACGGCAAGCTCGACGTGCACGACGGGCCGCCTCCGCCGCCGGTCGGGCAGGTCAGGATGCGGCTCGTCGCACCGGCCGTCGCACAGGGGGAGCGCTCGTCGTACGCCGACCTGCGCGGGGCGACCGCCTGCGAGCTGGTGACCGACGACCAGCGCGGCGCGATCGTGGCGCGGCTGGGCCCGGACCCGCTGCGCCCCGATGCCGACCCGGCAGCTGCGTGGGCGCGGATCCGCGCGAGCCGGACCCCGATCGGCACCTTGCTGATGGACCAGAGCGTGGTGGCCGGAGTCGGCAACGTGTACCGCGCCGAGGTGCTCTTCCGGCACCGGATCCATCCGCTGCGGCCCGGCAACACGCTGCGGCGGGGTCAGTTCGAGGCGATCTGGGCCGACCTCGTCGCGCTGATGGCCGAGGGGGTCGCCACGGGGCGGATCGACACCGTGCGCCCTGAGCACACTCCCGAGGCGATGGGCCGCGAGCCCCGGCGCGACGACCACGGCGGAGAGGTCTACGTCTACCGGCGCCACGACCAGGCGTGCCACGTGTGCGGTGCGAGCGTGCGCACCGAGGTGCTGGCCGCCCGCAACTCGTTCTGGTGCCCGCGCTGCCAGCCCGTCTTCCGGTCCCGCGCAGTCCGGACCCGCTGACCGGCTATGGTGATCCGCGGCCTGCGGTCCCCTGAATCTGCGTCTGGCCCGGCGCACCCGACACTAAGGTCGTCCCTGTGGCAGCTGCTCCGCACCTCGATCGGCTGACCCGCGTCCCCGCGGGCCAGCTCAGCCGTCGTTGGGCGCGGACCTGGCAGCGGCTGCGGTACTCCGAGACCTCCACGGTGATGGCCCTCGGCCTGCTGGGTGTCCTGATCGGCGTTGGCGTCGTTGCCTGGGAGTCGGTGATGCCGGTGACCGCGCTGATCGTCCCGATGGTGCTCGGCAACCAGGTCCTCGGCCCGCGCACGCTGCCGTGGGTGGTCGTGTTCACCCTCGGCGTGCTCGTGGTCAGCGTCGCGGTCGCCGACCAGATGCTCGACGGCCGGCGGATCGGGGGGATCGTGATCTCCTTCGCGATCGGGCTGATCATCCTGGTCTCGTCGTTCCGCCGGTCCCGGCTGGGCGTGGCCGGCTCCCGCGGCGAGTCCATGCTGGTCGACCTGCGCGAGCGGATCGCCCGGCAGAGCCAGATCCCGATCCTCCCCCCGGACTGGTACTCCGAGGCGGTCATGCGCTCGGCCGGAGGGTCCTCCTTCGCCGGCGACTTCATCGTCGCCAGCACGACCCCCGACCTGCGCACCCTCGAGGTCGCCGTGGTCGACGTCTCCGGCAAGGGCGAGCAGGCCGGCACCCGCTCGCTGCTGCTGTCGGGCTCGTTCGGCGGGCTGCTCGGCGCCCTTCCCCCCGAGCAGTTCCTGCCCGCGGCCAACGACTACCTGCTGCGGCAGGACTGGAGCGAGGGCTTCGCCACGGCGGTCCACCTGTCCCTCGACCTCCACACCGGCGAGTTCGAGCTGCGCTCTGCGGGCCACCCGCCGGCGGTGCAGCTGCTGGCCGGCTCCGGGCGCTGGGCGATCCACGAGACCGAGGGGCCGGTGCTCGGCCTGATGGCCAGCGCCACCTTCAGCGTCAGCACCGGCCGGCTCGGTCGGGGTGACGCGTTGCTGATGTACACCGACGGCCTCGTCGAGACGCCGCAGCGCGACATCTCGCTGGGCATCGACAAGCTGCTCGGGCAGGGGGAGCGGCTGCTGCGCACCGGCTTCGAGAACGGTGCGCACCGGCTGATCGACGAGCTGGAGTCGATGAGCGACGACCGGGCGCTCTTCCTGCTGCACCGGCGGTGACCGCCGTACCGCCGGACGTGGAGACTGAGAGCGGATGACGGGAATCGAACCCGCGTAGCCAGTTTGGAAGACTGGGGCTCTACCATTGAGCTACATCCGCGCGCGCCGGCTCGGGGGAGCCGACAGCGGGACAATGGTGCCACAGGCGATCGACTCGTCCCAATCGGCACACCCGTCCCGCAGCAGGTCCGGCCGGCAGCGCGATTACGGCGTGCGCGGGATAGTCCACTAGACTCCCCGGGGTTCACCGGGGCGTAGCGTAGTGGCTAGCGCGCCTGCTTTGGGAGCAGGAGATCGCAGGTTCGAGTCCTGTCGCCCCGACCATGCTCAGCGACCACCACGATGAGCGTGCCTGCCACCTGGCTACCGATGTCAAGCAACCAAGGAGAAAGACCTGTGAAGAGCGCCGTCGAGACTCTGAGCCCGACCCGGGCGAAGCTCACCGTCGAGGTGCCCTTCGAGGAGCTCAAGCCGAGCCTCGACGCGGCGTACAAGCGGATCGCGCAGCAGATCAACGTGCCCGGCTTCCGCAAGGGCAAGGTGCCTCCGATGGTCATCGACCGTCAGGTCGGCCGCGGTCCGATCCTCGACGAGGCGATCAACGACGCGCTCCCCAAGCTCTACGTGCAGGCGCTCCAGGACAACGACCTCGAGCCGCTCGCGCAGCCCGAGATCGACATCACGAAGTTCGAGGACAACGAGACCCTCGAGTTCACCGCCGAGGTCGACATCCGTCCCGAGATCACCCTGCCCGAGCTCGACGGGCTCGAGGTCACCGTGGACGATGCTGTCGTCACCGACGAGGACGTCGACACCCAGGTCAAGACGCTGCGCGAGCGCTTCGCCACGCTCAACGAGGTCGACCGCGCCGCCGGCGAGGGTGACTTCGTGGTGATGGACCTGAAGGCGCTCAAGGACGGCGAGGTCGTCGAGGGCGCCGAGGTGACCGCGATGAGCTACCAGGTCGGCAGCGGCGGCATGCTCGACGGCCTCGACGAGGCGCTCACCGGCATGAAGGCCGGCGACGAGAAGACCTTCCAGTCGACCCTCGTCGGCGGCGAGGTCGCCGGTGAGGAGGTCGACGTCGAGGTCAAGGTCAGCGCCGTCAAGGAGCAGGAGCTGCCCGAGCTCGACGACGAGTTCGCCCAGACCGCCTCCGAGTTCGACACCGTCGACGAGCTGGTCGCCGACGTCCGCACCCGTCTCGAGCGCGGCAAGCGCCTCGAGCAGGCCGCGGCCGCCCGCGACGCCGTGCTGGAGAAGATCCTCGACCTCGTCGAGATCCCGCTGCCCGACGCCGTCGTCGACGCCGAGCTCAAGGCCCGCCGCGACAACGTCCAGCAGCAGCTGATGTATGCCGGGATGACCCTCGAGCAGTACCTCGAGACCGAGGGCCAGACCGCCGACGAGTTCGAGGCCGACCTGCTCGACCGCACCCGCGACGCGATCGCGGCCCAGTTCGTCCTCGACGCGGTCGCCAAGAAGGAGCAGATCGGGGTCGAGCAGCAGGAGCTGTCCGAGCACATCTTCCGCCGCGCCCAGCAGTCCGGGCAGGACCCGAACGAGTTCGCCAAGCACATGGTCGAGCACAACCACATCCCCGAGATGGTCTCCGAGGTCGTGCGCGGCAAGGCGCTCGCGATCGTGGTCGAGGGTGCCAAGGTGGTCGACGAGTCCGGCAACCACGTGGAGCTGAAGAACCTCCGCCCCGACGGCACGATCGGCGAGCCCGAGGCCGAGGCGGACGCGGCGGAGTCCGAGTCCGAGGAGTCCTCGGAGGCCTGACTCCGGCCCCGCCAATCCCCACGTTAACGTGGTAAATCGCCGCTCTGCACGGGATGCAACCCGTGCAGAGCGGCGATTTGTCGTGCCCAGTGGTTGTTCGGCGGCACCGTCACCGGCCCCGTCGTACGACGCGCACCGCCGCCGTCCGAGGAGTGGCCGGCCCCGTTGACGTACCGGCGGTACGCCCCGGAGACTGTCCGGATGCCGCACCCGACCGCAGCACGCACGAACGCGCCGGCCCGGCGCGATCCGCGTGACCCCTCCGACGTGGGGGTCGCCGCGGCCGCAGCGCTGGCCGGCGACTACGCCGGCGAGCTGGTTCTCGGCACCGTCCGAGACGTGCACCGGGCCGTCGCCGGGCGGGTCTTCTCGGTCGTCGACCGCACCACCGGGGGCTCCGCGCGGCTGCCGCGACTGGTGCACGACCAGGTCTCGACCGGGGTGTACGCCGGCCTCGGGGCCGGCGTCCGGACCGCGGCCGCCGGTCTACGAGCGCTCGAGCGCCGGGGGCACGGTCCTCGCCTGCAGGCGCGGCCGGGAGGGCGTCAGCTGCTCTCGGCGGTCAACGGGCTGGTCGGCGACCGGCTCCGCGAGGACCTGCCGGAGCTGGCGATCGAGATGGCGGTGCGCAGCGGCGGCGCCGACGTGGCGCTCGACCCCTCGTCGCTGCGAGAGGCCTTCCCCGACGCCACCGGCGACCTCGTGGTCTTCCTGCACGGTCTTGGCGAGAGCGAGGAGTCGTGGGACCTGCGCAGCGACGAGCTGGGCGGCAGCTACGGCACCCGGCTGGCCGAGGAGTCGGACTGGACCCCCGTCTACCTGCGCGCCAACACCGGCCTGCCGATCGCCGAGAACGGCGTGGCGCTGGCCTCGCTGCTCGACCGTCTGGTCGCCGCCTGGCCGACGCAGGTACGCCGGATCGGGCTGGTCGGCCACTCCATGGGCGGGCTGATCATGCGCGCCGCCTGTGCTGTCGACACCGCCCCCGTCCACGCCGAGCGGCCGTGGACCGAGCTGGTCAGCAACGTGGTCACCCTGGGCACCCCACACCTCGGCGCGCCGCTGGAGCACATGGTCCACGTGGGGGCCCGTGCGCTGGGGAGGCTGCCGGAGGCGGCGCCGTTCGGCCGGATCCTGGAGTACCGCAGCGTCGGCATCCTCGACCTGCGACGTGGCCTGGCGGCCGACGTACAGCACCTCCCGCACGCGCGCTACCACCTGGTCGCGGCCACCCTCGCGAGCTCGCACCGGCACCCGGTCAGCGAGGTCCTCGGCGACCTGCTGGTGCGCTACCCGTCCGCGGTCGCCACGCCCCGTCGCGGGAGCCCGATGTTCCCCGACGCCGACGTGCTCCACGTCCCGGGCACCGGCCACTTCGGTCTGCTCAACCATCCCGACGTCCACGAAGCCCTCCGGAGCTGGCTCGGCTGAGCCGGGTCCTCCACGTTCCCATCCCAGAGAGAAGGTCATGATGAACAACCCCCTGCCCCTCAGTGCCTCCGTCGAGGTCGCCGCCGCTCCCGAGCAGGTCTGGGAGCTCGTCTCCGACGTCAGCCGGATGGGGGAGTGGAGCCCGGAGTGCCGCCGGATCGTGGTGCTCGGCACGCCCAAGCGGGGGTTGGGCACGAAGTTCCTCGGGTTCAACCGCCGCGGCTGGGCGATGTGGCCCACCACCTCGACCGTGGTCCGCTTCGAGCCTGGTGAGGCGATCGCCTGGAAGACCCGGGAGAGCGGCGCGACGTGGACCTACGAGCTCGAGCCGACCGCGACCGGGACCCGGCTGACCGGGCGCCGGGAGCTGCCGGCGTACACGGTCGGCACGAAGGTGATGGCCCCACTGATCGGCGGCGCACAGGGACACGACCAGGAGCTGGCCGACGGCATCCGCACCACGCTCGAACGGATCAAGGCCTCGGTGGAGTCGGCCCGAGCGACCGCGGTGTAGGTGCGCACGGCCGGGGCAGTCCGCTCTCGGCGAACACCGCGGGTTTCCTCGTGGAACTGTCCGGGCTTCCGGCTAGGGTCGGGGGCGTGAACGAGACTCCCAGCCTGACTCCAGGTCCCCAGATGAACGGTGGCGCCGCGTCGTACGGGCTCGACGACCACATCTACCAGCGTCTGCTCAAGGAGCGGATCATCTTCCTCGGGTCGGAGGTGCGCGACCAGAACGCCAACGCGATCTGCGCGCAGATGCTCCTGCTCAACGCCGAGGACCCCGACGCCGACATCTTCCTCTACATCAACAGCCCGGGTGGCTCGGTGGACGCCGGCATGGCGATCTACGACACGATGAACTACATCTCCAACGACGTGGCCACCGTCGGCATGGGCCTGGCCGCGTCGATGGGCCAGTTCCTGCTCTGCGCCGGGGCGAAGGGCAAGCGCTACGCCCTGCCGCACGCGCGGATCATGATGCACCAGCCCTCCGGCGGCATGGGCGGCTCGGCGGCCGACATCAAGATCCAGGCCCAGCAGTCGATGCACATCAAGAAGGTGCTGTTCGAGCTGATCAGCCAGCACACCGGCCAGCCGCTCGAGCAGGTCGAGCAGGACGCCGACCGCGACCGCTGGTTCACCGCCGAGCAGGCGCTGGACTACGGCTTCATCGACAAGGTCGTGGCCAGCGCCGGCCAGGTCGCCGACCAGGGCCGCCCCGCGGCGAAGAACTGACGAGGATTGGGAGCGGAGACTTTCATGAGCGCCAACCAGATTCCCGGTCTCTCCGGCGGCCCGTCGCCGAGCGGCAGGGCCAGTGAGCTCGCGTCGCCGAGCATGAACTACTACATCCCGCAGTGGGAGGAGCGCACGTCGTACGGCGTGCGCCGGATCGACCCCTACACCAAGCTGTTCGAGGACCGGATCATCTTCCTCGGCACGCCGATCTCCGACGAGGTCGCCAACGCCGTGATGTCGCAGCTGCTGGTGCTGGAGTCGATGGACCCCGAGCGCGACATCATCCTCTACATCAACAGCCCGGGCGGGTCGTTCACCGCGTTGACCGCGATCTACGACACGATGCGCTTCGTCAAGCCCGACATCCAGACCGTGTGCCTGGGTCAGGCCGCCTCCGCGGCCGCGATCCTGCTGGCCGCCGGCGCCCCGGGCAAGCGGATGGCGCTGCCCAACAGCCGGATCCTGATCCACCAGCCCTACACCGAGGGCACCTACGGCCAGACCTCCGACATCGAGATCCAGGCCAACGAGATCCTGCGGATGCGGGACCTGCTGGAGACGATGATCTCCGAGCACACCGGCAAGGACAAGGAGACGGTGAGCCGCGACATCGACCGCGACAAGATCCTGACCGCCCAGGCCGCGATCGACTACGGCCTGATCGACTCGATCCTGGAGTCGCGCAAGGCCGCGCTCGGCGTCGGTGGGGGCACCGGCCGCTAGACCCCTCCGGTCAGGTGGTGCGGCCACCACGCACCACCTGACCGGGCGAAGGGATCGCCGTGTCCCCATCCCATTTGGGGGCGCGACGGGGTACCTTCGAGGAAGTAGCAGTGGTGGACAGCGAGCCGGCGCGTTCAGTGCCGGCCTGAGTCGTGAGGAGACGTCGCCTGTGGCACGCATTGGTGACGGGGGCGACCTGCTGAAGTGCTCGTTCTGCGGGAAGAGCCAGAAGCAGGTCAAGAAGCTGATCGCAGGACCTGGCGTCTACATCTGCGACGAGTGCATCGACCTGTGCAACGAGATCATCGAGGAGGAGCTCAGCGAGGGCGGTGAGGTAGGGCTCGAGGAGCTGCCCAAGCCTCGCGAGATCTTCGAGTTCCTCAACTCCTACGTGATCGGCCAGGAGAACGCCAAGAAGGCGCTCGCGGTCGCGGTCTACAACCACTACAAGCGGGTCCAGGCCGGTGTCACCACCGGCCGCCACGCCAAGGACGACGCCGTCGAGCTCGCCAAGTCCAACATCCTGGTGATCGGCCCGACCGGCTGCGGCAAGACCTACCTCGCCCAGACCCTCGCCCGGATGCTCAACGTCCCGTTCGCGATCGCCGACGCGACCGCGCTCACCGAGGCCGGCTATGTCGGTGAGGACGTCGAGAACATCCTGCTCAAGCTGATCCAGGCCGCCGACTACGACGTCAAGAAGGCCGAGACCGGCATCATCTACATCGACGAGATCGACAAGGTCGCCCGCAAGGCGGAGAACCCGTCGATCACCCGGGACGTCTCCGGCGAGGGCGTCCAGCAGGCGCTGTTGAAGATCCTGGAGGGCACCACCGCCTCGGTGCCGCCGCAGGGGGGCCGCAAGCACCCGCACCAGGAGTTCATCCAGATCGACACCACCAACATCCTCTTCATCGTCGGCGGTGCCTTCGCCGGGCTGGAGAACATCATCGAGCAGCGGGTCGGCAAGAAGACCCTCGGCTTCGGCGCCGACCTGCCCACCAAGGCCGAACGCGACCAGGACCAGATCTACGCCGAGGTGATGCCCGAGGACCTGATGAAGTTCGGGCTGATCCCCGAGTTCATCGGCCGCCTCCCGGTGATCGCCACCGTGGAGAAGCTCAACCGGGAGGCGCTGGTCGCGATCCTCACCGAGCCGCGCAACGCCCTGGTCAAGCAGTACCAGAAGCTCTTCGAGCTCGACGGGGTCGAGCTGGAGTTCACCGGCGACGCCGTCGATGCCGTGGCCGACCTGGCGATGGTGCGCGGCACCGGCGCTCGCGGTCTGCGCGCGATCATCGAAGAGGTCCTGCTGCACGTGATGTACGACGTGCCCTCGCGCGAGGACGTCGCGAAGGTCGTGGTGACCGGCGAGGTGGTCAGCGACAACGTGAACCCGACCCTGGTGCCGCGTGAGCCGGAGTCGAAGAAGAAGAAGTCCGCCTGAGCGGACGCATCCTGAGCACGTCGAGGCCGGTCCCGGGAGGGGCCGGCCTCGTGCCGTTGTCGGCAGGTCGACCCGCTGACTTGAGGGTTCGGGGCGTGAGGTTTGTTATGTCTGGATTTTCGCGTTTGCCGGACACGAACCCGACAGATCGTCAGAATCGAGAGGCACCTATCCAGCACCTCGCGCAGGTGCTTCTCGCCTCGGGAGAGCCAGCAGTGAGCGCAGAACACCGCAAGCCGATCGTGGCTTTCGTGCTGCTCGCGTTCGCCGCCGCCACCCTCGTCGGGATCCAGAGCGCCGACGCCCAGGGCGGGCGGCTGATGGCTGCCGTCATCGGCGGCACGGCCCGTGTGCACGGCAGCCTGCCCCTGCCCGCCTACGAGCCTCCCTCGGAGACGGTCGCAGACCTCGGGCCGGTCTTCGAGGCGCTGCACTCCGCCCCCACCCCCAAGTCACCGACGACGTCCGGCGAGCAAGCGCGAAGGGGCTCGAGCGCCGCCACGGTGCAGGTCCAGCGCGCGGTCGCCACGTCGGTGCCCTCGAACGCCGGCACCGCGCGCACCGCAGCCAGCACCGGAAGCCCCGATCGGAGGTCCCAGACCGCCGGTCGCGTGCAGCCGGCACCCTCGCAGCGGGCCGCAGAGCGGGCCGAGAAGGCAGCTGCACGTGCGCGTGCGGAGGCCGAGCGCGCGTCGGCGAAGGCGGACCGGGCCGTGCACAGGGCGCAGCGCGCCGCAGCCAAGGCCGCGGAGCGGAACGCCAAGGCGGCTGCCCGTGTCAGGAGAGGTGCGGAGCGGGCCGTCGAGCGGGCGTCGAGCTCTGCGGAGAAGACTCTGCGCGACCTCGGCCGCACGATCGGCTCATTCAGCCGGGATCGGTCCTACGGCCGTGCGAGCTGGCCGGCCAGGTCCGAGTCGAAGCGGTCCCGGCGGGACCGGCGCGGCGACGACCACGGTCGTCACGAGAAGCGTGCCGCGCACGGCTCGTCGTACACCTGGGGTGACCTGTCCCAACGCAGCGAGCGGTGGACGGGTCGCGACCGGTCCGATCACGACCGCGGGTCCTGGCATGACCGCGACCGCGGCAACCGCTCCTGGCGTGACCGCGACCGCGGCAACCGCTCCTGGGGCGACCGGGATCGTGATGGGCGTTCGTGGGGTGACCGCGACGGCTCCCGTCACGGCTGGCGGCACTGAGCCACTCCCCGGAGCAAGGTAGCGGCCGCTGCCCCGCGTCGTCAGGGCACCGGCCGCATCCCGGTCCGGCTCAGGCTTCCGGCTGCTCGGCGATCTGCGCGTCGACGGTGAGCTCGCCGGCACCCTCGCGGAAGACCAGCTCGCCGGTGATGTTGCCCGCGGCACGCAGGTCCTCCGCAGCCAGCTCGGCCAGCTCGAGGGACTCGGCCGGACCGGTCACGGTCACCGAGGAGAGCTCGGCACGCATCTTCACCTTGGCCTGCGACTTGGCTCCGCGGATCCCGGTGAGCACGTCCGCCACGGCGGCCAGCAGCGCCGGTCGGGTCGACGCCGCGGAACCGAGATCGGTGATGGTCGGCCACGGGGCGCGGTGGATGGAACCCTCGCGCCACCACGACCAGACCTCCTCGGTGACGTACGGCAGGAACGGCGCAAGCAGGCGCAGCTGCACGTCGAGGGCGATCGCCAGGGCCGCCTTCGCCGACGCGGCCGGCTCGTCGCCTCGGCCGCCGTACGCGCGTTCCTTGACCAGCTCGAGGTAGTCGTCGCAGAACTCCCAGAAGAACTTCTCGGTGACCTCGAGCGCGGTCGTGTAGTCGTAGGCCTCGAACGACTCGGTGGCCTTGGTGATCACCTCGGCCAGGCCCCCGAGCATCGCGCAGTCGACCGGCGCGCTGACCGCGGCGGGGGAGGTCTCCACCGCGCCGAGTCCGAGGACGAACTTCGAGGCGTTGAGGACCTTCATCGCGAGCCGGCGACCGACCTTCATCTGCGTCTCGTCGAACGGCGAGTCGGCGCCGGGACGGGCCAGGGCGGCACGCCACCGGACGGCGTCGGCGCCGTACTTGTCGAGGATGTCGGTCGGGACGACGACGTTGCCCTTGGACTTGCTCATCTTCTTGCGGTCGGGGTCGACCACGAAGCCCGAGATCGAGGCGTGCGACCAGGGAACGACGCCGTTCTCGTGGTGGGCGCGGACGACCGTGGCGAACAGCCAGGTCCGGATGATGTCGTGCGCCTGCGGGCGCAGGTCCATCGGGAAGGTGCGCTCGAACAGGTCCGGGTCGCGCTCCCAGCCGGTGACGATCTGGGGCGTCAGCGAGGACGTCGCCCAGGTGTCCATCACGTCGGGGTCGCCGATGAACCCGCCCGGCTTGCCGCGCTGGTCCTCGTCGTAGCCGCGCGGCGCCTGCGAGGAGGGGTCGACCGGGAGCTCGTCCTCCGACGGCATCAGCGGGTGGTCGTAGTCGGGCTCGCCGTCGGCGTCGAGCGGGTACCAGACCGGGAACGGGATGCCGAAGAAGCGCTGCCGGGAGACCAGCCAGTCGCCGTTGAGGCCCTCGACCCAGTTGGTGTAGCGGTGCTTCATGTACTCCGGCACCCAGGTGATCTCGGTCGCCCGGTCGATCAGCTCGGCGCGCAGCTCGAGGTCGCGTCCGCCGTTCTTGAGGTACCACTGCCGGGTGGAGACGATCTCGAGCGGCTTGTCGCCCTTCTCGAAGAAGTTCGCCATCCGCTGCGTGGGCTTCGGCTCACCGTCGAGGTCCCCGGTCTCGCGGAGCTTCTCGACCATCGCCTCGCGGGCGCTGAACGTGGTCTTCCCGGCCAGGTCGGCGTACGCCGCGGCGGCGGGCTCGAGCGACAGCCAGGCCGGCGTATCGCGGTGCAGCCGGCCGTCGCGGCCGATCACCGTGCGCACCGGCAGCTGCAGCTCGCGCCACCACATCACGTCGGTCAGGTCACCGAAGGTGCAGCACATCGCGATGCCGGCGCCCTTGTCGGGCTCGGCCGCGGGGTGTGCGAGGACCGGGATCTCCACGCCGAACACCGGCGAGGTGACCGTCGTACCGAACAGGTGCTGGTAGCGCTCGTCGTCGGGGTGCGCGATCAGCGCGACCACGGCGGGGATCAGCTCCGGGCGGGTGGTCTCGATGTGGACCGGCTCGCCGGCGGGGCGGTGGAACGCGACGCGGTGGTAGGCACCGGGGTACTCCCGAGCCTCCAGCTCGGCCTGCGCGACAGCGGTCTGGAACGTGACGTCCCACAGCGTCGGCGCGTCGGTGGAGTACGCCTCACCGCGCGCGAAGTTGCGCAGGAACGCCCGCTGGCTCGCGACCCGGGCGTCCTCACCGATCGTGGTGTAGGTCTGGGTCCAGTCCACCGACAGGCCGACCTTGCGCCACAGCGCCTCGAAGGTCTTCTCGTCCTCCTCGACGAGCTGCTCGCACAGGTCGATGAAGTTCTGCCGGCCGACCGGGACCTGCTTCTTCGGGTCCGGCTTCTCCGGCGGCGTGAAGTCCTCGTCGTGCGGCAGCGAGGGGTCGCAGCGCACGCCGAAGTAGTTCTGCACCCGGCGCTCGGTGGGCAGGCCGTTGTCGTCCCAGCCCATCGGGTAGAAGACCTCCTTGCCGCGCATCCGCTGGAAGCGGGCGATGAGGTCGGTGTGGGTGTAGGAGAAGACGTGGCCCACGTGCAACGAGCCGGAGACGGTCGGGGGAGGGGTGTCGATCGAGTAGATCTCCTCGCGGGTCCGGGACCGGTCGAACCGGTAGGTGCCCTCGTCCTCCCAGCGCTGGACCCACTTGTCCTCCAGCCCCTCCAGGGCAGGCCGGTCGGGTACGACGACCGAGCGGCCGTGGGTCGCGTCGGTGGTCTCTCCGGTCTGCTGGGGCTTGGGATCGTTGTCCATGGCAGGAAATCTTACGGGTGGGGCTTCGGGTGCTGCGACTCAGTTCGGCCCGGTACGACGGGCAGGGCAGGTCGTGCGGCGACGGGCGGGCCGTCGTACCCCCGTAGACTCGAACCGCGATGCCTGACACCCCTGCCTCCGCCACGCCCGACGGCGACCCCACGACCTACGCCGACGTGGAACGTGCGCTCCTCGCCCGCTGGCCCGAGACCAAGCTCGAGCCGAGCCTGGACCGGATCCGGGCGCTGGTGCACCTGCTCGGCGACCCGCAGCACGCCTACCCGGTCGTGCACCTGACCGGGACCAACGGGAAGACCAGCACCGCGCGGATGGTCGACACGCTGATCCGCGCCCTGGGGCTGCGCACGGGGCGGTTCACCAGCCCGCACGTGGAGTCGATGACCGAGCGGATCTCCATCGACGGCGAGCCCGTCTCGGAGGAGACCTTCGTCGAGGCCTACCGCGACGTGGCGCCGTTCGCAGCGCTCGCCGACGCGGAGGCCGAGCACCCGCTGTCGTTCTTCGAGACCGTGGTCGGCATGGCCTACGCGGCGTTCGCCGACGCGCCGGTCGACGCCGCGATCGTCGAGGTGGGCATGGGCGGTTCCTGGGACGCCACCAACGTCGTCGACGCCAAGGTCGCGGTGATCACCCCGATCAGCGTCGACCACGCCAAGTACCTCGGCGACACCCCGGAGGACATCGCGCTGGAGAAGGCCGGGATCATCAAGCCCGGCTGCACCGTGGTGATGGCCGAGCAGCTGCCGGCCGTGGCGGAGGTGATCCTCGAACGCGCCGCCGAGGTCGACGCGCGGGTGCTGCGTGAGGGCGTGGACTTCGGTGTCGTCCACCGGCTGCCCGCGGTCGGTGGGCAGATGCTGCGGCTCCAGGGTCTGCGCGCGGAGTACGACGAGCTGTTCCTGCCGCTCTACGGCGCCCACCAGGGCCAGAACGCCGCGCTCGCCCTCGCCGCCGTCGAGGCGTTCGCCGGCGACGAGCCGCTCGACGCCGAGCTCGTGCACGAGGCGTTCGGCCAGGTCACCTCGCCGGGGCGTCTCGAGATCATCCGGCGCAGCCCCACGGTGGTGCTCGACGCCGCCCACAACCCGCACGGCGCCGCGGCCACCGCCGCCGCGCTGGAGGACTCCTTCACCTTCCACCCGCTGGTCGGTGTGGTAGGGGTGATGGCGGACAAGGACTACGAGGGCCTGCTTGCGGCATTCGAGCACAGCTTCGCCGAGATCGTCTGCACCCAGAACTCCACCTCCCGGACGATGCCGGCCGAGGAGCTCGCCGAGGTCGCCCGCGGCATCTTCGGGGTCGACCGGGTGCACGTCGCGCCGCGGCTCGACGACGCCATCGAGATGGCGGCGACCCTGGCCGAGACCGGTGGCGTCTACGGCTCCGGCGGTGTGCTGGTGACCGGTTCGGTGGTCACCGTGGGCGAGGCCCGCGCGATGCTGAAGCCGCGCGAGCGGGCCGCTCGCCCCAGTGCGGCCGAGGGGAGGACCTCCTGATGCGCTCGGCGAAGCGGGCGATGAGCGCCACCATGCTGTCGCTGCAGGCGGTCGTGCTCTTCCTCAGCGGGCTGGTCCTGATCGGGCTGGAGGACCTGGACGTCGGCACGGCGCTCGGCATCGGGTTCGGCCTGGCGGCGGCCTGTGTCGTGACGGCGGGCCTGCTGCGGATGCCGTGGGCCTACTACCTCGGCTGGACGATCCAGCTGGTCACACTGGCCCTGGGCTTCGTCGTGCCCATCATGTTCGTGCTCGGTGGGGTGTTCACTGCCCTGTGGGCCGGAGCGTTCTTCCTGGGCGCGAAGGTCGACCGGGAGCGTGCTGAGCGCGAGGTGCTCGAGCAGCAGTGGACCGCCGAGCACGGGCCGGCCTGAGCGGTCACCGGACAGCCTGGTGGTCGAGCCCGTCGAGACCCGGTGGTCGAGCCGGTCGAGACCCGGTGGTCGAGCCCGTCGAGACCCGGAGGTCGAGCCCGTCGAGACCCGCGCCGGCCAGTAGATAGGCTGCGACCATGTCGCAGCGCACTCTGGTCCTCCTCAAGCCCGACGCCGTCCGCCGGGGCCTCGTCGGCAACATCCTCGGTCGCTACGAGGCCAAGGGGCTCTCGATCGTGGCCCTCGAGCAGCGCACGATCGACGCCGCCAAGGCCGACGAGCACTACGCCGAGCACGTCGAGCGCGACTTCTACCCGCCGTTGCGGGAGTTCGTGACCTCCGGGCCGCTGGTGGCCTGCGTGCTCGAGGGCGACGAGGCGATCGAGGTGGTGCGTGCGATCAACGGCGCCACCGACGGACGCAAGGCGGCCCCCGGCACCATCCGCGGCGACCTGTCGCTGTCGAACCGCGAGAACCTCGTGCACGGCTCGGACTCGCCCGAGTCCGCCGAGCGCGAGATCAAGATCTGGTTCCCGGGCCTCTAGGTCTCGACGGGCTCGACCAGCGGAGGACGGGCTCGACCAGCGGAGGACGGGCTCGACCAGCGGAGGACGGGCTCGACCAGCGGGACGGCGGGCACGCGCGTGTCCTGCCGGGAAGCAAAGCCTTGCCCTCTTAGGCTTTTCGCACGGTACGACGAGCACGTGATCGTCGTACCCCTGTGCGGACACCAGAGGGCGGGACATGGCGAACAGCTTCATCGGCCGGGACATGGCGGTCGACCTCGGCACCGCCAACACCCTTGTCTACGTCCGCGGCAAGGGCGTGCTGCTCGACGAGCCGTCGGTCGTGGCGCTCAACGCCACCACCGGCGAGGTGCTCGCGGTCGGCCACGAGGCCAAGCGGATGATCGGCCGCACGCCGGACAACATCACCGCGATCCGGCCGCTCCAGGACGGTGTGATCGCCGACTTCGACTCGACCGAGCAGATGCTGCGGTTCTTCATCCAGCGGGTGCACCGCAGGCGCTACTTCGCCAAGCCGCGCCTCGTGGTCTGTGTGCCCAGCGGGATCACCGCCGTGGAGCAGCGGGCGGTCAAGGAGGCCGGCTACCAGGCCGGTGCCCGCCGGGTCTACATCATCGAGGAGCCGATGGCCGCCGCGATCGGGGCGAACCTCCCGGTCCACGAGGCCACCGGCAACATGGTCGTCGACGTCGGCGGCGGCACCACCGAGGTCGCGGTGATCTCGCTGGGCGGCATCGTCACCAGCCTCTCGGTCCGCACGGCCGGCGACGACCTCGACCAGGCGATCATCGCGTGGATGAAGAAGGAGTACTCCCTGATGCTGGGGGAGCGCACCGCCGAGGAGATCAAGATGACCCTCGGCTCGGCGTTTCCGCTGCCGCAGGAGCCCGAGGCCGAGGTCCGCGGCCGCGACATGGTCTCCGGGCTGCCCAGGACGATCGTGGTCTCCAGCGCCGAGGTCCGGCAGGCCCTCGAGGAGCCGCTCAACGACATCGTCGACGCCGTGCGCGCCACCCTCGACCAGACTCCGCCGGAGCTTGCCGGCGACATCATGGACCGCGGGCTGGTCCTCACCGGCGGCGGCGCGCTGCTCCGCGGCCTCGACGAGCGCATGCGCCACGAGACCGGCATGCCCGTGCACATCGCCGAGGACCCGCTCCACTCCGTCGCCATGGGCGCCGGCAAGTGCGTCGAGGAGTTCGAGGCGCTGCAGCAGGTGCTCGTCAGCGAGCCCAGGCGACGGTGAGGACGGTGCCCTCGAGCGTGCTCGCCACGACATCCGGACGACGCCGGGTGGTGACCCCATGACCATGCGCGACCGGCACGAGCGCCCCTCACGCGGCGTGCTCGTGCTCCTGCTGCTCGCCAGCATCACGCTGATCACCCTCGACGTTCGCGGCGGTGACGACTCCCCGGTCGAGCCGGTGCGAGCGGTCGTCGGGGAGGCCTTCGGCCCCGTGCAGGAGGTGACCGCGACCGTCGTACGCCCGTTCCGCGCGGTGCCGGACCTGTTCTCCACGACCGGCAGCCTGCGTAAGGAGGTCCGCCGGCTGGAGGCCGAGAACGACGCGCTGCGGGGCGAGCTGGCCACCTCGTCGGTCGCCCGCAACCGGGCCGCCGAGCTCGACGGGCTGCTGAGGAGCTCGCGGGACACCGGCCACGCACTGGTCCCCGCCCGGGTCGTGGCGATCGGCCCGGCGCAGTCGTTCAGCCGCACCGTGACCATCGACGCCGGGACGACGTCGGGCGTCCACGCAGACATGACCGTGCTCAACAGCGAAGGGCTGGTCGGCCGGGTGATCCGCGCCGGCCGGTCCTCGGCGACGGTGCTGCTGATCGTCGACCGCGGCTCGGTGGTCGGCGGCCGGCTCGGCTCCAACATGGAGGTCGGCTTCCTCCGCGGCCGCGGTGCGGTCGGCGAGCCCGCCAAGCTCGACCTCGACCTCGTGGACAACGCGGTGACCCCCGCCCGCGACGACGTGGTCGTGACCTGGGGCTCGGAGAACGGCGCCCCCTACGTCGCGGGGGTCCCGATCGGCCGGGTCACCTCGGTGTTCAGCAGCCCGCGGGAGCTCTCCAAGCGCGCGGTCATCGCGCCGTTCGTCGACTTCACCGCGCTCGACGTGGTCGGAGTCGTCGTCCGTGGAGACACCCGGGGCGACCGCGACCTGATCAAGGCGGGATCGCCCAGCGGGACGCAGGAAGGGGGCCGCTGATGGTCGCCGCCCGGGCCCTCGTGCTCACGGTCGTCATCACGCTTGCGGTGGTCCTGCAGGTCGCGCTGTTCGCGCCGCTCGCGGTCAACGGTGTGGTGCCCAACCTCGCGCTGCTCGTCGTGGTCGCCGCCGCCCTGGTGCGCGGCCCGGAGTTCGCCGCGGTGCTCGGCTTCGTCGCCGGGCTCGCCGTCGACCTCGCCCCTCCGGCCGACCACGTCGCCGGTCGCTGGGCGCTCGCGCTGGTCGTCGTCGGCTACCTCGCCGGCCGGGTCCGCCACGACGCCGGCTCCTCCGCGGTCGCGGCGGTCGTCACCGTCGCGGCGTCGTCGTTCATCGGCACCTCCGTCTTCGCGCTGAGCGGCATGGTGCTCGCCGACCCGGCGGTGCCGCTCGCCGAGGCGCTGGCGGTGATCCCCACCGCGGTCGTGTACGACGTCGTGCTGACTCCGTTCGTGCTGCCGGTGATGATGGGCCTGTTCCGTCGGCTCGAACCGCACCAGGTCGCCTACTGATGGTCCCGCCGACACGCACCGGCAGGGCGTCGACCGGCCAGCGCAGCAGGTTGCGGCTGATCGTCGTCCAGGCCGTCGTGCTCTCGCTGTTCCTCACCCTGTTCGCCCGGCTGTGGTACCTCCAGGTCCTCGGCGGCGAGTCCTACCAGGCCCAGGCCGCAGAGCAGTCGGTGCGCGAGATCGTGGTGCAGCCGGCGCGCGGACTGATCGTCGACGACATGGGCCGGCCGCTGGTGGCGAACCGCACCTCGTGGGTGGTGACGGTCGACCGGACGCTCCTCAGGAAGATGGACGAGCGGGCACAGGAGGACGTGCTGCGCCGGGTCGCCCGGACCGTCGGCTCGCCGTACCGGAAGATCCTCGCCCGCACCAAGCTCTGCGGCGAGGAAGGCGCCGTCACCGGCACCTGCTGGAACGGCTCGCCCTACCAGCCGGTGCCGGTCGCCGAGGACGTGCCGCAGGAGACTGCCGTCTCGATCCTCGAGCAGAGCGAGGACTTCCCCGCGGTGCTCGCCGAGTCCACCAGCGTGCGCGCCTACCCGTCGCCGTACGGCATCAACGCCGCCCACCTGCTCGGCTACCTCAGCCCGATCACCGAGGAGGAGCTCGACGAGGCCGAGGCCGAGGGTGACACCTCGGTGCACGGCGCGTCGGTGGTCGGCCGCGCCGGGGTGGAGAAGCAGTACGACGAGTACCTGCGCGGCGAGCCGGGTTACAAGCGGGTGGCCGTCGACAGCATGGGCAGGGTGCTCGGTGACTCCGGCGAGATCGAGGCGAAGGCCGGCGACACCCTGGTCACCTCGATCGACGCCCGGGTGCAGGCCGTCGTCGAGCAGCAGCTCGAGTCGACCATCAAGACCGCGCGGCGCACCGTCGACAAGGTCACGGGCCGCAAGTACGCCGCCGACTCCGGTGCCGCGGTGGTGCTCGACGTCACCAACGGCCGGGTGGTCGCGATGGCCGGCTACCCGACGTACGACCCCAGCGTGTGGGTCGGCGGGATCAGCAACGACCAGCTCGCGCGGCTGTACTCCGCCGAGGCCGGCACCCCGCTGCTGTTCCGGGCCACCCAGGGGCAGTTCGCGCCCGGGTCGACGTGGAAACCGTTCATGACCGCCGGGGCGCTGGAGAACGGCTACAGCCAGGACAGCCGGCTGGCCTGCTCCTCGTCGTTCACCGTCGGCAACCGGGCCTTCAAGAACTACGAGTCGGGTGCCTACGGCTCGATCGGGTTCGACAAGGCGCTCGAGGTCTCCTGCAACACCTTCTTCTACCGGATCGGCTACAACTACTGGCAGAAGTGGGGCAGCGACGTCGACGACCTCGAGGCCAAGGACCCGCTCGTGGCCATCGCCAAGCGGTTCGGCTTCGGCGAGGAGACCGGCATCGACCTGCCCGGCGAGGCCAGCGGGCGGATCGCCGACCGGCAGTGGAAGCGCGACTACTACGAGGCCAACAAGGACTATTACTGCAAGATCGGCCGACGCGACGGCAACGACTTCCTGCACCGCTTCGCGCGCGAGTTCTGCGCCGAGGGATACGCCTACCGCGCCGGTGACGCGGTGAACTTCGCGATCGGCCAGGGCGACACGATCGTCACCCCGCTCCAGCTCGCCCGCGCCTACGCGAGCCTGGCCAACGGCGGCACGCTGTGGGAGCCCCGGGTGGCCAAGGCGGTCGTCGACCCCGACGGCAACGTGATCCGGGAGATCAAGCCGAAGAGGGCGGGCAGCGTCAAGGTCGCCGAGCGGCACCTGCGCTACATCGACCAGGCGCTGCGCGGGGTCTCCGAGCGCGGCACGATGTCGTGGCGGCTGCTCGACTTCCCGCTCGACAAGGTCAAGATCCGCTCCAAGACCGGGTCCGCCGAGGTCTACGGCAAGCAGAGCACGTCCTGGGTCGCCTCCTACGACGACCGCTACGCCGTGGTGATGATGGTGTCCCAGGGCGGCACCGGGTCGGGCACGTCCGGACCGGCGATCCGCAAGATCTGGGAGACCCTGTACGGCGTCCGCGGCGACAGGGTCGTGCCGGCGAAGGCCGCGCTGCCCGGGGCCGTGCCTCCCGCCGGTCTCCCCGTGTTCGCCGACGACGGCGCGATCCTCCCGCCGGCACAACCGCCCCGCAAGGACAGGAGGCGCCGGTCATGAGCCTCGCCACCGCGCCGAGAACCCGCGCCGTCCGAATCGAACGCGGGGCCCGCGTGCCACGCCTGGACTGGCTGTTGATGCTCGCCGTCGCCGGCCTGCTCGTGATCGGCACGCTGCTGGTGTGGTCGGCCACGGTCAGCCGTGACGATCTCACCGGCGGCGTCCCCACCGCCTACCTGAAGAAGCAGCTGGTCAACATCGCGATCGGCACCGTGCTCGGCGTGATGATCATGGCCACCGACCACCGCTGGGTGCGGATCCTCGCCCCGCTCGTGTACGCCGCCTCCGTGGCCGGCCTGGTGCTGGTCCTCGTCATGGGCAGCACGATCAACGGGTCGCGCTCCTGGCTGGTGCTCGGCGGGATGTCGATCCAGCCGGCTGAGTTCGCCAAGCTCGCCGTGGTCGTCGCGATGGCGCTGTTCGTCGCCGAGCGCACCGAGGGCTCGTGGAAGCAGCGGCAGGTCCGGCACCTCGACGTGGTGGGGATGCTCGCGATCGCGGGGCTGCCGGCCGCGCTGATCCTCCTGCAGCCCGACCTCGGCACGATGCTGGTGCTGTCGGCCACGGTGTTCGGCGTGGTCGCCGTCTCCGGTGCACCCCGCCGCTGGCTGGCCGGGCTGGCCGGGGGAGCGGTCGGGGGAGCCCTGCTCGCGGTGCAGGCCGGGGTGCTGAAGGACTACCAGGTCGACCGTTTCCTGGCCTTCACCAACCCCGGGCTCGACCCGCGGGGGGCCGGCTACAACACCGAGCAGGCCCGGATCGCGATCGGCAACGGCGGGGTCTTCGGTCAGGGGCTCTTCGACGGGTCCCAGACCCAGTCCGGGTTCGTGCCCGAGCAGCACACCGACTTCATCTTCACCGTCGCGGGGGAGGAGCTCGGCCTGGTCGGCGCGGGGCTGCTGATCGCGCTGCTCGGGGTCGTGCTGTGGCGCGCCCTGACCATCGCCGCCCACGCCGACGACCTGTTCGGCCGGCTCGCCGCAGGCGGGATCGCCTGCTGGCTGGGCTTCCAGGCGTTCCAGAACATCGGGATGTGCCTGGGCATCATGCCGGTCACCGGGGTGCCGCTGCCGCTGGTGTCCTACGGCGGCTCGTCGATGTTCGCCGGCCTGATGGCGGTCGGGCTGCTCCAGAACATCCACCTGCGCACCGACCGGTCCCTCGGCCTCGGCATGGCGCGCGGCCGTCTGGCGCGCTCCCGCTTCTAGGCGAACGCGGTTCGCCTCGACGGTTGACCCGGGTCGTGGGGAACGTCCCTCTGGACGCACATCGGGACGCGGAGCACGCTGGGTCCTGGAGGAGGAGCGGCCATGGATCTGAACACGCTGTACCACCGCACCGTCGAGTGCTGGGCGGACCGGGTGAACGCCGTTCACAGTGATCAGTGGGACGACCCGACGCCCTGCGCCGGATGGACGGTCCGAGACCTCGTCAACCACGTGATGGGAGAGGATCTGTGGACCGCGCCCCTGATGCAGGGGCGCACGATCGCCGCGGTCGGCGACCGCTTCGACGGCGACCTGCTCGGGGACGACCCCGTCACCGCCGCGCTGGATGCCGCGAAGCAGGCCGTCTCCGTCGTCGCGGAGCGGCTTCCGCGCGGGGAGAAGGTCCACCTCTCCTTCGGGGACACGGACTCGGCCGAGTATGTCCGTCAGCTCGCCTCGGACCACCTGATCCACGCCTGGGACCTCGCAGCCGCCACGACCGGCGAGACCCGCCTCGACCCGCAGCTGGTCGCCGAGGTCGCCCGCTGGTTCGAGGGTCAGGAGGAGCTGATGAGGTCCGCCGGGCTGATCGGGCCGCCTGCCTCGAGGTCCGGGGACCTGCAGGGGGACCTACTGGCGGCGTTCGGACGCGACGCCGACTGGGGCAGGAATCACGCGGTGCTGATGCGATTCTCCGCGGCCTTCGCAGCCCGTGACGTCGACCGGATCATGGCGCTGATGACCGAGGACTGCGTCTTCGAGTCGACCTCGCCCGCTCCCGATGGCGTGCGCCACGAAGGAGCAGAGGCGGTACGCCGGGTGTGGGAGACGCTGTTCACAGAGACCAACGACCCCGTCTTCACCGAGGAGGAGTCCCTCGTCTGCAAGGACCGCGCTGTCGTGCGCTGGCTGTTCACCTGGAGCGAGCCGGACGGGACGCAGGGACATGTCCGTGGCGTGGACCTGATCGCGTTCCGCGACGGGAAGGTCCGCGAGAAGCTCTCCTACGTCAAGGGCTGAGGACGTGACCCGGTCGCGCCGGACGGAGCCGGGCGGTCGGACCGCGAGCTCGCCACGAACGTCGCGCCTTCTGGCGGCACCGGACGGTCTGGCGTCGTGGCAGAATGCGCGGCCGTGACGATCATCGCGGCAGCAGACGGTTCGGCCCTCGGCAACCCGGGCCCAGCGGGATGGGGTTGGTACGTCGACGAGGAGTGCTGGGCCGTCGGAGGCTGGGCTCACGGGACGAACAACATGGCCGAGCTGACCGCCGTGCTCGACCTGCTCCAGCAGACCGCACACCTGACCGACGACCTGCACGTCTTCTGCGACAGCACCTACGCGATCAACTCGATCACCACGTGGATGCCTGGATGGAAGCGGCGAGGCTGGCGGAAGGGGGACGGCAAGCCCGTCCTGAACGTCGAGATCATGAAGGCGCTCGACGTGGCGATGCGTGGCCGTCGGGTGCGGTTCGAATGGGTGAAGGGCCACACGGGACACCTGCTGAACGAGGCGGCGGACCGGCTCGCCAATGCTGCGGCGGTTTCGTGGAAGGACGGCACCGCCCCAGACCCGGGTCCCGGGTTCGCCGGCTCCGAGGTCAGGCACCCGGAGTCCCGTCCGGGTCAGGTCGTCGAGGAGCCCGACCTGTTCTCCGCGCTCGAGGCGTCCGCGTCCGAGTAGCCCCCCTTGCAGTCCAGGGGGTCTGTCGAGACCCGTGACACGCTGCGCGCGAGGTAGTGGACGGTCCCCGGCCTACGGGCCAGGATGGCCCGATGACCGAGAGCACCACGCCGCCGGAGAACGTCGACCCTGTGATCGTCGAGGCGGTGGCCAACATCAGCAACCGTTTCGGCACCCAGGGCCTGGCCGACCTGATCGCGCTCGCGCGGGAGGAGCTGGCCAAGGCGGAGGCCGCGCTGCGCGAGCTCGCCGAGCCGGAGTAGCGCCTGCGCGGGGTTAGAACCTCCGGGGTGAGCGTCGTACCCTTGTCGGGACCCCACAACAGACTTCGAGAGGTTCCTGCATGCCCGCGCCCCACGCCGAGTCACTCTTCCCGCGACTCGAGCCGCTGCTGCCGTCGGTGCAGAAGCCGATCCAGTACGTCGGCGGCGAGCTCAACGCCACCTTGAAGGACTGGGCCGCGGTCGACGTCCGGTGGGCGCTGATGTACCCCGACGCCTACGAGGTCGGCCAGCCCAACCAGGGCGTGCAGATCCTCTACGAGGTGCTCAACGAGCGCGACTGGATCGCCGCCGAGCGCACCTACGCCGTCTGGCCGGACATGGAGAAGGTCATGCGGGAGCACGGCATCCCGCAGTTCACCCTCGAACATCACCGGCCGGTCCGGGCCTTCGACGTGCTCGGCATCTCGTTCGCCACCGAGCTCGGCTACACCAACATGCTGACCGCGATCGACCTCGCCGGCATCCCGCTGCACGCGGTGGACCGCGGCGAGGAGGACCCGATCGTGCTCGCCGGCGGGCACGCGGCGTTCAACCCCGAGCCGATTGCGGACTTCATCGACGCCGCGGTCCTCGGCGACGGCGAGGAGATCGTGCTGGCGATCTCCGAGGTGATCCGGGAGTGGAAGGCCGAAGGCTGTCCAGGTCTTGGCGGGCGCACCCCGCGCGACGAGCTGCTCTACCGGCTCGCGGTCTCCGGCGGCGTCTACGTCCCGAAGTTCTACGACGTCGACTACCTGCCCGACGGTCGCATCAAGCGGGTGGCGCCGAACACCTCCGGTGTGCCGTGGCGGGTGCACAAGCACACGCTGATGGACCTCGACTCCTGGCCGTACCCGCGGAAGCCGTTGGTGCCGCTGGCCGAGACCGTCCACGAGCGCTTCTCGGTGGAGATCTTCCGTGGCTGCACCCGCGGCTGCCGGTTCTGCCAGGCCGGGATGATCACCCGCCCGGTGCGGGAGCGCTCGATCACCACGATCGGCGACATGGTCGAGAACGGCATCCGCAAGTCCGGCTTCGAGGAGGTCGGTCTGCTGTCGCTGTCCAGCGCCGACCACACCGAGATCGGGGAGGTGGCCAAAGGCCTCGCGGACCGGTACGACGGCTCCAACGTCTCGCTGTCGCTGCCCTCGACCCGGGTCGACGCCTTCAACATCACGCTCGCCAACGAGCTGTCGCGCAACGGCCGCCGCTCGGGGCTGACCTTCGCCCCCGAGGGCGGGTCGGAGCGGATGCGCCGGGTGATCAACAAAATGGTCACCGAGGAGGACCTGATCCGCACCGTCGCGACGGCGTACTCCCACGGCTGGCGCCAGGTGAAGCTGTACTTCATGTGCGGCCTGCCCACCGAGACCGACGAGGACGTGCTCGAGATCGGCGACCTTGCCAAGAAGGTGATCGCCAAGGGTCGTGAGGTCTCCGGCCGCAAGGACATCCGCTGCACGGTGTCGATCGGCGGGTTCGTGCCGAAGCCGCACACGCCGTTCCAGTGGGCGGCACAGCTCGACCACGAGACCACCGACGAGCGGCTGAAGAAGCTGCGCGACATGGTCCGCGAGGACAAGCAGTACGGTCGAGCGATCGGCTTCCGCTACCACGACGGGCGGCCCGGCATCATCGAGGGCCTGCTCTCCCGCGGTGACCGCCGGGTGAGTCGGATCATCGAGGAGGTCTGGCGCGACGGCGGCCGCTTCGACGGCTGGAGCGAGCACTTCTCCTATGACCGCTGGGTGGCCGCCTCCGAGCGAGGCCTGACCGACACTCCGGTCGACCTGGACTGGTACACCGTCCGGGAGCGGGAGTACTCCGAGGTGCTGCCCTGGGACCACCTCGACTCCGGGCTCGACCGCGACTGGCTGTGGGAGGACTGGCAGGACGCCCTGTCGGCGGCCGACCCCGACGCCGACATCCCCGAGGTCGAGGACTGTCGCTGGACCCCGTGCTACGACTGCGGCGTGTGCCCGCAGATGGACACCGAGATCCAGATCGGCCCCACCGGAAAGAAGCTTCTGCCGCTGTCAGTGGTCTGAGGCGTCGTCGCGTCGCTCCGGCCGCCCGGTCGCTTCATCGGGTCAGGTGGCAAAGAGGATGAGCGCGATCACCAGGGCGCTCGTGAGCACGAAACTGATCGCCATCACCTTGAGGAAGACGAACCGTTCCCCCAGGAACGTGGGGCCGCCCCAGGCCTCGGGGTTGCGGTAGTCGATCGTCTCGGTCATCTCCTCAACAGGGATCTTCGGGACCCGTGCTGCGAGAACGAGGCTGACCAGGCCGACCGCGCTGGCCGGCAGCGCCGCCCACCAGAAGAACGCGGAGCCGGGGACGGGCAGGACAGCGGTGACGACCGCCGCGGTGAGGTACTGCCCCTTCAGCCCGTTGATCCGGGAGATGTCGTCGCGGTGGCGGCGCACCAGCAGCGGCAGCCGCAGGCTGATCAGCACGGCCACGGCTCCCATGGCCGCGCGGAGCGGCACCCACTCCCCGGGGCCCTCCGCGTCGCCGGAGACCTCCTGCAGCTCGAAGCCGATCGCGGCGACCCCGAGGATCAGCAGGGCGATCCCGGCCCAGCCCAGGAAGAGGACGATGTACTTCTGGAGGTCTCGCTCCGCGTCGAGATGACTCAGCCGCGCCAACGCATCTCCTCTCCTCGCACGCACCCGCCGCGCGCAGTCTTGCAGACTACGCACCTCCGGGCCGGTGGCCAGCACCCGGGGCCGTGCGAGGTCACGGGCCGGGCAGCACGGTAGCGACGACGATCCCGATCCCGAAGAGGACCGACGAGGCCGGCAGGCTCGCCCACCACATGAACGACACGGCTGCCGCGGGCACCAGGGTCGTCACGGCAGAGGCTCCGACGTACTGCCCCTTGAGCCCGCGGATCCGGGAGATGTCCGCGGAGCCGGCTTGAGCCGGGGCACGTCACGCCTCCGCGGCAGAGCCGGCGGCCGGGCTCCCCCCTGCGGGGTCCGCGCCCCAGCGCCAGGTGCTCATGATCGCGTCGAACAGCTCCACGATGAGGGCGGTCGCCTCGCTGTCGACGTCACCGTCCCCGGCGGTGGTGAAGGTGACCAGCACCCAGCGGCGGGCGTCGTCGGGCACGGCGGTGAGGTACTCGACCTTGCGCAGGTCGACCTGGTCGCCGACGAGGCCGCCGGGAGGTCGGCGCAGCACGCGCTCGCGACGGGTCCAGGTGGTGTCCCCTACGGTGACCGCCGCGGTGTCCTCGGCCTGAAGCAGGCTCGCCATCACTCGTGGCACCAGGTCTGCCTCCGCGGTCGCGTCGGGGATGACGGCGCTCACGACGAAGCTGGCGTTCAGCTGCTGACCGTGCATGAGCTCGGTCGGCAGGTAGTAGTCGATCCCGCCGTTGTTCCGCGCCTCGACGAGGAGCTGGTTGAGCTCCTCCTCGACACGGCGGCGGGCGGGCGCCACCTGGTCGGGCGGGAGGTCCCCGGGCAGCCGGGCCACCGACCGCTCCACGATCTCGCGGACCCGGGTCCGGATCGAGCCGTCCAGTCTGATCCGCTCCCAGGGCGCGGGCAGCACCAGCTGGTACGACGTGGCGCTCATCGGCGCCCTCCCGAGGGTGGCTGGTCGAGCACGCGGACCGTGCGCAGCAGGTCCTCGACGTCGGACGCCGCAGCGAGGATGTCTCCCGGGGAGTCCGACGCCGTGTGGGCGAGGACGACAGCCACGGGGTGGCCGGTGTCGACGACGTATCTCAGTCCGATCGTGAGACCGGTCTCCCCGTCGTGGGTGTAGGACAGCGAGCGTTCGATCGTCGTACCTGCTCCGGTCGGCACGGGCTCGCGGACCGGCGGCTCGACGGACTCGCCGTCCTCCGCGTCCAGCCAGAGGTCGGTCAGGCCCGGCTCACGCTCGACGAGACCGAGGAACAGCGCCATCGGCACCTCCCTGAGCTCGCGCCACCGGAGCACGAACAGCGGCAGGGGAGAGGGATGGCGCCGTGCGGTGAGTCCGAGGACGTCGCGGACGTGCTCACGCTCGCGGGCCTGCTCCGCACCGCGCCCGAAGTCGGAGACGACCGCGTCCGTGGCCGCCGGCAGCCACTGCTCCACCGGCCGCTCCGGCGTGGGGCCGATCAGCCACAGCGCCGGGTCGGGGTCGAGGTCCAGGTAGGGGTCGAGCTCCGCGCTGCTCACCGCGCCACCGTCGCGGCGCTCACAGCGGACCACCGATGGTGAAGGTGAGGGCGTCGGAGGCCTTGCCGTAGGGCGGGAAGGTGTAGGGATGCCACACGTCGCCGACCTTCGGCTGCATGACCTTGCTGGCGGCATCCGTGCCGATGCTGGTCCAGGTCGCAGCCAGGGCGCGCTGGAGGTTGCGGGTGTACGCCGGGTCGATCGCTGCCTCGCCGAGCTCGCGGGTGAGCAGCCGGTGGTCCTTGACCAGCGACGCGAGGTCCCGGTCGAGCCCGGCCCTGAGCCCCTCCCGGATGCTGGATCCGGGTACGGGACGGTTGACGAACCCTCGGTAGGCGTCGTCGTAGGCGTTGCGCATGCCCTGCCGCACGGTGGTGGAGAAGTTGCGGAGCAGGAACCGGTGCGCGCCACCGATCAGGCCGCGTCCGCCGTTGAACGAGGCGCGGGTGAGCACCTGCGCGGAGGCCTGTCGTCCTGCCGCACGGCCGGCTGCGGCCAGGGTCGCGGCCCGCCCGACGCGAGCGGCGGCCACCGCGGTTGTCCCGATTCCGAGCGTGGCGAGACCGAGCACGTCGAAGGCCACGTCGAGCCACGAGCCGTTGCCGGTCGCCGCCAGCAAGGTGTGCAGCATCAGGGAACCCAACAGCAGCGCAGCGGCGATCACGAGCAGGTTCAGGCCGGGGATGAAGAGCGCGACGATCGTCAGCCCCACCGCGATCCATCCCAGGACGTCAGCGATGCTGTCGAGGACGCCTGCGATCTGGCCGACCACGTCCTTGAACCTGTCCCAGCGGCTGTCCTTCATGTCGTCGTCGGAGGCGTCACGGATCTTCTTCGCGACCTCCTCGGCGCGCTCGTCGAAGGCGCTCATGGCGGTCCGACACGACGCCTTGGCGTCGGCCAGCGCGCCCTCGGCCTGGCTGTAGCGGCCGGCCCGAGCCTCGGCCGCCTCGCGCGCAGCGTCCTGCTGCGGTTTGGGCGCGTCGGCGAGCCCGGGATCGGGTTCGAGCGGCGTGTTGGCGTCCAGCTGGCGCTTGGCCTCCTCGGCCTCGGCGAGCGCGTTGCCGGTCTTCGTGCGAGCCTCCTCCAGGTCCTCGGCGTACGCCACCAGCGTGCTGCCCGTCGTACGGAACCTGTCCTCGATCTGCTCCAGGTGCCCGGCGAGCTCGTCGCAGGACTCACGCAGGCCCTCGGCGTAGTGACCCACCAGCGCGGCATCCGGCTCGGCCAGGGCCCGGAGCCGCGAGATCTGCCCCGCAATCGTGGTGGCGACCTGGCTGTAGTGACGGCCCTCGGTGGCCACCTCGTAGGAGGACCCGGGCACCGGGTCGGCGTCGTGGTCGAGCAGGTGCCACTCGCCGGGGCGGGCGGTCATCGGGCGCGCTCCTGGTCGAAGGACGCGGCGAGCTTCGCGTCGGCCTCCTGGAACGCCTCGATCGTGCCGGCCATCTTCTCGCCGACGGTCTGGATCTCCTCCGACAGCTTGCGCCGGTTGTAGTCCATGTTGGACGCGAACTCGTGCATCGCCGAGCGCACCGCGTCGTGCCCCCAGATGTCGCGGGTGTCGTCGCGACGCCCCTCGATGTCGTCGAACTCCGACTTCAGCCGGCTCAGCGTCGTCACGCTGTCCTGCAACCGGTAGTAGTCGACCTTCAGGTCGCTCATGCTTCCCCCGATTCCCCTCGTCGCCTGCTCGTGAGCGCGGACTCAGCCGGGCGCCCGAGAGGGATTATGTCCCATTCTGCGGCTGTCGAACCGTCGCGGGCGCGGGCAGCGAGTCCTCGATGTACGACGGTCGCGCCACCGTGAGACCCGCCACGAGCTGGCCGACCACGAGGACCAGCAGCGTCCACAGCGGCACCGTCCAGCCACCGGTCGCCTCGTAGAGGATGCCGACCCCGAGCGGCCCCACGGCGGCGAGCAGGTAGCCGACCGACTGGGTGAACCCCGACAGCGCGGCCGTGCCCGCGCTGGTGCGCGCCCGCAGACCGATCAGGGTGAGCACGAGGGGGAACACGCTGGCCGCCGTGCCGACGAGCACTGCCCACAGCCAGGCGCCGGCCACCGGGGCGTAGATCAGCCCCAGGTAGCCGACGGGGTAGCAGGCGATCAGGCCGACGATCAGCCAGGTCTGGTTCCGCAGCCGCGAGGCCAGCGAGGGGATCACGAACGAGAACGGGATGCTCATCGCGGTGATCACTCCGAGCAGCAGGCCCGCGGTGGAGGCGGAGAACCCGGCGTCACGGTAGACCTGCGCGAACCAGCCGAAGATCGAGTACGCCTGGAGCGACTGCAGGCCGAAGAAGAGCGCCATCGCCCAGCCGAGCCGGGTGCGCGCGACCTGCCGGAGGGTGACGGTGTGCGGCACCGGAGCCGGGGTCCGGTCGTGCCGGATCAGGCCGATCCACGGCAGGGCTGCCACGGCGGCGGTCACCGCCCACATGGCGAGCCCCCAACGCCACGAGCCGAGCTGATGGCCCAGCGGCACGGTCAGCACCGAGGCCAGCGTGAGCCCGATCGCCATCGAGGTCGTGTAGATCGAGGTCAGCAGACCCACGCGGTGGGGGAAGTGCAGCTTCACCAGCGACGGGAGCAGGACGTTGGCGGTGGCCATCCCGGCGAGGGCGACCAGCGACATGAGCAGGAACAGCCAGACCTGGTCGGTGCGGGCACGGACACCGAGGCCGACGACGACGGCGAGCAGCGAGACCAGGGTGACCCGATGTGCCCCGACCCGTCGGGCCAGGTCCGGTGCGACGGCACCGAAACCGGCGAACGCGACCACGGGGAGGGTGGTGAGCACGCCGGCGGTGGTGCCGCTCATCCGCAAGGACCCGATGATCTCGTCGAGGACCGGCCCGATGCTGACCGCTGCGGGGCGGAGGTTGAAGCCGAGCACGACGATCCCGACCAGCACGAGGATCTTCTCGGTGCGGGTGTCCTGGTGCTGCTCGGCCGGCGCCGCGGCGGCGGGTTCGTCGTGGGTGTGCCTCGTCACCGCGACACTGTATGTCCCGCGGACACCTGTGCCGGCACCGCGGGCCCTAGGGTGAGCAACGTGCGCAGCGTGAGTGCGGACCAGCGCCGGGCGCGGCTGGCCCGGCGGCACCACCTCGCGCCCTCGTGTCGCGTCGAGGGGCCGCTCGCCGTTGCCCGCGAGCTGCTCGGGCTGCACGGCAGCGAGGCGCCCACCGCGTTCCTGTCCGCGTGGGCCCGGACCCGTTCGATGACGGTGGCGGACCTGCAGCAGGCGATGTACGACGACCGCACCCTCGTCAAGCAGCTGGCCATGCGGCGCACCCTGTTCGTCGTGCCGCGCGAGAGCCTCGACGTCGTGCAGGGCGCCGTCGGCGACCGGATCGCTGCCGCGGAGCGTCGGTCGCTGGCACGCGCCGTGCAGAGAGCGGGACTGGCCGAGGACGGCGCCCGATGGTTCGACGAGGCCGCGGCGGCGGTCCTCGCCGCGCTCGCCGACGGACGTGAGGCGACGTCCGCGCAGCTGCGGGCGGAGATCCCGGCGCTGCAGGTGACGATGCCCTACGGGCAGGGCACGGCCTGGCCCGGGCGGGCACCGGTCGCGCCCAACGTGCTCAACGCCCTCGCCGCGGCCGGGCAGGTCGCGCGAGCCCACAACCTCGGGACCTGGACGGTGTCGCGCCCGACCTGGACCTCGATGCGTTCCTGGATCGGGCGTGACCTGGAGCCGCTGCCCGAGGCGGAGGCGATGGCGGTCCTCGTGGGCCGGTGGCTGCGTGCCTTCGGGCCGGGCACGGAGCGAGACCTCCGCTGGTGGTTCGGGTCCACCCTCGGTCGGGTGCGCGCAGCCCTGGCCGAGCTCGGGGCCGTGCCGGTCGCGGTGGACGCAGGCACCGGCTACCTGCTCCCCGACGACCTGGAGCCGATGCCCCCTGTCGAACCCTGGGCGGCGCTGCTGCCCGCCCTCGACGTGACGACGATGGGCTGGGCCGACCGGGACTGGTACCTCGGTGCGCACCGGCGGCTGCTCTTCGACGGCAACGGCAACGCCGGGCCGACCGCGTGGTGGGAGGGCCGGGTGGTCGGCGGCTGGCACCAGGTCCCGTCCGGCGAGGTCGTCCTCGACCTCCTCGAGGACGTGGATCCTGCCGGGCTCCGCGGGCTCGAGGAGGAGGCGGGCCGGCTGACCGACTGGTTGGCCGGCGTACACGTCCCCTCGTCGCTCACGACGCCGTTGGGCCGGCGACGGCGCCCCCGGACCAGGAGGTGAGTCCGACTAGGGTGTGCGGGTGCCCGAACAGCCCGAACAGCAAGCCCCGCCGGTCCAGCGGCTGAGGATCCGCTACGCCAAGCGCGGACGCCTCCGGTTCACCAGCCATCGCGACTTCTCCCGGGCGTTCGAGCGAGCGGTCTTCCGCGCGCGCATCCCGATGGCGTACTCCTCGGGCTTCAACCCGCACCCACGGATCTCCTACGCCGGGGCAGCGCCGACCGGCTCGGCGAGCGAGGCGGAGTACCTCGAGATCGCGCTGGCTGAGGTCGTCGACCCGGCCGCCGTGCACGCCGCCCTGGACGAGTCGCTGCCCGACGGCCTGGACGTGCTCGAGGTCGTGGAGAGCCACGGGGGCGCGCTGGCAGACCGGCTGGAGGCGAGCAGCTGGCGGCTGAGCCTGCCGGGCGTCGTCGCGGACGTCGCGGCCGACGCCGTCGCGCGGTTCCTCGCCGCGGACGAGGTGTCGGTGCAGCGGATGACCAAGAAGGGCCTGCGGACGTTCGACTGTCGCGACGCGGTCGTGTCGCTCACCTCACACGTTGGCGAGGTATCAGGTGGTGAGTGTGCGATACTCGACGTGGTCCTACGGCACGGAACCCCGTCCGTGAGACCCGACGACATCCTCGCCGGACTCCGCGAGGTCGCCGGACTCCAGGTCGACACCGCTCCGTTGTACGAGCGGCAGGCCCAGGGTCCGCTCGACCCGAGGACCGGCACGGTAGGGGATCCGTTGGCGCCCGACCGCGACGCAGGCTGACCGAAGGTGACAGGTTCGGTCCACTGAGCTGCTGACCGCGGAGGGCGACGACGCGAACCCCCGGCGACGAGTGACTTCGGAGGTTGTCGCCGCGCTTCAGCGATGCAGGGCCGTCGTCTCGCGCAGGAATCGCGACCGGAGGCCGGCGTGTGCTGGAGCCCCGACCGCAGGCTTGCGTCGCACCGGACTCCGGTACGACGACCGACACGCTCCCGCGTGGACCCGTTCCGACAGGTCCCGGGAGTCATAGGAGAGCACATGCTCGACGACGAGAACACCACCGAAACAGCGGCACCCTCGACCTCGGAGGGTGCCGCGGCGCAGGACCCGGAGAGCGGGGTCGGCAGCGCCGCGGAGGCCACCGAGGGCGGCGCCGTACCCGCCAAGAAGACGGCCGCCAAGCGCACCCCGGCCAAGAAGACCGCCGCGAAGAAGGCCGCCACGGCCAAGAAGGCCCCCGCGAAGCGGACCACGAAGAAGGCCGCGGCGGAGCCGCCACAGCCCGAGACCGGGCCCGAGCCGGCGGCCGCCGCCGAGACCACCCCCGAGGTGGATGCCACAGCAGCGCCGGCGGAGAGTGCTGCGGCCGAGGGGGCACCGGCGGCGAAGCGGGCGGCCAAGAAGACCACGAAGAAGACCGCGGCGAAGCGGACCACGAAGAAGGCCGCGAAGGCTGCTGAGGCGCCCTCTGCCGAGGGGACCGAAGCCGGTGAGGGGCCGGTGGCCGAGACCGCGCCGACGCTGCCGGCTGCCGGGGAGACGCCGGCCACCGCGCAGGCTCCCACCGGTGACGAAGAGGCGTCCGCCGCGGCGCCGCCGTCGGCCACCACGCCGCTCTTCCAGCCGCCGGACGTGACCAAGGCCGTGGTCACCACCCGCCGCCGCCGGACCACCAAGGTCGCCGCGGCTCCTGCCGAGCAGGCCGAGACCGGGACCCCGGCCGAGGCGCCTGCCGTCGAAGCCGAAGAGGCACCCGAGGGCGCCGAGGCCCCCGCGCGCAAGACCGCCAAGAAGGCGGCCGCGAAGCGGACCACGAAGAAGGCAGCAGCCGCCGAGCCGGAGGCAGAACCTGCCGCCGAGCCCGAGGCAGCCGAGGAGGGCGAGGAGGAGCAGGGCGGTGAGCGCCGTCGCCGTCGCCGTGGTGGTCGTCGTCGCCGTCGCTCCGGCGGTGGCGAGGACGGCGAGAGCGCCGAGCCGACCGAGGGTGGCGCTGCCCCCGAGGGCAAGGAGCCCAAGGAGCCCAAGGAGAGCAAGGGCCCCGAGGGCGCGAAGGAGGAGGCCGAGGAGGCCGGAACCGGCACCCGCCGTCGCCGTCGGCGCCGCCGCAGCGGTGAGGGTGAGGGCGAGGAGGAGGCCCCGACCGCGCGCGCTCGCAAGCCCCGCAACGCCGAGGACGAGATCACCGCGCTCAGCGGCTCGACCCGCCTGGAGGCCAAGAAGCAGCGCCGTCGCGAGGGTCGCGAGGCCGGCCGGCGACGGGCACCGATCGTCAGCGAGGCCGAGTTCCTGGCCCGCCGTGAGTCCGTCGACCGGGTGATGGTGATCCGCCAGCGCGAGGACCTCACCCAGATCGCGGTGCTCGAGGACAAGGTGCTCGTGGAGCACTACGTCGCCCGCGAGTCGCAGACCTCGCTGATCGGGAACGTCTACCTCGGCCGGGTCCAGAACGTGCTGCCCTCGATGGAGGCCGCGTTCATCGACATCGGCAAGGGACGCAATGCGGTCCTCTACGCCGGCGAGGTGAACTGGGACGCGCTGGGCGCCAAGAACGGCGCCCCACGCAAGATCGAGTCGGTCCTGAAGTCGGGGCAGTCGATCCTCGTGCAGGTCACCAAGGACCCGATCGGCCACAAGGGCGCCCGGCTGACCAGCCAGATCAGCCTGCCGGGTCGGTTCCTGGTCTACGTGCCCGACGGCACCACCAGCGGGATCTCCCGCAAGCTGCCCGACACCGAGCGCAACCGGCTCAAGAGCCTGCTCAAGGAGATCGTCCCCGACTCCGCGGGCGTGATCGTGCGCACCGCGGCCGAGGGCGCCAGCGAGGAGGAGCTGACCCGCGACGTCGAGCGGCTGACCGCCCGCTGGGCCGACATCGAGAGCAAGGTCAAGGGCGGCAACGCCCCGCAGCTGCTGTACGGCGAGCCGGACCTGACCCTGAAGGTGGTCCGCGACCTGTTCACCGAGGACTTCAACAAGCTGGTGATCGCCGGCGACGAGGCCTGGGACCTGGTCGAGGGCTACGTCAGTCACGTCGCGCCGGATCTCGCCGACCGCCTGGAGCGGTACGACGGGGACCGCGACGTGTTCGCGGAGTACCGCATCGACGAGCAGATCGAGAAGGCGCTCGACCGCAAGGTGTGGCTGCCCTCCGGCGGCTCGCTGGTGATCGACCGGACCGAGGCGATGACCGTCGTCGACGTCAACACCGGCAAGTTCACCGGCTCCGGCGGCAACCTCGAGGAGACCGTCACCAAGAACAACCTCGAGGCCGCCGAGGAGATCGTGCGTCAGCTGCGGCTGCGCGACATCGGCGGGATCATCGTGGTCGACTTCATCGACATGGTCCTGGAGAGCAACCGCGACCTGGTGCTGCGGCGCATGGTCGAGTGTCTGGGTCGGGACCGGACCCGTCACCAGGTCGCCGAGGTCACCTCGCTCGGCCTGGTGCAGATGACCCGCAAGCGGATCGGCACCGGGCTGCTCGAGGCGTTCTCCGAGACGTGTGAGCACTGCCAGGGGCGCGGCCTGGTCCTGCACCACGAGCCGGTCGAGCCGAAGAAGAAGTCCGACGACGAGTCGCGGGGACGCGGGCGTCGGAGCGGTCGCGGCCGGGGCCGCGACGAGGGCGCCGGCGACAGCGGGGCGATCCCCTCGCCGAAGGACATCGCGGCGATGGCCAAGCACGAGGAGAAGTCCGAAGCGGCGCCGGGGGAGACCCCGGAGCAGCCGAGCGGCAAGGCCCAGGAGCTGCCGGCCGCTGCCGGAGAGGCTCCTGCACCCGCCGAGGCCGGACCCGAGTCGCCGACCGCGGAGGCAGAGGCGGCGGAGGAGACCAAGCCGACGCGCAGCCGCGGGGGCCGCGGCCGCGGCGGACGCGGGCGGGCGGCCAAGGCTGCCGCGGTCGAGACCGAGCCGACCGCCGAGCAGGCCGAGGAGGCACGCCCGGAGGCGGTCGTTGCAGCAGAGGAGACGTCCGGCGTCGCCGAGGTGACCGCCGGCGCTGCCGTAGCAACCGGCGCCGAGCCGACCACAGCCGGCCCGGCCGAGCTCGAGCGCAAAGGGGACGGGGAGGCCTCCTCGGAGGCTCCGGCTGCCGAGGGTGAGCCTGCCGCGCCCGTGGCGCCCAAGATCGTGACGTCGACGCGCCGTCGGGGTGCTCGGCGGGCCGCCGGACCGCCGCCTGCCGCGACCGTGGCGACGCTCACTGTGGAGCCACCGACTGCGTCGCCCACGGGGGCCGCCGACGGCCAGGTCGTCGAGGAGGCGGAGCTGGACGTCGACGAGCCGGCCGACAGCGAGCCGATCGCCGCCCTGGTCGACGACGCGGAGCTCGCGGACGAGGAGACGGCGGCCGGCGCGGCTGCCGAGGACGCGTCCGCCGAGGCGCCCGAGACCCCGCACGTGCCGGTGAAGAAGCGCGGCTCGCGCCGCCGATGAAGTTGTACTGAGCAAGGGACGTTCGCGGCGCGGAAAGGGACTTTCGGACCATTCCACCCCCGCGCCGCGGGCGTAGCTTGGGAGACGTGAGAGAGGCCAAGCGGATCACGGCCGAGCACGTGCTCAGCTACCGCGTCGATGTCGTCGGATCTCGGGCCTTGGAAAGCACCTTCAGCTCGCGGCAGGCCGCGCAGGAGGAGGCCGATCGCCTCAGGCGTAGCGGGAAGCGGACCGTCGTACGCCCGGTGACGACGCCGCTGCCGACCAACCCCTGGCTGTTCCTCCAGGAGTAGCCTCTGCGGGGGCCGCGTTTTGACCCGACAGGGGATCGTCCGTAAACTTGATCCTCGGCGTGCAAAGCGCGCCCGTCCTCTGTGTGTCAGTCGCACGCTCCCGTCCTTCCAGCCGGGCAGCGCGCTGCCGCAGAACCGAACTTGTAGTCCGACGAATGAGAGTGAGTCCGCGGTGTACGCGATCGTGCGCAGTGGCGGCCAGCAGCAGAAGGTTGCTGTCGGTGACGTCATCGAGATCGACAAGGTTGCCAGCGAGGTCGGCGACTCGGTCAAGCTTCCCGTGGTGCTGCTCGTCGACGGTGACAACGTCACCTCGGACGCGGCCAAGCTCGGCAAGGCGACCGTGACGGCCGAGGTCCTCGGCGCCACCAAGGGCCCGAAGATCATCATCCAGAAGTACAAGAACAAGACCGGCTACAAGAAGCGCCAGGGGCACCGCCAGAAGTACACCCAGGTCAAGGTCACCGACATCTCGGCCTGATCGCCTGCCGATCAGCCTCTCTTCGATCAACCAAGGACTGAACTCATGGCACACAAGAAGGGTGCGGCGTCCACCAAGAACGGCCGCGACTCCAACCCGCAGTACCTCGGCGTCAAGCGCTACGGTGGCCAGCTCGTCAACGCCGGCGAGATCCTCGTGCGCCAGCGCGGCACCCACTTCCACCCCGGCTCGGGCGTGGGCCGCGGCGGTGACGACACCCTGTTCGCCCTCGTCGGCGGCAACGTCGAGTTCGGCACCAAGCGGGGTCGCCGCGTCGTCAACATCATCCCGACGGCTGAGTGACGCACCGCCGGCACTGACTCTTCGCCCAGGGGCGCTCCGCGACACCGCGGGGCGCCCCTTGGTACTTTCCCGACTCCTGCCCGCCGCCGGGCACCCCTGAAGTGAGGACCGACCCATGGCAGTACCCACCTTCGTCGACCGCGTGGTGCTGCACGTCACCGCGGGTCGCGGCGGCAACGGCGTGGCGTCGGTGCACCGGGAGAAGTTCAAGCCGCTCGGCGGGCCCGACGGCGGCAACGGCGGCCCCGGCGGCAGCGTGATCCTGCGGGTCGACCCCGACGTCACGACGCTGGTGGACTACCACCACAGCCCGCACCGGCGTGCCGAGCACGGCGGGCACGGCGCCGGCGGCCACCGCAACGGCGCGCACGGCGCGGACCTGGTGCTGCCGGTGCCCGACGGCACCGTGGTCAGTGACGAGCACGGCAACGTGCTCGCCGACCTCGTCGGGACGGGCACCGAGATGGTCGTCGCCCAGGGCGGCCGCGGCGGCCTCGGCAACGCCGCCCTGGCGTCGTCGAAGCGCAAGGCGCCCGGCTTCGCCCTGCTGGGGGAGCCCGGCGACGACCTCACGATCACCCTCGAGCTGAAGGTCGTCGCCGACATCGGGCTGGTCGGCTTCCCCAGCGCCGGCAAGTCCAGCCTGATCGCGGCCCTGTCGCGGGCGCGTCCGAAGATCGCCGACTACCCGTTCACCACGCTGGTGCCCAACCTCGGTGTGGTCACCGCCGGCGACACGACGTTCACGGTCGCCGACGTGCCCGGGCTGATCGAGGGGGCCAGCGAGGGCCGCGGCCTCGGCCACGACTTCCTGCGTCACGTCGAGCGGTGCGCTGCGCTGGTGCACGTGATCGACATGGCCACCATGGAGCCCGGGCGCGAGCCGCTGGGCGACCTGGACGTGATCGAGCGTGAGCTGAGCAGGTACGGCGGTCTCGAGGACCGTCCTCGCCTGGTGGCACTCAACAAGGTCGACGTCCCCGATGCCCGCGACCTCGCCGACATCGTCCGGGAGGACTTCGCCGCCCGGGGCCTGGAGGTCCACGAGGTGTCCGCGGCCAGCCACGAGGGCCTGCGCGAGCTGTCGTTCGCGATGGCCCGGATCGTCGCCGAGGCTCGCCGGAACAAGCCCGTGGTCGAGGCCACCCGGATCGTGCTCCGACCCCCCACGGCCGCAGGGGGGCCGGAGTTCACCGTCACCGAGGACGGCGCCGCGGCGGGCCCGGACGAGCGGGCCTGGCGGGTGCGCGGCGACAAGCCCGAGCGCTGGGTGCGGCAGACCGACTTCAGCAACGACGAGGCGGTCGGCTTCCTGGCCGACCGGCTCAACCGGCTCGGCGTGGAGGACCGGCTCCTCCAGCTCGGCGCGCAGGAGGGCGACACCGTCCTGATCGGCGCCGCCGACAACGCGGTCGTCTTCGACTTCAAGCCGATGATGGAGGCCGGCGCAGAGCTGCTCAGCCGACGCGGCGAGGACCACCGGTTCGAGGAGCGCCGCGCTGCGGCCCAGCGCCGGCGTGCGATCGACGAGGCCTACGCCGACCGCGCCGAGGGGGAGACCCGCGCCGACGTGGCGCGCCGCCTCGCCGAGCAGGGCCTGATCGAGCCCGAGGAGCCCGGCCAGGACCTCGACCTCGGCTGGGACGAGGAGGACCCCGACGCGGTGCGAGCGGTGCCGGAGGACGAGCAACGATGACCGGGCTGCGTCACCAGGTGGCCGACGCCTCCCGGGTCGTGGTCAAGGTCGGTTCCTCCTCGCTCACCACCGCCGAGGGTGGTATCGACCCGGTCCGGGTCCGCAGCCTGGTGGACACCCTGGCCAAGGTCCGCGCCCGCGGCGCCGAGGTCGTGCTCGTCTCGTCCGGTGCGATCGCCGCGGGCCTGTCGCCGCTCGGGCTCGCCCGGCGGCCCCGCGACCTGGCCACTCAGCAGGCCGCGGCCTCGGTCGGGCAGGGGCTGCTCGTGCACCGCTACACCGAGGAGTTCGCCCGGCACGGCCAGACCGTGGGCCAGGTGCTGCTCACCGTCGACGACGTCACTCGGCGCAGCCACTACCGCAACGCCTACCGGACCTTCGCCAAGCTGCTCGAGATGGGCGCGCTGCCGATCGTCAACGAGAACGACACCGTGGCCACCTCCGAGATCCGCTTCGGTGACAACGACCGGCTCGCCGCGCTCGTCGCCCACCTCGTGCACGCCGACGCGCTCCTGCTGCTCTCCGACGTCGACGGGCTCTACGACGGCCACCCCTCCGTGCCCGGCACCAGGCTGCTGACCGACGTCTCCTCCGACCACGATCTCGAGAACGTGACGATCGGCCGGGCCGGTCCGGCCGGTGTGGGCACCGGCGGCATGCAGACCAAGGTCGAGGCCGCCCGGATCGCCACCGGCGCGGGCATCCCGGTGGTGCTCACCTCCGCGGACCGCGCCGCCGAGGCGCTCGCGGGGGAGCAGGTGGGCACGATGTTCCACCCCACCGGCCGCCGCCGCCCGACGCGGTTGCTGTGGCTCGCCCACGCCACGGAGCCCAAGGGCACGGTCGTGCTCGACGCGGGCGCCGTGCGCGCCGTCGTCGAGCGTCGCGCTTCGCTGCTCCCCGCCGGGATCACGGGGGTGAGCGGCACCTTCGTCGGCGGCGACCCGGTCGACCTGGTCGACGAGGACGGCACCGCCGTGGCGCGCGGCCTGGTCAACTACGACTCCGACGAGCTGCCCTCGCTGATCGGCCGCTCCACCCGCGACCTGGCCAAGGAGCTCGGCTCCTCCTACGAGCGCGAGGTGGTGCACCGCGACGACCTCGTGCTGCTGCACCACCACCGGTCGAGCTAGTCCGGTACAGCCCATGGCCGCGCGTGTCCGTCGAGTTTGGACATTCACCTGCCCGGCACGGTCGCTCGCGCAACACTAGGGGCGTTGGGGTTCCGGGACCTGAGGAGAAGGTGGCACGTGGGCGAGGCCATTCGGCTGTGGCATGTGACCTTGACCGTCGCGGGCGATGCGATGGAGCCGCTGGTCGTCCGCAACGCGCTGCGCCGCCTCAGCGACCAGCGTCCCTTCCTGCACTCGTTGAAGTACGACGGTGCACGCGCCGAGATCCAGTACTGGGAGGAGGCCGAGTCGCTGCTCGACGCCTCGTCGCTGGCGCTGCGGGTGTGGAACGAGCACCGTGACTCCGCGGGCCTCCCGCGCTGGGAGGTCGTCGGTCTCGAGGTCGTCGAACGCGGTGTGTTCCAGAGCCGCGGTCGGGAGTACTCCGTCGTGGTCGATCTCCAGGACGTGACACCGCTCCCGTTCTGAGCCGCGGCCGCCCTACCCTGGACGCATGACCACTTCCTCTGCTCCCAGCGCCGAGGCCGCGGTCGTCGCGGTCGCGCAGCGCGCCCGAGCCGCGGCGAACGAGCTCGCTCTGGCCACCCGCGGCCAGAAGGACGCGGCGCTCCACGCGATGGCCGACGCCCTGGTCGCGGCGACCGACGAGGTCCTCGCCGCCAACGCCGAGGACGTGTCCGCCGCAGAGGCGGCCGGCACACCGGCGGCGATCATCGACCGGCTCCGGCTCGACGCGGGCCGGGTCGCCGCGATGGCACAGGGTCTGCGCGACGTCGCGGCCCTGCCGGACCCGGTCGGGGAGGTGGTCCGCGGCTCCACGCTCGCCAACGGGCTCGAGCTGCGCCAGGTGCGAGTGCCGTTCGGCGTGATCGGGATCATCTACGAGGCCCGACCCAACGTCACCGCCGACGCAGCCGGGATCTGCCTGAAGGCAGGCAACGCCGTGCTGCTGCGGGGCTCCTCCAGCGCGTTGCGCTCCAACACCGCCACCGTCGCGGTGCTCCGCCGGGCGGCGGCCGCCTCCGGCCTCCCCGAGGACAGCGTCGCGCTGGTGCCGGGGGAGGGCCACGAGCCCGCCAAGGCCCTCATGCGTGCCCGAGGCCTGGTCGACGTGCTGATCCCGCGAGGCGGCGCCGGGCTGATCCGGTCGGTGGTCGAGGAGTCCACGGTGCCGGTGATCGAGACCGGCGTCGGCAACTGCCACGTGTACGTCGACGCTGACGCCGACCTCGACATGGCGCTGTCGATCGTGCTCAACGCCAAGACCCACCGGCCCTCGGTGTGCAACGCCGCCGAGTCGCTGCTCGTCCACGCCGACGTGGCCCAGGAGTTCCTGCCCCGGGTGGTGACCGCACTCCACGAGGCCGGGGTGACCGTGCACGGCGACCCGACCTTCTCCCGGCTCCAGGGCGTGGTGCCGGCGACGGAGGAGGACTTCGCCGAGGAGTACCTCTCGTTGGACATGTCCGCGGCCGTCGTACCCGACCTCGACGCGGCCATCGAGCACATCCGCACCTACTCGTCGGGGCACAGCGACGCGATCGTGACCCGCTCCCAGCCCGCGGCGCGCCGGTTCGTCGCCGCAGTGGACTCCGCAGCGGTGCTGGTCAACGCCTCGACCCGGTTCACCGACGGCGGGGAGTTCGGTTTCGGCGCGGAGATCGGCATCTCGACCCAGAAGCTTCACGCCCGCGGCCCGATGGGGCTGCCGGAGATGACCTCGACCAAGTACGTCGTCACCGGCGACGGCCACGTGAGGCCCTGACGGTAAGGTGTCCCTCATGCTGCTTACGTCCGTCATCACGGCTGCCCAGGAGACCCACGAGTCGGGCGCCGCTCTGTCCCCGTACGCCGTCGGCGCCATCGCGCTGGTGATCCTGCTCGCGCTGCTGGTGGCCGTGCTCGCGTTCGGCAAGGGTCGCGAGCACTCCTGACCGGGAGCGCCCACGCGATGACCGATGCCCGTGACTGAGCTCAACGGCCCAGCGCTCGACCGACGTCGCCGGATCGGCGTCATGGGCGGGACGTTCGACCCGATCCACCACGGCCACCTCGTCGCCGCGAGCGAGGTGCGGGCGTGGTTCGACCTCGACGAGGTCGTGTTCGTGCCGACCGGCGAGCCCTGGCAGAAGTCCGAGCGTGAGGTCAGCGCCGCGGAGGACCGTTACCTGATGACGGTGATCGCGACCGCGTCCAACCCGAAGTTCTGGGTCTCCCGGGTCGACATCGAGCGTGGCGGCCCGACGTACACCATCGACACGCTGCGCGACCTGAGCAAGGCGCTGCCCGACGCCGACCTGTACTTCATCACCGGCGCGGACGCGCTGATGGAGATCTTCACCTGGCGCGACGCCTCCGAGCTCTTCGAGCTCGCCCACTTCGTCGGCTGCACCCGGCCCGGCTACGAGATGGACGAGTCCACGCTCGAGGGGATCCCCGGTGACAAGGTCACGATCGTCGAGATTCCTGCGCTGGCGATCTCGTCGACGGACTGCCGCGACCGTACGGCGGCCGGGGAGCCGGTGTGGTACCTCGTCCCCGACGGCGTGGTGCAGTACATCGGCAAGCACGCGCTCTACCGGACAGACCGCCCCCGACCCAGGCAAGGACTCACGTGACCGCCACCGACCGCGCCCTCGAGCTGGTCCGGGTCGCCGCCCAGGCGGCCTCCGACAAGCTCGCCCAGAACATCGTCGCCTTCGACGTCTCCGAGCAGCTCGTGATCACCGACGCGTTCCTGCTCTGCTCGGCCGCCAACGACCGGCAGGTGCGGGCGATCGTCGACGAGATCGAGGACAAGCTCCGCGAGATCGGCGCCAAGCCGATGCGCCGCGAGGGCGAGCGCGACGGCCGCTGGGTGCTGCTGGACTACGCCGACATCGTGGTCCACGTGCAGCACGAGGAGGAGCGCTCGTTCTACGCCCTCGAGCGGCTGTGGCGTGACTGCCCGGTGATCGAGCTCCCCGAGACCGTCACCTCCGGCCGCGGCGAGTGAGCCGCCGGCTGGTCATCCTCCGGCACGGCCGCACCGCCTGGAACGCCTCCGGGCGGGCGCAGGGCCACGCCGACGTCGAGCTCGACGACGTCGGACACGCCCAGGCGCGTGGGGCGGCCCGCCACCTGGCGACGCGCGAGATCCATGCGCTGTGGTCCTCCGACCTGAGCCGGGCCCGGCGCACCGCCGAGTACCTCGCCGAGCTGACCGGGCTGCCGGTCACCGAGGACCCGCGGCTGCGTGAGTTCGACGTCGGGCTGCGGCAGGGGCTGACCCTCGACGAGTTCGCCGACCGGTTCCCCGAGGAGTTCGCCGACTGGACCCGGGGGAGTGGGCTGGTGCCGGGCAAGGGCGGGGAGTCCAGCGACGACGTCGCCACCCGGATCGTGCCGGCCCTCCATGACTGCGTGGCGTCGCTGGAGCGCGGCCAGACCGGCGTCGTGGTCTCGCACGGGGCGGCGATGAAGATCGCGGTCGCCGGCCTGCTCGAGTGGCCCCACGACCAGGCCGCGTCGCTGAAGGGCGTGGACAACTGTGCGTGGGTGACCCTCGAGGAGATCGAGCACGGCGGTCGGCTCAGGCTTGCCGGATACAACGAGAAGGCGCCACGCGAGGTCCCCGCGTGAGGGAGGATGGAGCCATGGACGACAGCATCTTCGAGGTCACCAAGTACGCCCGTCCCGACGGTGGCGTGGTCGTCGGGGACGACGGGTCCGAAGGCGCCGCCCACGCGGTGCGCTTCGCCCTCGAGGAGGCTCGTCGCCGCGGCAGCGCACTCCACGTGGTCCGGGCCTGGTCGATCATGAGCAGCACCCGGCCGGCCGATGTCCCGCCGGGGTTCGCCGCGTCCCTGCAGGAGTACGAAGAGGCAGCGCTCGCCGAGGAGCAGGCCCGCATCGACCACCTGCTCGGCAAGGACCTCGACGTCGAGGTCCAGGTGCACTGCGTGCACAGCCCCGCGGCGCAGGCGCTGATCGCCGCCTCGGAGACCGCCGACGTCGTCGTGGTCGGGTCGCGGGGGCTCGGCGGGTTCCGGTCGCTGGTGCTCGGCTCGGTGGCCGAGCAGTGCATCCGGCACTGCGCAGGTCCCGTGATCGTCGTACGCAACCCGTCCTGAGCGGCCACGGCGCCGGCGTGGCGCACCTCATGCGCCGCGCCGCACCCCCGATTTCGCATAAGGCCAACGGGTTGGCTAAGATTCCCGAGTTGCTTCGGCCCGGACGGGTTCGAGCGGCGGGGCTGTGGCGCAGCTGGTAGCGCACCTCCATGGCATGGAGGGGGTCAGGGGTTCGAGTCCCCTCAGCTCCACCAGACGAAGAGGCTCCCTCGCACGACGCGAGGGAGCTTCTGTCGTCTCCGGGCCGGGTGCGGCCCTCAGGCGAACGGGTCCGGGCGGCCGCCGGGAAGGTCGGCGAGCAGGGAACGGCCCTCGGCGGCGTACTTGTGCTCGACCAGCACCTCGTACTTGGTCGCGACCACCTGCTGCACCGAGGTGAAGTCGCGGCGGCCGCGCGTCGCCGCGTAGCCGATCATCGCCCAGATCACGCCGAAGAGGGCCCCGAACAAGGCGGTGGAGAGGATCACCGGCAGCGCGTCCTCGGTGCCGAAAAGGGAGAAGATCAGGCCGACGAAGACGCCGAGCCAGAGCCCGGACAGTGCTCCGCCGAGCGCGACCTTGCTGTTGGTGAGCCGGCCCGTCACGCGCTCGACCTGCTTGAGGTCGGTCCCCACGATCATGCAGTTCTCGACGGGGAACCCGTTGTCCGCGAGATGGTCCACGGCCTTCTGCGCTCCGGCGTAGTCGTCGTACACCCCGAGGGACTGCGGGAACTGCAGCTGCAGGGGGGACCTGGGGTCGGGCATGCGTGCCGGGTTGCTCATGTGTCCATTCTCCCCGTCCGGGTACGGCGGGCAAGCCGGCCGCCGACCGACCGGCCGACGACCCTCAGTCCAGCTGCGGGCGGACCACCACGACGATGCCGCCGAACCTGGCCTCGTCGGCCCAGCAGGCGACACCGTCGACGTAGACGGTGTGGGTGATCGTGGCCTCCTCGCACAGCTCGCCGGTGTCGGCGTACCTGGCGGCGAACCCGCCCGACTCGCTGGTGTTCACCAGCACCAGCGGGCGCCCGTCCTCGGTGCCGGCCCGGGACACGCAGCTGCGGCAGAGGTAACCGGGGTAGCGAGACAGCGCGGGCTGCTCGGTCCCGCAGAGCGGGCAGGAGACGAACCCGAGGGCCACGGCCTACTCGGCGTTCTTCCGCGCCGACCAGGCGCTGGCCACCATCTCCTCGAGTCCGTGGCGCATCTGCCACTCCAGGTCGCGCGCGGCGAGGTCGCCGGCTGCCACGATCCGGGCGGGGTCCCCGGGACGACGCGGAGCGATCTCGGGGTCGAAGCCGATCCCGGTCACCTTGGCCATGGCGGCCATGATCTCGCGCACCGAGCTGCCGTCGCCGCTGCCGAGGTTGTAGGCCGGTGCGAGCCGCTCACCACCCTCCAGCTTGCGGGCCGCCACGACGTGCGAGTGGGCGAGGTCGGCGACGTGGATGTAGTCGCGGACGCAGGTGCCGTCGGGGGTGGGGTAGTCGTCACCGTTGATGTGCGGCGTCCTGCCCGCCACCAGGGCGTCGAAGACGAGCGGGAAGAGGTTGTGCGGACTCGTGTCGTAGATCGAGTCGTCGACGGACCCGACCACGTTGAAGTAGCGCAGCGAGGTGTGCTTCAGCCCGGTGGCGACCTCCTGGTCGGCCAGCAACCACTCGCCGATGAGCTTGGACTGGCCGTAGGGCGACTCGGGGTGGGTGGGCGTCTCCTCGGTCACCAGATCGGTGTCGGGCGTGCCGAAGATCGCGGCGCTGGAGGAGAACACCATGTTGTCCACGCCCTCGTCCTGCATGGCGCGGAGCACGCTCACGGTGCCGGTGACGTTCTGGTCGAAGGTGTGCAGCGGCTTCTGCACCGACACTCCGGCGTACTTGAAGGCCGCCACGTGCACGACACCGGTGACCTCGTGCTCGCGGAGGGTACGACGGACCAGGTCGGTGTCGAGGATGCTGCCGCGGACGAACGGGATGTCGTCAGGGACGAACCCGGCGTGACCGCTGGAGAGGTCGTCGAGCACCACCGAGCCGATGCCCTGCTCGGTGAAGGCACGCACCACGTGCGCCCCGATGTAACCCGCTCCGCCCGTCACCAGCCACGTCATCGGCACTCCTCGCACTCGCGTCGAAGCCGTCCGGGAGTCCCCGGCCGGCGTCGGCGATCCTACTGGCCGGCGACCCGGGACCAGGCTCGCCACGGCTCTGAGGCCGGCCGCGGTGGGCGCCAGGTGGTCTGGTCCGACCGGGTCATTTGCCGCGATTGTGCTCAAGTGAACGCCGAGCCGCGCCGAAGAGAGCAGACCTGACCACCACCACGGCCCGCACGGGTATCACCTCCTGGGTCCCGCGCGGAGTCGCGCTGGACGCCACGGCCTTCGCCGCGCGTCACCGCATGCTCACTGCGGTGGCGCTGGTCCACATCCCGCTGATCCTCGGCGTCGCCGTCTGGCGCGGCGTCCTCGACTCGGTCGTGTGGATCGGGCTCGCCGCGATCGTCGCTGCGTGCGCACTGGCCTCGCGGGCGCTGTCCCAGCCACTACGAGCCAGCCTCGTCGGCTTCGCGCTGATGATGACCTCGACCGTCCTGCTCCACGTCTCGGGCGGGCAGACCGACATCCACATCCACTTCTACGTGATGCTCGCCCTGGTGGCGCTCTACCAGGACTGGTCGCCCTTCCTCGTCGCGATCGCGATGGTCGGCGGACACCACCTGATCCTCGGGTCGCTCCAGGCAGAAGCGGTCTTCTCCGACCCCGCCGCCCAGGAGAACCCTCTGGCGTTCGCGCTGCTGCACGCCGGGCTGCTGCTGGCGATGGCGGTCGGCCTGGCCGTCGGCTGGCGCTACACCGAGCAGGCCGAGGCCGCCCGTCGCGCCGAGCAGCGCCGCGCCGAGGAGCAGGCCCTGGCTCAGGCGAAGATGCAGAGCGAGCTGGCAGCCGAGCGGGAGCGCACCGCGGCGGAGGCCGCCGAGCGCCTTGCCGAGCAGGAGCGACGGGCCGCCGAGCTCGCGGAGCGGCTCGCGGTGCTCGAGCAGGCCGGTGAGCGGCTGAACGGCAACGTCAGCACGGCAACGGGCGAGATGGAGGGGTTGCTGAGCGCGATCCAGGACATCGCGGTGGCCGCGAGCCATGCGACGACCACCGCCAACGACGCGGACACCGAGATCCGCGACAGCGTGGTCTCGATGGAGCGGCTGTCGCAGACGATGAGCCGGGTCCAGCAGATCGCCCAGAGCATCACCGCGATTGCCGACCAGACCAACCTGCTCGCCCTCAACGCCACGATCGAGGCGGCACGGGCGGCCGAGGCCGGCAAGGGCTTCGCGGTCGTGGCCAGCGAGGTGAAGAGCCTGGCCCGGGAGACCGCCGACGCCACCGAGCGGATCCGCGAGGTGGTGGTGGCGGTCCAGTCCGAGACCGAGCAGGCTGCCGGCAGCATCAACCGGATCCGCGACGTGATGACGCAGGTCGTCGACGCGCAGACCACGATCGCCGCGGCCGTCGAGGAGCAGACTGCCGCCACCAACCAGGCGCGTCACGCGATCGACAGCGCCGCCTCGGAGGCCGACCGGATGGCCACCGACCTGCGCGCCGTGGCCTCGCTCTGACTCCTGGTCACACCTGTCACATCCGGCACGTCCGGGCCGGGCACCGCACTGTGCCCGAACCACCCCCGAACCGGCGCAAAACGGCTCAAGTTCGGGCGCTGGGAACCGATTGATAAAGCAACCTGCCCGCCGCGGGCACTGATGGGAAGAGCGGAGCTGCCATGGACGGCATGGAAGGCATGGACGAGATCATCGAGGAGTTCCTCGTGGAGAGCCACGAGAACCTCGACCAGCTCGACCGGGACCTCGTGGACCTCGAGCGCGACCCGTCGTCGCGCGAGCTGCTCTCGAGCGTGTTCCGGACGCTGCACACCATCAAGGGCACCAGCGGCTTCCTGGCCTTCGGCACCCTGGAGTCGGTGACGCACGTGGGGGAGAGCCTGCTGTCGCGTCTGCGCGACGGCGAGATGGTGCTCACCCCGCAGATCACCACCGTGCTGCTGGAGATGGTCGACGCCGTGCGTGCTCTGCTGGCGGAGATCGAGCGCAGCGGAAACGAGGGCGAGGAGACCTACGCTCCGCTGGTGGCCCGCCTCGAGGCGCTGCTCGAGGGAGGGACCACTCAGGTCGAGGTCCCGGCCGAGGAGGTGACGGTCACCGCCACCGCACTCGCCACCGTGGGTGCCGAGGCGGCCGGGTCCGGCCAGGCATCCGGCTCGCTCAACGGGCAGGTGGGTACGGCGAGCACCGGCACCGACGTACCTCTCGGCGCCGACGAGATCGTGCCCGCCGACCTCGCAGCACTGGACCTGCTCCCCGAGAGCTCGGCACTCGCCGAGAACCCTGCAGCGGTGGACGCCCTGCCCCAGGCCGCCGCCGGGACCGCGGCCGCCGAGACCGGCTCCTCCGACAGCGCAGGCGGCCAGGACGAGGCTCGCCGGTCGGTCGCCGACAGCTCGATCCGCGTCGACGTCGCGCTGCTCGACTCGCTGATGAACCTGGTCGGCGAGCTCGTGCTCACGCGCAACCAGATGCTCCAGCGGTCCGCGACCCGCGAGGACATCGAGCTCGCGCGGACCACCCACCGGCTGAACCTGATCGCCGGTGAGCTGCAGGAGGGCGTCATGAAGACGCGCATGCAGCCCATCGACAACGTGTGGAGCAAGCTGCCCCGCGTCGTGCGCGACCTGTCCCTGATGCTCGGCAAGCGGGTCGACCTGCGCATGGAGGGGCGCGACACGGAGCTCGACAAGACCATCCTCGAGGCCGTGCGCGACCCGCTGACCCACCTGGTCCGCAACTCCGTCGACCACGGCATCGAGACCCCCGAGCAGCGCCTCGCGGCGGGCAAGCCCGAGCAGGGCACGCTGCTGCTGCGTGCCTTTCACGAGGGCGGCCAGGTCAACATCGAGATCGCCGACGACGGCGCCGGGATCGACCCTGAGAAGCTGCGCGCCAAGGCCGTCTCGAACGGCATGCTCACCCGCGAGGGCGCCGCCGCCCTGGGTGACCGCGAGGCACTGAACCTGATCTTCTCCGCCGGCTTCTCGACCGCAGCGGCGGTCACCAACGTCTCCGGCCGCGGCGTCGGCATGGACGTGGTCAAGACCAACATCGAGAAGATCGGCGGCACGATCGACGTCAGCAGCGTCCGCGGCGAGGGCACGACGGTCCGGATCCGGATCCCGCTGACCCTGGCGATCATCCCCGCGCTCGTGGTGGCCTCGGCCGGCAACAGGTACGCGATCCCGCAGGTGAACCTGCTCGAGCTGGTGCGCGTGGAGCCCGACTCCCACTCTGCGATCGAGACGGTGCACGGAGCTCCGGTCTACCGGCTCCGCGGCCGGCTGCTGCCCCTGGTGGACCTCCGCGAGCAGTTCGGGCTGTCCGTGGTGGACCACGAGACGACCTACATCGTGGTGCTTCAGGCGGACAACCGCGAGTTCGGCCTGATCGTGGACGGCATCCTCGACACCGAGGAGATCGTGGTCAAGCCGCTCGGCCGCCAGCTTCGCGGAATCGAGCTGTACGCCGGCGCGACGATCATGGGTGATGGACAGGTCGCACTGATCCTCGACGCGATGGCACTCGCCCGCCGGGCCGGCATGGCGGTGGAGAACGGCGACGGGCTCGACGCCTCGAACGTGCAGGCCAGCAACACCGAGAACACCGCACTGCTCGTGGTCGCGCTCGGCGACGGCCGGCGTGCCGCGATCCCGCTCGGGACCGTGGACCGGCTGGAGGAGTTCGCACTCACCAGGATCGAACGCACCGGTGGGCACGAGGTCGTGCAGTACCGCGGCCAGATCCTTCCGCTCGTGCGCCTCGACCAGGCCCTGCAGGGGTATGGCGGCGACCAGGGCGAGTCGCTCCAGGTGGTCGTGTGCCGCAGCGGCGACAGCCTGATCGGCATCGTCGTTGCCGGGATCCTCGACATCGTCGAGGAGGAGCTCTCGGTCCGCAGCCACCTCGACACCGGCGGCCACAACGGTTCGGCGGTCGTGGACGGCCTCGTCACCGAGCTGGTCGACATCGACCGCGTGATCGGTTCCATCGACCCGGGGCTGCTCGCCCCGGCGGTCCTGAGCTGAGGGAGAGCACCAGATGTCCCAGCAGTACTGCACCTTCGTCCTCGACGGCCACCTCTTCGGTGTTCCGGTCTCCTCGGTCCAGGAGGTCCTCAAGTCACAGGAGGTCACCCCGGTCCCGCTCGCACCGCACGAGGTCTCCGGCCTGATCAACCTGCGCGGCCAGATCGTCACCACGATCGACCTGCGCAGCCGGCTCGGCATCCCCGCACGCGAGGAGGAGGCCCCGTCGGTGTGCGTGGTCGTCCGGACCGCCGACGGCAGCGCGGTCAGCCTCGTCGTCGACGAGATCGGCGACGTGCTCGAGCCCAGCCAGGAGTCCTTCGAGGCGGCACCCGAGACCGTCCCGTCCCGGATCCGTGTCATGGTCACCGGCGTGTGCAAGCTCGACACCGAGCTCATGCTCGCCCTCGACACCGAGCTCGCCGTCACCCTCGACGGAGAAGCTGCGTGAAGACCGTCGGTGCCGTCCTCCGCAACCGGAGCACGGCTCACAAGCTGGTCCTGGTGACCGCGGTCGGCCTGCTGCCCGGCGTGCTCCTCGGTGGCTACGGCTACGTCAAGATGAACGCCATCGAGGAGAAGTCCCTCGAGGCACGCCACATCACGCAGGCGGCCTCGCTGGTCAACAGCCTCGACACACGGTTCAGCGAGATCAAGTCCGACGCCTACCGGGCGCTCGTCGAGCGCGACACCGCGCAGGTCAAGGCCGACCTCGCCAAGGACATCGCCACGGCCCAGGACATCCTGGCCGGCTTCGACGAGCTGAAGATCGACTCTGCGGCGGCGGCCGACGAGTCTGGCTTCTACGACGCGCTCGAGGGCTACTTCACCTTCATGAGCGGCTACGTCGAGCTCGCGGCCACCGACCGTGACGCGGCTGCCGCGCAGGTCGGCCAGGTGGCCGACGCGAACCAGCAGATGGACGCGGTGCTCGACCAGCTGCGCACGGCCATCGACGAAGGCATCGCCCGGGTGAACCAGGAGGAGCTGGACCTGCGCTCCTCGCTCACGCTCGCGATGCTCCTGATCCTGGGTGTCGCGACGGTCGTGGCGATCATCGTCGCGCTGTGGATCAGCCGGATGATCACCCGCCCGCTGCGACGGACTGTCGAGGTGCTCAAGGGGCTTGCCAGCGGCCGGCTCGACGAACGTCTCGACCTCGACTCCAAGGACGAGCTCGGGACGATGGCGCTCTCCTTGAACGAGGCGCTGGAGACCCTGCGCAGCACGATGACCGACTTCGGCACCAGCGCAGAGACCCTGATGCAGGCGTCGGAGGAGCTGTCTTCGGTGTCGGGTCAGATGTCTGGTTCGGCTGCTGAGTCGGCGTCGCAGGCGGGTTTGGTGTCGGCGGCGGCCGAGCAGGTGTCGCGCAACGTGCAGACGGTGGCGACGGGGACGGAGGAGATGTCGGCGTCGATCCGGGAGATCGCGCAGAACGCGTCGTCTGCTGCGGGGGTTGCGGCGCAGGCGGTGCAGGTGGCGGAGACGACGACGAGCACGGTGGCGAAGCTGGGTGAGTCCTCGTCGGAGGTCGGGAACGTGATTAAGGTGATCAACTCGATCGCGGAGCAGACGAACCTGTTGGCGTTGAACGCGACGATCGAGGCGGCTCGGGCTGGTGAGGCCGGTAAGGGGTTCGCGGTGGTGGCGAACGAGGTGAAGGAGTTGGCGCAGGAGACGTCGAAGGCGACGGAGGACATTTCTCGTCGGATCGAGGCGATCCAGTCCGATACCTCTGCTGCGGTGGAGGCGATCGGGGAGATCTCGGCGATCATCGCGCGGATCAATGACACGCAGAACACGATTGCGTCGGCGGTGGAGGAGCAGACGGCGACGACGAACGAGATGAGTCGCAATGTTGCTGAGGCGGCGACCGGGTCCAGTGATATCGCGCAGAACGTGACCGGTGTGGCGCGGACCGCGAACGACACCACTGCTGCTGCGGCGTCCACCAGCCAGGTGGCCGAGGAGCTCGCCCGCGCAGCAGCCGAGATGCAGCAGCTGGTCGCCCGCTTCCAGTACTGACCACCTCGGCGAGCAAGGAAGTGCGCCAGCCGGCAGACCGACCGGCCGGCCAGGCCTGCCTGCCGAGACGCATCACCCGGTCGCCGGATCCCGGCGTGCCGGCAGCACAGATTCGGAACCACGCCGCAGCTGCGGCAACGACCACTGAAACGGGGAACGTCGTGGAGAGCGACATGAAGGACAACGTGAAGAGCCGAGGAGTCATGGGCAGGGTGCGGGATCTGAAGACCGCTCACAAGCTGCTGGCCGGGTTCCTCGCCGTAATCGTGCTGATGACCTTGGTCGGGGCGCTCGGCGTCACGCGCCTGGGCAAGGCCCAGAGCCGGTTGGACCACATGTACGAGGACAACCTGCAGTCCCTCGCTTTGATCGGCAGCGTGGAGACCTACTTCGAGTCCATTCGCTTCCGGACGCTCGACGTGGCCCTGTCCACGGACGCCGAGGACATGGCGACCCTCGATGCGCGGATCAAGGAGCTCGACGGCCTGGTCGACGACGCTCTGACGACGTACCGGACGACCGACCTGACCGGACGAGAGGAGGCTCTGACCTCCCTGGAGCAGGGGCTCACCGCCTACCGCGAGGTGCGCGACAGCAAGGCGCTGCCCGCGGCTCGGGCGAACCAGCTGGAGCGGTTCTCCGCGATCCGTGCCGGCGAGATGAGCGCTCTGGCCAGCCAGGTCGCCGACTCGATCGACAAGCTGCTGGACATCGAGATGTCCGACGCCGAGCAGGCGCGGGAGGCCTCGCAGAGCGCCTACGACTCCGGCCGGCTGATGGTGATCGGCCTCGTGGTCCTCGCCGGTCTGCTGGCGCTCGCGATGGCCCGCTACCTGTCCGGGCTGGTCGCCAAGCCGCTCGGCCGCGCCGTCGAGGTCCTCCGCGGTCTGGCTGCGGGTCGGCTCGACCAGCGGTTGGAGGTGGACTCGGCGGATGAGGTGGGTCAGATGGCGGTGGCGTTGAACGCGGCGATGGATCAGCTGCGGGATTCGATGAGCCAGATCGATCACAACTCGCAGGCGTTGGCGTCGGCGTCGGAGGAGCTCTCGAGCGTGTCGGGTCAGATGTCTGGTTCGGCTGCTGAGTCGGCGTCGCAGGCGGGTCTGGTGTCGGCGGCGGCCGAGCAGGTGTCGCGGAACGTGCAGACGGTGGCGACGGGGACGGAGGAGATGTCGGCGTCGATCCGGGAGATCGCGCAGAACGCGTCGTCTGCTGCGGGGGTTGCGGCGCAGGCGGTGCAGGTGGCGGAGACGACGACGAGCACGGTGGCGAAGCTGGGTGAGTCCTCGTCGGAGGTCGGGAACGTGATCAAGGTGATCAACTCGATCGCGGAGCAGACGAACCTGTTGGCGTTGAACGCGACGATCGAGGCGGCTCGGGCCGGTGAGGCCGGCAAGGGGTTCGCGGTCGTGGCCAACGAGGTGAAGGAGTTGGCGCAGGAGACGTCGAAGGCGACGGAGGACATTTCTCGTCGGATCGAGGCGATCCAGTCCGATACCTCTGCTGCGGTGGAGGCGATCGGGGAGATCTCGGCGATCATCGCGCGGATCAATGACACGCAGAACACGATTGCGTCGGCGGTGGAGGAGCAGACCGCGACGACGAACGAGATGAGTCGCAATGTTGCTGAGGCGGCGACCGGGTCCAGTGATATCGCGCAGAACGTGACCGGTGTGGCGCGGACCGCGAACGACACCACTGCTGCTGCGGCGTCCACCAGCCAGGCGGCCGAGGAGCTGGCGCGGATGGCGGCTGAGATGCAGCAGCTGGTCGCCCGCTTCCAGTACTAGCAAGCAACCTGCGCTGTGCTCAGCGACCGGGGGGTCACTCGGCACAGCGCAGGTCTCCCAACAGGACCGATGAGAGCAAACGAAAGGACGGCACCATGACGCGGATCCGCGTGCTGGTGGTCGACGACTCCGTCGTCGTACGCCGGCTGGTGTCCGACATCTTGTCGGCTGACCCCAACATCGAGGTGGTCGGGACGGCGGCCAACGGCAAGGTCGCCCTGGCCAAGATCCCGCAGACCAACCCCGACCTGATCACCCTCGACATCGAGATGCCCGTGATGGACGGGCTGGAGACCCTGCTGGAGCTTCGCCGGGACTACCCCAAGCTCCCGGTGATCATGTTCTCCACGCTCACCGAGCGCGGCGCCACCGCTACCCTCGACGCGCTCGAGCGGGGTGCCCGTGACTACGTCACGAAGCCCGCGAACGTCGGCAGCGTGACCGCGTCGATGGAGGCGGTCCGGGCGCAGCTGGTCCCGAAGATCCTCGCGCTCTGCCCCCGTCCTGGCGCAGCCTCGGCGCTGGGTGCCTCTGTGCCTGCTCGGGCGGGGGTACGACGTCCGGCCACGCCCGCCGTACCCGGGCGCGGGACCGCACCGACTCCGGCGACACGGCCGGGACCGGCTCGGGAGCACCGCGTCGACGTGGTGGCGATCGGTGTCTCGACCGGAGGCCCGGACGCCCTCACCACCGTGCTCGCTGCCCTTCCGGCCGACTTCCCGGTGCCGATCGTCGTGGTCCAGCACATGCCCCCGGTCTTCACCAAGCAGTTCGCCGACCGGCTCAACACCCGCTGTGCGGTCTCGGTCAGCGAGGCTCTGCCCGGTGACCGGGTGCGCCCCGGTCACGTGCTGATCGCCCCCGGTGACTACCACATGCGGCTGCGCCGCTCCGGTGAGCACACCCTGGTCACGCTCGACCAGGGGACACCGGAGAACTACTGCCGTCCCGCGGTCGACGTGCTCTTCCGCTCCGTCGCCGAGAACTTCGGCCCCAACGTCCTGGCCGTCGTCTTGACCGGCATGGGCTCCGACGGTGCACGAGCCGCGGCCGACATCGTCGCCGCCGGTGGCAGTGTCTTCGTCCAGGACGAGCAGACCTCGGTCGTGTGGGGCATGCCCGGCGCGGTCGCCGGCGCCGGTCTGGCACACCGCATCCTTCCCCTGCCCGACGTGGCTCCCGCCATCGTCGGACGCGTCCGCACCGGTCGTCCCGCCCTGGGCACCGCATCTGCTCTCGAGGAGGTCCGATCGTGACGCTCTCCCCGCGTGCCTTCGGGTACGTCAGCGAACTGGTCCGCCGCGAGGCGGCCATCGTGCTCAGCCCGGGCAAGGAGTACCTCGTCGAGGCACGCCTGCTCCCGCTCTCCCGTGCGGCGGGTCACGCAGGCGTGGACGACTACGTCGGCGCCGTGTCCACCCGGGGGAGCGCCAAGGACCGGGAGGCGATCGTCGAGGCACTGACCACCAACGAGACCTCGTGGTTCCGTGACCGCGAGCCCTTCGAGGCGCTGACCAACCACATCATCCCCGAGCTGCTCAAGAGCACCGCTGCACGCCGTCGGATCACCGTCTGGTCGGCGGCCTGCTCCAGCGGCCAGGAGGCCTACACCATCGCGATGCTCATGGCCGAGCACGTCGTACCCCTCGGCTGGTCGGTCGACATCCTGGCCACCGACATCTCGGGGGAGATGCTAGAGCGGACCAAGCAGGGCAGCTACAGCCAGCTCGAGATCAACCGGGGCCTGCCCGCCCCGATGATGGTCAAGCACTTCACGAAGGTCGGCACCCACTGGCAGGTCTCCGACCAGCTCCGGTCGATGGTGCGGGTGCAGAAGTTCAACCTCGCCGCGCCGTTCCCGCCGCTGCCGACGTTCGACGTGGTGTTCATGCGCAACGTGCTCATCTACTTCGACACCCCGACCAAGCGCTCGATCCTGCAGCGCACCCAGCGCGTCCTCAACCCCCAGGGCTACCTGGTCCTCGGCGGGGCCGAGACGACCCTCGGCATCGACGACAACTGGGAGCGCGTCTCTGCCGGCCGAACCACTCTCAACCGTCCCCTTGCAGGAGGAATCAATGGAACCGCTCGACAGTCTCCGGCGCCCCTGGTGTCGGCCGGTGAAGGCAGGTGAGTGACATGCGTGCACTGGTCATCGACGACTCCCGCGCCATGCGGATGGTTCTCACCCGCCAGCTCAGCGGGCTCGGCTTCGAGGTGCTCCAGGCCGGCGACGGAGCCGAGGCGGTCACCCGCCTGGAGGAGGCAGGCGAGGACCTGCCCGTGCTCGCCACCGTGGACTGGAACATGCCGGTCATGGACGGACTCACGTTCGTGCAGACCATCCGGCAGCGCCCTGAGTGGCGGCAGATCTCACTGATGATGGTCACCACCGAGTCCGAGCAGGGACAGATCGTCCGCGCGCTCGCCGCGGGGGCCCACGAGTACCTGATCAAGCCCTTCGGGGCAGACGCCTTCTCCGAGAAGCTCGACCTTCTCGGCCTCAACCCCGCAAGGAGCATCGCATGAACACCGACACCCTGCTGAGCCTCGAGGAGGTCCGCGAGATCAGCAACGGCGTCTGGGCCTCGTTCCTCGGCACCGAGGACGAGACCCCGCTGCTCGACGCCGCCGAGCCGCTGGCCCCGAACGTCGACGGCGTCCACGCCTGGGTCGGCGTGGGCGGGGCCTGGGACGGCCAGGTCTGGCTCGAGATGACCGCCACCGGTGCCGAGGAGGCGACCAAGGCGATGCTCGGGCTCGACGAGGTCACCGTCGAGGACGTGATGGACGCCGTCGGCGAGCTGGTGAACATGGTCGGCGGCAACATCAAGGGCATCATGCCCGCCCCCAGCAGCCTCACCCTGCCCACCGTCGTGATGGGCCGGGTCACGCGGGCGGTCACCCTCGACGGCGTCGAGCTGAGCCGCGCCGACCTTTCCTGGGACGGACAGCCGCTGCGCGTCAGCGTCTGGGAGTCCACCCGCACCAAGAACGCACCCAACGGAGGAGAACAGTGAAGATCCTGATCGTCGACGACAGCCGCGTGATGCGGCAGATCGTCACCCGCACCCTGCGCCAGGCCGGTTACGATGGCCACGACCTCGTCGAGGCCGGCAACGGCCGCGAGGGGTTGGACGCGGTCAACCAGCACATGCCCGACCTCGTGCTCTCGGACTGGAACATGCCCGAGATGGACGGCATCTCGATGCTCCAGTCACTCCGGGCAGCCGGCAAGAACGTGCCGTTCGGCTTCATCACCTCGGAGAGCTCTCCGGAGATGGCACAGCGGGCACAGGACGCGGGTGCCCTCTTCCTGATCACCAAGCCCTTCACAGCGGAGAGCTTTCGCGACGCCCTCGACCCCGTGCTGGGCTGAAAGGAACACAGACGATGACCACTCCTCTTCCGACCCCGAAGGCCGTGCGAGACCTGTTGCTCGACCTGCTCGGGCGCAACGTCGAGGTGGCCATCGGCGACGCCTACGCACCCAAGCCGAAGGAGCCGGCGACCCTCGGCGTCTTCGTCGACGACGGACTGCGGACGCGGGCTGTGATCGCCCTGGATCTGGATCTCTCGGCCTACGCCGCCGCGGCGATCGGACTGATCCCCGTGGGTGGGGCCGAGGCCGCGATCGAGGACGCTGAGCTGAGCCCGCTGCTGCAGGAGAACCTCGGCGAGGTCCTCAACATCTGCGGGTCGCTGCTCAACGCCGAGGGGCACCCGCACGTGAAGCTGCACGCGACGTACCCGCCCGGTGCGGCGACCCCGAGCGACGTGCCCGGGTTCGCCGCGATCCTGGGCAACCGCCTCGACCTCGTCGTGGACGTGACGGGCTACGGCAAGGGCAAGCTGTCGATCGTGGGCGCACCGTAAGCACGGATCCGGCCCGCACGCCGGGCGCAGAGGGCTGACGAGGACCAGGAGGTACCAGGTGTACTCACTGGTCAGCGCGCCCGTGCTCGGCTTCGACCTGGTCCGGCGCGAGGGAGGCGTCGCGGTCGCGTCCCTGATGCTGGCGGCGCTCGACCTCACCGAGGACGACCTGCCCGCGATCGCCGAGGTGTACGCCGAGGCGGCGGACCCGGCGACCGCCAGCATCGAGGACCTACCCGCGCTCGAGGCTTCCGCGTCCCACCCCGAGAACCTGACCGGTGCGCTGAGAGCAGGCGCCGCACTCGTGGCGATGGACCGTGCCCACGAGGCGCTGGCCCTGCTCGAGCGCACCTCGGTCGTCGGCCGGGACGGGCTGGAGCACTTCATCAGGTACGACGTCTTCGGCTGGACCTGGACGACGGGGGAGGGGGCTCCCCGGCAGAGCCCCGTCGCCGCGGCCGCGGTGACGGCCGTCTGCGGTGCGGTGGGCGCTGCCTACGACCAGCTCCCCGGAGGAGCCGTCGCGGAGCTGTTGCGCAGCTACCGGTCACGACGCGCTGACGAGCACGGCAGTCGTCTGGGTCCGAACGGCCGCGAGGTCGCAGCGCTGGTGCGGCGCCTGCGTCGGCTCGAGCCCGAGGACCCGCAGCGACTCTCCGCCGCCGCGGACCGGATGCGGGGAGAGGACTGGGCCGGAGCGGTGCACTCCGCGACCTGGGCGGCTCACCTCGCGGACCGGATCCGGGAGACCGCCCGGGCACAGCTGCTCGCCGTGGAGGCGCTCGGCGAGAGCTGCCTGTCGGTGACCGATCTGGCGACCGGGGCGTGGAACCTGGTCAGCGGTGCCGTCCAGGCACTGGTCGTCCGCGATCTCCTCGACGAGGAGACCGCCGCCGGACTGCTCCGGGAGCTGACGGTGGCGCTCGGTCCGCTGGAGGACTGAGCACTGCTCGCGGCGCACGGGGGTGCCTGCGGTACCATGGCCGGGTGACCAGGTTCCTCCTTCTTAGCCGGCCGCGCTGACCACGCACCACGACAGCGCGGCTACCCCTCATGCCTGAGGGGTTTTTTTGTGCCCGAGGCGACGCGACCGACACGCGACAGGAAGACGAGACGATGACCGAGCAGCAGGCCCCCCGGACGGCAGAGGACCGGACGACGTACGACGTCGTCGCCGCGCAGGAGAGGTGGCGCAAGGTCTGGGAGGACCTCAACCCGTTCCAGGCCGCGGACGACGGTGCGCGCGAGCGGCGCTACGCGCTGACGATGTTCCCCTACCCGAGCGGTGACCTGCACATGGGTCACGCCGAGGTGATGGCCCTGCACGACGTGATCGCCCGGTACTGGTGGCAGCGTGGGTACGACGTGATGAACCCGATCGGCTGGGACTCCTTCGGCCTGCCCGCCGAGAACGCCGCGATCAAGCGCGACGAGCACCCGGCGACGTACACCTACGCCAACATCGAGACCCAGGCGGAGTCGTTCCGCCGCTACGCGGTGAGCTTCGACTGGTCGCGCCGGCTGCACACCTCCGACCCGGAGTACTACCGGTGGACCCAGTGGCTGTTCCTGCGGTTCCGCGAGCGCGGCCTGGCCTACCGCAAGTCCAGCCCGGTCAACTGGTGCCCCAACGACCAGACCGTGCTGGCCAACGAGCAGGTGGTGCAGGGAGCGTGCGAGCGGTGCGGTGCCGAGGTCACCAAGCGCGAGCTGACCCAGTGGTACTTCAAGGTCACCGACTATGCCCAGCGGCTGCTGGATGACATGGAGCAGCTGAAGGACACCTGGCCCGAGCGGGTGCTGGCGATGCAGCGCAACTGGATCGGCCGCTCCGAGGGTGCACACGTCGACTTCGACATCGAGGCCTGCGGAGACCAGCCGCAGCAGCGGGTCAGCGTGTTCACCACCCGCCCGGACACGCTGTACGGCGCGACGTTCTTCGTCGTGGCCGCGGACGCGAAGCTGGCCCAGGAGATCTGCGCACCCGAGCAGCGGGAGGCGTTCGAGGCGTACCTGGAGCAGGTGCGCAAGGAGAGCGAGATCGACCGGCTGTCCACCGAGCGCGAGAAGACCGGTGTCTTCCTGGGTCGCTACGCGGTCAACCCGGTCAACGGGGAGCGGATCCCGGTGTGGGCGGCCGACTACGTGCTGGCCGACTACGGCACCGGTGCGGTGATGGCCGTGCCGGCTCATGACCAGCGTGACCTGGACTTCGCCAAGGCGTTCGGCCTGAACGTACGGCGCGTCGTCGACACCGGCGAGGACAACCCCGAGGAGAGCTTCGTCGCCACCACCGGCGACGGCGTCTACGTGAACTCCGGGGACCTGGACGGGCTGACCGACAAGGCGTCGGGGATCGCCCGGATCGTGTCGCGGCTGGAGGAGGCCGGGCGCGGCCAGGGGGCGGTGAACTTCCGGCTGCGTGACTGGCTGCTGTCGCGGCAGCGGTTCTGGGGCTGCCCGATTCCGATCGTGCACTGCGAGAGCTGTGGCGAGGTCCCGGTCCCGGACGACCAGCTGCCCGTCGAGCTGCCCGACCTGCGTGGCGCGGACCTGAAGCCGAAGGGCACCTCGCCGCTGGCCGCGGCGGAGGACTGGGTCAATGTCGCCTGCCCGTCCTGTGGCGGCTCGGCGAAGCGCGACAGCGACACGATGGACACCTTCGTGGACTCGTCGTGGTACTTCCTGCGCTACTGCTCGCCGGACTACACCGAGGGCCCCTTCGACCCCGAGGCGGTGCGGAGGTGGATGCCGGCGCATCAATATGTCGGTGGCGTCGAGCACGCGATCCTGCACCTGCTGTACAGCCGGTTCTTCACCAAGGTGCTGCACGACATGGGCATGGTCGACTTCGTCGAGCCGTTCCAGGCGCTGCTGAACCAGGGGCAGGTCATCAACCAGGGCAAGGCGATGAGCAAGTCCCTGGGCAACGGCGTGAACCTGGGCGACATGATCGACCAGTACGGCGTGGACGCCGTACGCCTGACCCTGGTGTTCGCCGGCCCGCCGGAGGACGACATCGACTGGGCCGACGTGTCGCCCGGCGGGTCGCTGAAGTTCCTGCAGCGCGCCTGGCGGCTGAGCGGCGACGTGACCTCCGCTGCGGGCGTGGACGTCACCGGCGGGGACGTCGAGCTGCGCAAGGCAACCCACCGGACGCTGCGCGAGGTCGAGCAGCTGATCGACTCGCACCGCTTCAACGTCGTCGTGGCCAGGGTGATGGAGCTGGTGAACGTGACCCGCAAGGCGATCGACTCCGGCTGCGGCCCGGCCGACCCGGCCGTGCGTGAGGCCACCGAGGCCGTGGCGATCATGCTGTCGCTGGTCGCGCCCTACACGGCGGAGGAGATGTGGTCCCGGCTGGGGCACGAGCCGACCGTCGCGCGGGCCGGCTGGCCGACCGTCGACGAGTCGCTGCTGGTGCAGGACACGGTCACCGCCGTGGTCCAGGTGCAGGGCAAGCTGCGCGGCAAGCTGGAGGTCAGCCCGGACATCACCGAGGCCGACCTGGAGGCGATGGCGCTGGCCGAGCCGGTGATCCAGCGAGCCCTGGAGGGCAAGACCGTCCGCAAGGTGATCGTGAAGGCGCCGAAGCTGGTCAACATCGTCGCCTCCTGACCTGTCACAGGTCGACGAACGCCTCCTCGACGGGGACCGGGCCGCTGAGCAGCGTGAACTGCTTGCGGATCGTGGCGGGGGAGTCCAGTGCTGCGGCCAGGGCATGGGCCACGTCGGCGCGGGGGATCTCGCGGGGCTGCGCGTCCGGGTCCAGGCTGACCTTCCCGGAGCCGGGGTCGTCGGTCAGCCGCCCCGGCTGGACGATCGTCCAGTCGAGGTCGCGTCCGCGCAGGTCCTCGTCGGCGGCAGCCTTGGCCCGCAGGTAGACCTGGAACACGTCGTCGCTGGTCGGGTCGACCCGGTCGGTACCCATCGAGGAGACCATCAGGTAGCGGCGCACGCCGGCGCGCTCCGCGGCGTCGGCGAGCAGGATCGCGGCGCCCTTGTCGACGGTCTCCTTGCGGGCAGCGCCCGAGCCGGGTCCGCCTCCGGCGGCGAACACCACCGCGTCGGCGCCGTCGAGGACCGCGGCAACCTCGTCGACGCCTGCCTTCTCGAGGTCGAGCACCACGGCTTCGGCGCCACGGTTCTCGAGGTCGGCCACGTGGTCGGGGTTGCGGACGAGGCCGACGGGCTGGTCCCCTCGCCGGCTCAGCCGCTCCTCGAGCAGCAGGGCGATCTGGCCGTGTCCTCCGGCGATGACGACGCGCATGGGTGTCCTCCTGGTCTGCTTCGGGCGCTGTTGCGGGGCAGTACCCCTGATCGTCGTACCACACGTCCTCGCAGCGGACGGCTCCGCTCATCGGGTGGGCAGCCGGGTAACCTTCCGGCCATGTCGCACATCGCCCTCGTCACCGACTCCACGGCGTCCCTGCCGCCCGGTGTCGCCGAGGAGCACGGGATCGTCGTCGTACCGCTGCAGGTCGTGATCGGGGCTAGGTCCTACGACGAGGGCGTCGAGGGAGGGGCGACCGCCGAGACCGTGGCCGAGGCGCTGCGGCAGTGGACGCCGGTGAGCACCTCCCGACCGTCGCCGGCGGCGATGCTCGAGGTCTACGAGAAGGCCGCCGCCGAGGGGGCGACCGAGATCGTGTCGGTGCACCTCTCGAGCGAGCTCAGCGGCACCTACGAGTCGGCGCAGCTCGCCGCCCGGGAGGCCCCGGTGCCGGTCACCACCGTCGACTCCCGCCAGCTCGGCATGGCCACCGGCTTCGCGGTGCTCTCCGCAGCGGGCGTGCTGGCCGCAGGTGGGTCGGCGGCGGAGGCCGCCGAGGTCTGCCGGAGCCGTACGGCGGCCACGACGTCGCTGTTCTACGTCGACACCCTCGACTACCTGCGCCGCGGCGGCCGGATCGGGGCAGCCGCCGCGCTGCTCGGATCGGCGCTCTCGGTCAAGCCGCTGCTCAGCCTCGACGACGGCCGGATCGGCATGCTGGAGAAGGTCAGGACGGCGGGGCGGGCGCTGGCGCGGCTGGAGGAGCACGCCGTGGCCGCGGCCGGCGAGCTCCAGGTCGACGTCGCCGTGGCTCATCTCGCGAACCCCGAACGAGCCGACCTGCTCGCCGAGAAGCTGCGCGACCGGCTGGCAGCGAACCTGGAAGGCCGGGAGATCGTCGTGGGTGAGGTCGGGGCCGTGATCGGGGCTCATGTGGGCCCGGGCATGGTGGCCGTGGTGGTCTCCCCGCTCCCGGAGCAGCTCGCCGGGATCGAGGCGGATTCGGCGCCGTAGCGGGAGGTCGCGGGCTCGGCGCCGTGGGCGGCCGGCCGTCGAGCGTCCACACGGAGCGATGCCGGGCTGCCTGTCCACAGATCGGGTCACGGCCGTCCGCGGACGGTCCGCACACTCCTACGGTCGTGACATGGCGTCCCGACGAACCGCTGCCCAGGCCGAGAAAGCCGCGATCACCCGTCGCCGGCTGGAGCTGTTGAGCGCCGAGCTGGCAGCCCTGCGCAGCTCGTTGCCCGACCCGGGAGAGGGCGAGGTCGACGGGGCGGAGGGCGGCACCGGCGGCGACGGCTCGGCGGACCGCGGCGACGTCCTCCATCTCCCGGCCGACAGCGAAGCCCGCGGTGTCGGCCCGCACGTCGGCCACGAGGGCGGTTCGCGGCCCGGTCCTGGGCGCGACTCTCGTGCGCCGAGCACCCCGGCTCCGGCGACCACCGGAGGATCCGTCCTGGATGCGGCGGGCCCGGCGGTGCCCGGGCGGCACGCCAGACGTCCGGTCGGGCTGCTGAGCAGGCTGGGCGGGTGGACCCACGACCGGCTCCCCCCGACGTTGCAGGGCCGGGTCCGGTTGAGCGCGGCCCACCTCAGCGTCGTCGCGCTGCTGGTCGCCGCGGCGTTCGCGGTGACCGCGTGGTGGGTGGTGCGGTCCGACGAGCAGGGTGAGCTCGTCGCATCGGGCTGGTCCCAACCCGGACAGACCGAGCCGGTGGAGCCGGTCGAGTCGGCACCGCAGCTCGTCACACCCGTGGCCGAGGCGGCTGCCTCGCCCGCCGCCGTGGCGACTGGGACGGTGGTCGTCGACGTCGCCGGACGGGTGCGACGTCCTGGGATCGTCACCCTGGCCGCCGGGGCGAGGGTGGTGGACGCGATCGAGGCTGCCGGAGGCGCCAGGCCCGGGGTGGACCTGACCCCGTTGAACCTTGCCCGGTTGCTCACCGACGGGGAGCAGATCGTCGTCGGCGTGCCGCCGCCCGGCGGAGTAGCCGCCCCCGCGGCATCGGCGTCCGCCCCGACGGCCACGGGTGCGCTCGTCAACCTCAACTCCGCAGGCCAGGCCGAGCTGGAGGAGCTGCCCGGGGTGGGCCCGGTGACCGCGGAGGCGATCCTCCAGTGGCGCAGTGAGCACGGCCCGTTCACCGCGGTGGACGAGCTCCTGGAGGTCTCCGGCATCGGCGAGGCGACGCTTGCCGAGCTGGCCCCGCACGTCACCTTGTGACCGTGGCCGACCGGCGGGACCGGTTGGCGCCGGCCGCGGCACAGCCTTCAGCCGCGCCCGCCGCGCCGCCCGACCTGCGGGCGGTGATGCTGGCGGCGATGGCTTGGGCCGGTGGCCTGGCGGGGTTCCTGCTCCCGCACTGGCTCGTGCTCTGTCTCCTTGCCGCTGCCGGGGCCACCTTGGCGGTGCGCCGGCAGCGGGGGAGGAGGGTCGTCCTCGGCGTTGCCTGGCTGGCGGCCGCGAGCGCCGTGGCCGGCTCGGCGATGCTTCGGACCCAGGCCGTCACGACCAGCCCGGTGGCCGAGCTCGCCGGGGAGCACGCCTACGTCGAGGCGCTCCTCGAGGTCACGTCCGACCCGGTCGTGCGGGCTGGGGAGTTCGAGCCCTACACCGTGCTCCGGGCGCACACGGTCGAGGTCACCGGACGGGGACGGACCCACCACGGCCGGCTGCCCGTGCTGGTGGTCGGCGACGTGCGGTGGAGCGAGGTCGAGCTGGGCGCCTCGGTCGTCGTCGAGGGTCGTGCGGCGCCCGCCGACGGGCCGGACCTGGCCGCGGTGGTGTCGACCGATCGGGCACCCACCGTCGTGCGCGAGCCGGGCGAGATCCTCGACGCTGCCGCCGCGGTGCGGGCCGGGATCCGTCGGGCCGTGTCGGGCGCCGGCGAGGGGGAGCGGACGCTCGTCCCGGCTCTCGTCGTCGGTGACGACCAGGGGATGCCTGCCGAGCTCGTCGAGGCGTTCCAGACCGCCGGCCTGACCCATCTGCTGGCGGTGTCCGGCACGAACCTGACCCTGGTCGTGGGCTTCCTGCTCGTGCTCGCCCGATGGATCGGCGTGCGAGCCCACGGTCTGGTGCTCGTCGGCGTCCTCGGTGTCGCCGGCTTCGTGCTCCTCGCGCGCACCGAGCCGAGCGTCGTCCGGGCCGCCGCGATGGGCTCCGTCGCGCTGCTCGGCATGGGCGCCGGCGGCCGGGAGCGAGGGGTGCGTGCGCTGGGCGTCGCGGTGCTGGTTCTGCTGCTGCTCGACCCGTGGCTGGTGATGTCGCTCGGGTTCGTGCTGTCCGCGCTCGCCACCGCCGGCATCCTCTTCCTGGCGCCGCCGTGGCGAGACGCGCTCAACCGGTGGCTGCCCCGCTGGGTCGCCGAGGCGGTTGCCGTGCCGCTCGCCGCGCAGCTCGCGTGCACGCCGGTGGTCGCGGCGATCTCGGGACAGGTGAGCCTGGTCGCGGTGCTGGCGAACATGCTCGTCGCGGCAGCCGTGGGGCCGGCCACGGTGCTGGGCCTTGCGGGCGGGGTCGCCGTGCTGCTGGTCGACCCCGCCGGCCTGCTCCTCGGCCGGGCAGCCGGTTGGTGCGCCCGGTGGATCATCGAGGTCGCCGAACACAGCGCTGCCCTGCCCACCGCCTCCGTCGGGTGGCGGGCCGACTGGGTCGCGGTCTCGCTGCTCAGCTTGTCGTGCCTGGCCGCGGCGCTCGCGATGCCGCGGCTCCTCGGCGGCCGGATCCGATCCGTGCTGGCGGCGCTGCTGATGATCGTCGCCGTCACCCGACCGCTTCCGACCCCGGGCTGGCCACCCGACGGCTGGATCCTGGTGGCCTGCGACGTGGGTCAGGGGGACGGGCTGGTGCTCAACGCCGGCGGAGGCACAGCCGTCGTCGTCGACGTGGGCCCGGACCCTACGGCGATCGACCGGTGTCTCGACCGCCTGGAGGTGGAGCGGGTGAGCGAGGTGGTGCTGACCCACTTCCACGCCGACCACGTCGGGGGGCTGCCCGGCCTGTTGGAGGAACGGCGCCCCGCTCGGGTCCTGGTCACGGCGCTGGCCGACCCCGTCGCCGGGGCAGAGGCGGTCCTGGCCGAGGCGGCGGCGGCCGCGGTACCGGTCCGGGTGGCCACAGCCGGGGATCTCGGGCGCTCGGGGGCGCTGTCCTGGCAGGTGGTGGGGCCGGAGGCACGGTTCGCCAACGGCACCGCTCCGACGGAGGGCTCTCCGGCCAACAACGCCAGCGTCGCCCTGCTGGTGGCCACCCGCGGGGTCCGGATCCTGCTCACCGGCGACATCGAGCCCGAGGCGCAGGCCGCGCTCGCCCGGTCGATGCCGACGCTGGAGGTGGATGTGCTCAAGGTGCCGCACCACGGCAGCCGCCACCAGGACCACGGTTTCCTCACGGGGCTCCGGGCGAGGCTGGCGCTGGTGTCGGTCGGGGCCGACAACGAGTACGGCCATCCGGCGGCCGGCACGCTGACCCTGCTGGAGGAGCACGGGGTGCTCGTCAAGCGCACCGACGAGTCAGGCGACGTGGCGGTGGTCGTGGACCAGGGTCAGCTGACCGTCCGGGAGCTCAGCACCTCGTCGTCGGCGATGAGGTAGCCGTCGTCGGCCCGCTCCAGCGTGAGCAGCTGGGACTCCCGGGTCGCTCGCCCGTCGGCGAAGTAGTAGGTCAGCGCGATCTCGACCTGCCGGTCGCCGACCGGTTCTGCGCTGTGCAGCTCGACCGCGTCGATGGAGGACCACCAGTCCTCGTAGGCGTCCCGGCCCTGGGCCTGCATGCTCGGCGCGAGCCGTGCCCAGCCCGCGTCGGTGTTGCCAGGCATGGCGGCGAAGTACTCCTGGACCACCTCCACCGGCTCCGGGCTGTCCGGGGAACGCTCCTCCGGCTCCGGCTCCGGTTCGGCCGTGGCTTCCTGGCCGGCCGTGCCGCTCGGGGTCTCTTCGGGTGTCCGCGACGGTGCCGGCTCGCCGCTCGGTTCTCCGCGGGTCGCGCTGGGTGTGGGTTCGGCGGCGGCCTGCGGGTCGTTCTCACCGGGGTCGCCGAGCGTGAGGTAGCCGATCCCCGCCACGGCGAGCAGGAGCACAGCCGCGGCGAGCCACGCCAGCCCACGTCGGGAACGCGAGTCCCGCTTGTCGGTGACGGGTCCCCGTGTCGGGGCGGCTCCGCGGGCTGGGCCGGCCCCCGTCGAGGAGGGCCCGTCCGTGTCCTGGGCGCCAGGCACCGGTGTCGCGGAGGGAGCGCCCGCGTCCTGAGCGACAGGGGCCGGTGTCGCGGTGGTGGCGGGCCCGGCAGCGGGGGCGGGGTCGAAGGCCGGGCCGGCCGTCGTACCGGCATCGGCGGCGAACGAAGCCGGCAGCACGAGCGTCTCCGGTGCGGGATCGTGGCCGTGGCCCACCACGTGGAGCAGCCGGGCAGCCTCGGCCATGCTGCACCGGTCGGCGGGGTCCCGCGCCATCATCTGCGCCAGCGGCGCGGCCAGCGGACCGGCGTGCTGCGGTGGCGGAGGGGGCGCGGCGGCGATCTGCTGGAGCATCGCGATCGGGTTGCGCTGCTCGGGGTACGGCGGTCGCCCCTCGACGACGGTGTACAGCGTCGCGCCGAGTGCGTAGACGTCCGACTCCTTGCCGGGGTCGGCTCCGCGGGCGAGCTCGGGGGAGAAGTACGACGGGGTACCGGTGACCAACCCGGTGCTGGTGAGCTGCCCGTCGGTGGCGCCCCGGGCGATGCCGAAGTCGCTGATCTTGGCCAGGTCGCCCTCCCCGACGAGGATGTTCCCCGGCTTCACGTCCCGATGGATGGTGCCGGCCGCGTGGGCGGCGGTCAGCCCGTCGGCGGCCTGCGCAGCGATCCGGGCGGCTCGCTCCGGCGACAGCCGGCCTTCCTCGTGGAGCAACCGGCCGAGGGTGCGGGAGGGGACGTACTCCATCACCAGCCAGGCGTGGCCGTGCTCGTCGTCGACGACGTCGAAGACCGAGACCACGTTGCGATGGTTGAGCCCGGCTGCGGAGCGCGCCTCCCGCAGCGCCCGCGCGGTGTCCGGTGCGGACTCGCCCGGCAGCATGCCGATCTGCTTGACGGCCACCTCGCGTCCGAGCAGCTCGTCCTCACACAGCCAGACCGTTCCCATGCCGCCCTTGCCGACGGCACGCAGGACCCGGTAGCGACCCACGATCAGGTCGGGCGTCATCGTGCTCCTTCGGGACGGCGGGACAGTCGTTGGTCTCCTACCCACAGGCGCGTCAGGTACGCGTCCGGGGTGTCGGTCGGGTGTGGCAGGCTGGCTCCACCATGGCGACTCCCAAGGCATCCGACGTGCTCGGCCACGTCACGCTGGTGACCGGCCCCGAAGAGCTGCTCAACGAGCGGGCGATCACCGCCGCGCTGCAGGCGGTGCGGCACGCGGACGAGGAGTCCGAGGTCAGTCAGACCACCGCCGACCAGCTGACCATGGGCGCGCTGGCCGATCTGGCCGCCCCGTCGCTGTTCTCCACGATCCGTTGCGTGGTGGTGCGCAACCTCGAGGACCTGCCCGACGAGACCTATGACGGTCTCGTGGACTACGCGGCGTCACCGGCCGACGACGTCGGCCTGGTCCTGGTGCACAACGGCGGACAGAAGGGTTCCGGTCTGCTGGCCAAGCTGCGCAAGCAGAAGGCAGTCGTCGAGGTGAAGTCCGCGGCGCTCAAGCCGAGTGAGTACTCCCGCTGGGTCGCGGCCGAGGCCCGCTCGCACGGGGCTCGGATGGCGGAGGACGCCGCCGAGCTGCTCGTGCAGTCGGTCGGCCACGACCTGCGTGCGCTCGCCGGCGCCTGCCACCAGCTCGCCAACGACTTCGCCGGGGAACCGCTGACGGCCGACGTGGTCAAGCGCTACTTCGGGGGCAGGGCCGAGGTAAAGGGCTTCGCCGTGGCCGACGCGGCCATCTACGGCCGCACCGCGCAGGCACTTGAGGAGCTGCGCTGGGCGCTCGACAACGGCACCGCGCCGGTGCTCGTGACCAGTGCGTTCGCCAGCGGTCTGCGCGGGCTGGCCCGCTACAAGAGCGCTCCGCGAGGGCTGCGCGAGGGCGACCTGGCCCGTGAGGTCGGGGTGCCTCCGTGGAAGCTGCGCACTCTGCGGGACCAGTCGCGCGGCTGGGAGGAGCCGGGTCTGGTCCGCGCGATCCAGGCGGTGGCGCAGGCCGATGCCGACGTCAAGGGTGCGGCCAGCGACGCGTCGTACGCCCTGGAGCGGATGGTGATCTCCGTCGCCACCGCCCGCTCGTCACGCTGAGGTTCAGTGGCTGGTCGTTCCGCGCCGGGACTCCAGGTCCGGGCTGATCCAGCGGTCAGCGACCACTCCGGTCACGAACGAGAACACCGCCTTGTGGCCGACATCGACCGCTTGCTCCTGCCGCGGCCAGGTATGTGGAGGGGCCCCGACACCGGTGGCGTTCTCGACGGTCTGGTCGAAGGCCAGGCGCACCATGGTGTGGGCTGCGTTCGCGCGCGGTCCGCGGATCCCGGTGGCCGCCCAGACGCCCCGGAGCGCGCCCAACGCCGCTCCGGTCACCCAGTGCAGCGTGTGGTTGGCGAGGAACGGCTGGTCGGAGTCGCTGGGATGACGGCCCAGCAAGGTCAGCAGTGCCCGACCGGGCACGTAGGAGTCGGCGCGGTGGGTGATCGCCTGCTCGAGCTTCTCGCCGGCGGTCATCGCGACCACCCCGACGAGGCCCGCCCCGGCGCCCCTCAGGGCCGCACTGCGCAGGGCACGTGGTCGACTGGGTTGTCTCACGGGATCTCCCTCCTGTCGGTGGTTCCATCGTGCACGCTGCCAGCGGTGCCCCGACACAGGGGGCGGAAAGCGCCTACGCCCCCGGCGGCCACGAAGGCACGCAAAAGGCGCCGTCCGGGCACGGACGGCGCCTTGCGGTGACGTGACCACGCGGGATGGTCACGTCAGATGGCTCAGAGAGCGGCGGCCTTCTTGGAGATCGCCGACTTCTTGTTCGCAGCCTGGTTCTTGTGGATGACGCCCTTGGACGCAGCCTTGTCGAGCTTCTTGTTGGCGATCCTCGCCAGCTCCTGCGCCTTGTCGGCGTCACCAGCCTCGGCGGCCTCGCGGAACTTGCGGATCGCCGACTTCAGCGCCGACTTCACGGACTTGTTGCGCTCGTGCGCAGCCTCGTTCTGTCGGTTGCGCTTGATCTGGGACTTGATGTTCGCCACTACGGTGCGCCTCGTCTGGTCTGATGCGGGGTTTGGTCTGGTGTGCGCTCGGCCGTCGAAGGCCAGACACGCGAGGCACAACGATACCAGCGGCCCCGCGGCACCCTCAAATCGAGGCGCCGCCGGCTCGAGGCGCGGACCGCAGCGCCCAGGGTACGCCGGTCAGTGCCACCCGCGGCGCTGCGAGAGCCACGACCAGGTGGCCTCGGCGTACCAGGACTGGTGGAGGCGAAGGTACGGCGAGGAGTTCGGGACCGGCTCGTCGCGCCGCTCGAAGAAGTACCCGGCGATCAGCGCCAGCAGGGAGTCCACGTCGTCGGCGGGCACCTCACGGGTCAGCGGCCTCGCGGCGAGGAGCTCGTCGGCGTCGAGACCGTCGCCGTGCACGGAGATGAGCAGCAGCACCGTGTCGATCCAGGGCGCGCCGACCACCGGCCAGTTCCAGTCGCACAGCACCGCGCGCCCGCCGCCGAGGAGGAGGAAGTTGTCGTCGCGGGCGTCGGTGTGCACCAGCGAGCTCCCGGCGGTGGCCTCGCGGAACCTGCCCGCCAGCGCGGCCGCGTCGTCGAGGTGCTCCCGCCCCGGATCCACGCGGCGGAGGTGGTCCCACCCGGTCAGGCAGTCGGCGAAGTCGTCGGCGAAGGTGGCCAGCTGCAGCGGAGGGGGCGTCAGCCGGTCGGCGAGCACCTCGAGGGTGTCCAGGCAGGCGTCCAGGTCGGCCGGTCGCCAGGGCCGTGAGGGGTTGGCGCCGTCGACGTAGGCGAGCTCGAGGACCACCCACAGGTCGTCCTCGTGGCTCCACAACAGGCGCGGCGCAGGGAGCCCCGCGGGCAGCGCCGCGAGCTTGCGGGCCTCCTCGCGGTAGGAGTCGGCGAACGTGCGCTGGGCCTTCTTGCTCGCCGCCTTGACGAAGTGCCGGGAGCCGTCGGCGCAGGTGAGGACCGAGGCGAACCCGGGCGTGAAGCCGGCGCCGGCGGACACGGTCTTGACGACGGCGGAGCCGAGACGACGCTCGATCATCGTGCGGAGGACGGGGGGCAGCAGGCCCCAGTCGAGCCGGCGAGCGGTCCTGCCGTGAGGGATCGCGGACCCGGCGGCCGGCGTGCTGCTGATGACGGGGCTCATGCGGCCCCATTCTGTATGCGCCCACGGCCGGGGGACGACCGGTTTCCCGGCGTGTCCGGCTGTGATCTGTGCGCCCGGGGGCCGGGGCCAGGTGCGTGTGACGGGCCGGGTGCCCGCTGCGTGGAACAATGGCGGTTCCGCCGTACGCCGAACCAACGGAAGTAGTTCGTGTCCAAGAGCACCCCCTCGGTCCCGCAGCCGGGCAAGACCGACCCCTCGATCATCCGCAACTTCTGCATCATCGCGCACATCGACCACGGCAAGTCGACGCTGGCCGACCGGATGCTGCAGCTGACCGGTGTGGTCGACGAGCGCAGTGCCCGGGCGCAGTACCTCGACCGGATGGACATCGAGCGCGAGCGCGGCATCACGATCAAGAGCCAGGCCGTCCGGATGCCCTGGACCCTCAGCGAGGGCTACGAGGCCGCGGCGCCGGGCACCTACATCCTGAACATGATCGACACCCCCGGGCACGTCGACTTCACCTACGAGGTGTCCCGGTCGCTCGAGGCCTGCGAGGCCGCCGTGCTGCTCGTCGACGCGGCGCAGGGCATCGAGGCGCAGACGCTGGCGAACCTGTACCTCGCGCTCGGCGCGGACCTGCAGATCATCCCGGTGCTGAACAAGATCGACCTGCCCTCGGCCCAGCCGGAGAAGTACGCCGCCGAGCTCGCCGGGATCATCGGGTGCGACCCCTCCGACGTGCTCCAGGTCTCGGCCAAGACCGGGATGGGTGTCGAGGCGCTGCTCAACGAGATCGTCCGGCAGACCCCGCCGCCGGTCGGTGACGCCGACGCGCCTCCGCGCGCACTGATCTTCGACTCCGTCTACGACACCTACCGCGGTGTGGTCACCTACGTCCGTGTCGTCGACGGCAAGCTCAGCCATCGCGACCGGATCAAGATGATGTCGACCGGTGCGGTGCACGAGATGCTCGAGGTCGGGGTGATCTCCCCGGAGCCGGTGAAGGCAGGCGACCTCGGCGTCGGGGAGGTCGGCTACCTGATCACCGGGGTGAAGGACGTGCGCCAGTCCCGGGTCGGCGACACCGTGACCAGCCAGCACAACGGTGCTACTGAGCCGCTCGGCGGCTACAAGCACCCCAACCCGATGGTCTTCGCGGGGCTCTACCCGATCGACGGCGACGACTACCCGACCCTGCGCGACGCGCTGGAGCGGCTCCAGCTCAACGACGCCGCGCTGGTCTACGAACCGGAGACGTCCGGCGCGCTCGGGTTCGGCTTCCGCTGCGGCTTCCTCGGCCTGCTGCACATGGAGATCGTGCGTGAGCGGCTGGAGCGGGAGTTCAACCTCGACCTGATCTCGACCGCGCCCAACGTGGTCTACGAGGTCGTGATGGAGGACGGTCGCGAGATCGAGGTGACCAACCCCAGCGAGTACCCCGGCGGCAAGATCGCCGAGGTCCGCGAGCCCGTGGTCAAGGCAACGATCCTCAGCCCCAGCGACTACATCGGCGCGATCATGGAGCTCTGCCAGAGCAAGCGCGGCCAGCTCCAGGGGATGGACTACCTCTCCGAGGACCGGGTGGAGATGCGCTACGTGCTCCCGCTGGCCGAGATCGTCTTCGACTTCTTCGACCAGCTGAAGTCGCGCACGAAGGGTTACGCCTCGCTCGACTACGAGCCCACCGGCGATCAGCCCGCGGACCTGGTGAAGGTCGACATCCTGCTCCAGGGGGAGCCGGTCGACGCGTTCAGCGCGATCGTGCACCGCGACCACGCCTACTCCTACGGCGTGGCGCTGGCCGGCAAGCTCAAGGAGCTGATCCCGCGGCAGCAGTTCGAGGTGCCGATCCAGGCCGCCATCGGCGCCCGGGTGATCGCGCGCGAGACCATCCGCGCGATCCGCAAGGACGTGCTCGCCAAGTGCTACGGCGGGGACATCACCCGCAAGCGCAAGCTGCTGGAGAAGCAGAAGGAAGGCAAGAAGCGGATGAAGATGGTCGGCCGCGTCGAGGTGCCCCAGGAGGCCTTCATCGCCGCGCTGTCCACCTCCGACTCCGGGGAGAAGGGCAAGAAGTAGCCGCCCCGGCTGCTCCGGCCGGGCTCAGCAGCCCGGCCGGACGATGCGCCTGCCGGCGGGCACGGTGACCCGTCGGACCTGGCCGTCGGCGCGCACCAGCCTGAGCGTCGTAGGACGGTCGGTGGTGACCCGGACCCGGCCACAGTCCAGACCGGCTCGCCCGAGGTCGACGCCCACCGCGGCCACGTTGCTCAGCCGCAGCGCGACCAGCTGCCGTCGCGGCGGGCGGGAGCCGAGCTTCCACCGAATGCCTTCGACGACCGCCGGCAGGGGTTCCGCGACGGGCGTCGGGCCGAACGGTGTCGCCGAGTGCCGACGGTCGCGCTGGGCGAAGGAACGCGCCAGGACCTGGGCGGTGGCGCCGGGGGAGCGGTCACCGGCCCGCACCCCGGTCACCCAGTAGGCCCCGGTGGCGCGCAGCCCGAGACTCGGTCGGTCCAGGTGCGGGAACCAGGTGAAGTCCACCAGCTCCGGGTCGGTGGTCCGGCGGGGCCGGGCCAGCCCCTCGAGGACGGTGTCGAAGCGGTCCTGGGTGGCGAAGGCCATGTGGTCCTCGGCGGGGTAGCGCACGAACCGGTGGCGCAGGCCGCGCGCAGCGAACCGGGAGACCTGGTCCTCGACCGACACGAACGGCACCAGCTGGTCGAGCGTGCCCTGCCCGATCCGGTACGGCAGATGACGGGCGTTGCCGACCAGCGTGCCGGTGGCGCCGTCGCGCTCGCAGCGCTCGTGGCGGAACAGCGGAAGGCCCTGCTCGGGGTCGACGCCGCTGCCGCAGGCCGGGGGCCCGGCGAGGGACACCGCGCCGGCGTACAGGTCCGGGTGCTGCAGGCCGAGCTTGTAGGCGGCGTAGCCGCCCATCGAGTAGCCGGTGAGCTGGGTGCGCTCCTCGTCGAGGTCGAACGCCTCGGCGAGCTCGCGCCACACCGACCAGTAGTCGACCTCGGCCTCGTCGAGGTACCACCCGTCGGGGCCGTGGCCGAGCGTGCCCGCGCAGACCGACCGTCGCTGCTCGCACAGCTGCTCCAGCAGGCGCGGGTTGAGCGCGCCGTACTGGTTGTGGTTCACACCCAGCGAGTGCAGGGTCCAGGTCAGCGGCAGCCGCTCGCCGCGCCGGACGTGCCGGGGGACGTAGACGGAGTACGGCTGGATCCGGCCGAGGAAGTTGGGCGCAAGGTCGTTGCCGTGCTCGGTCCCGGTGAGCACCCCGTCACCGAGCTCGAGACCGGAGACGTACCAGCGGTTGCTGTAGCCCCGGGGACGCGGCTCGCGGGTGGAGGTGCGCGACGCCAGACGCGACCAGTCGATGACCGTGGCGAACTCGGAGACGTCACCGTCGGCGAGCGCGTCGGCCTGGTGGTCCTCCATCCAGAAGTTGCCGGTCACGAAACGCGCGAGACCGTCGGCGCCGACCTGGCCGAGCAGCGGCGTCCCCGCCGCCTGCTCCTGGAAGGCGGCCACCAGAGCGTCGGTGCTGCCGCCGCGGTAGACCGCGGGCTCCTGTCGAAGCGAGCGGTAGCCCACGTTGTAGACCCGGGGCAGGCCCTCTGCGGGGACGGCCCCGGCCAGCGACGGCACGGCGAGCGACTCACCGGTCTCGTCGGCCAGGCCTGCGGCGACCCGGACCCTCCATCGGCCGGTGGGATCGACCACGGTGCGGGGCAGGCGTACGACGAACGAGCCGGCCGCGCGGTCGACGTGCAGGGCGCCGCCCAGTGTGGCGACCTCGCGGCCGACACCGGTGGTGAGGTCGACCAGCCGGGCGCTGCGGCTGGAGACCACCAGGGCGCTGTCGATGCCGGCGGAACGGAGACCCGCAGCGGCCGGCCACTCCGCGACGCCGGTGGCCGCCTCGGCGTCACGGTCGAAGGTCCACACCGCGAGCGGGACGTCGGTGTCCTTCAGCGTGGTCCAGTCCACGCGCCAGTACGAGGCCTCCCCGTCGAGGCCGACCGCGGTCCGGAAGATGTCCGCGCCGTTGCCGGCGACGGGGCCCGTCGGGTACGTGTAGGCGCCCTGGGTCGGGGCGAGGTTCGTGGAGTAGGGCGCACTCATCCCGGTCGGCACGGCGGCCCCGTGGTCGTCGTACACGAAGTCGGTCCAGAACGCCGCTCCGCCGTGCAGCCGCCCGGTGCCCGACGTGCGCGGGAAGTGCCGTTCGGAGAACGGCCAGCCGTCGGCCGCCGGCAGGGCGGGTTCGGCCGCGCGGGCAGCCGGCGGGGCCGAGTCCGGAAGGTCACCCGGCGCCGCCACGGCCGGGCCGGCCGGCGTGGTCATCGTCGCCACCACCGCCAGGGGCACAACGACGGTGCGGAGCAGGCGGGACGTTCTGGACACAGGCGGGCTCCTCGGGTCGGCTCACGGTCTCCGAGTGCTCAACTGGCGGGTCGGGGATTGGTCACGGTCCGGGCCCGGCGACGCGTAGCCTCGCTGCGTGCTGCCGTTCGACATCCCGCCGGGTCTCCTGGCGCAGGCCGTCCGAGGACCGGCCTGGGCGGACTGGCTGGACACGTTGCCCCGACTCGTCGCCGAGACCGTCGCGGAGTGGGAGCTCAGCTACGACGGGCGGCCCCGGCACGGGTACTGCAGCCTGGTGGTCCCGGTGCGCACGACCGCCGACCGACCGGCCGTCCTGAAGGTGGCGGTCGCCGACGACGAGAGCGAGCACGAGCACCTGGCGCTCCAGCGGTGGCAGGGCAACGGTGCGGCGCTGCTGCTCCGGGCCGACCCGCGGCGCCGTGCGATGCTGCTGGAGCGCCTGCACCCCGAGGACCTCACCGAGCTGTGGGACCTCGAGTCCTGCGAGATCGTGGCCGGCCTCTACCGGCGGCTGCACGTGCCCGCTCTTCCGCAGCTGAGGCCTCTGTCGTCGTACGTCGACCGCTGGAGCTCCGGGCTGGCCGCGCTGCCGAAGGACGCGCCGATGCCGCGTCGGCTCGTCGAGCAGGCGGTCTCGCTGGCCGCGTCGTTCCTCACCGACGAGGCGAGCGTCGGGACGATGATCCACGGCGACCTGCACTACGAGAACGTGCTCGCCGCGGACCGCGAGCCGTGGCTGGCCATCGACCCGAAACCGATGTCGGGCGACCCGCACTACGAGGTCGCGCCGCTGCTGTGGAACCGGTGGGAGGAGGGGGTGGCATCCGGTCGGGTCCGGGACGCCGTACGACGACGCTTCCACACGGTGGTCGACGCAGCCGGGCTCGACGAGCACCGGAGCCGGGACTGGGTCGTGGTGCGGGCGCTGCACAACGCGTACTGGTCCGTGGACGACGCGGTGCGCAGCGACCGGGCTCTCGTCGCGGCGGAGCGGGACTGGATCACCAGGATGGTGACCGTCGCGAAGGCGGTCCAGGACTGATCCCCGGATGCCTGTATCTGCCAGGTGGTTTCCGGGTCCGTCGAGCGGCCGAACGTAAAGCCCTGCTGGCAATCGTTGCGAAACGGTCCCATAACCGGGCCGAAACCTACCGCTAGGTAGCCATGTGTTCTACGTTGTGTCGCAACATGTCAACACCCTGCCCGGCGCGACGCATGCGCGTGCTGCAGGTATGAACAGGGAGAGCGATGTCTCAGAGCACCGTCAGCCACGACCTGAGCGGGATCGAGGACCGTCCCGCGAACGTGGGGCGCCAGTTCTTCGACCGGGTCGAGAGCAGCCCCAACCGTGAGGCCTACCGGTTCCCGAAGGGCGACAAGTGGGAGTCGGTGACCTGGAAGGAGACCGGTGACAAGGTCACCCGGTTGGCGGCGGGCCTGGTCTCCCTCGGCATCGAGCCCGAGCAGCGCGTCGGCATCGCAGCCGCCACTCGCTACGAGTGGATCCTGGCCGACCTGTCGATCATGTGCGCCGGCGCGGCGACGACCACGGTCTACCCCTCCACGATCGACGAGGACGTCGCCTACATCCTGGCCGACTCCGAGTGCCGCGTGGTGTTCGCCGAGGACGACGAGCAGATCGCCAAGCTCACCATGCACCGCTCCGAGCTCCCGCACCTGGCCAAGGTCGTCACCTTCGACGGCGCCCCCGACGGTGACTGGGTGATCACCCTCGACGACCTCGAGCGGCTCGGCGAGGAGTACCTCGCCAAGGAGCCCGCCATCATCGAGAAGCGGGTCGCGGAGACCAAGCCCGACGCGCTCGCCACGCTGATCTACACCTCCGGCACCACCGGCCGGCCCAAGGGCGTGCGGCTGCGTCACTCGTCGTGGACCTACGAGGGCGCGGCGATCCAGGCGCAGGGCATCCTCGACGAGAACGACCTGCAGTTCCTGTGGCTGCCGATGGCTCACTCCTTCGGCAAGGTCCTGCTCTCCACCCAGCTCGCCTGCGGCTTCGCCACCGCCGTCGACGGCCGGGTCGACAAGATCATCGAGAACCTCGCCGTCGTACGCCCGACCTTCATGGGCGCGGCCCCCCGCATCTTCGAGAAGGCCCACGGCCGGATCATCACGATGCAGCAGACTGAGGGCGGCATCAAGGAGAAGCTGTTCAACAAGGCCTTCGAGGTCGGCAAGAAGGTCCGTGCCCTCAAGCTCGAGGGCAAGCCCGTGCCGTTCCTCCTGGCCAAGCAGCACGCGCTGTTCGACAAGCTGGTGTTCGCCAAGATCCGCGAGCGCTTCGGGGGCCGGGTCCGCTTCTTCATCTCCGGTGCGGCCGCGCTGAACCAGGAGGTCGCTGAGTGGTTCCACGTCGCCGGCATCCTCATCCTCGAGGGCTACGGCCTCACCGAGACCTCGGCCGGGTCGTTCGTGAACCGTCCGGAGAACTACAAGTTCGGCACCGTCGGCCTGGTCTTCCACGGCAGCGAGGTCAAGATCGCCGAGGACGGCGAGGTCCTGATCAAGGGCCCCGGCGTCATGGACGGCTACCACAACCTGCCCGAGCAGACCGCCGAGACCCTCAAGGACGGCTGGCTCCACACCGGTGACATCGGGCAGATCGACGCCGACGGCTTCCTCAAGATCACCGACCGCAAGAAGGACCTGTTCAAGACCTCGGGCGGCAAGTACATCGCGCCGTCCTCGATCGAGTCGCAGTTCAAGGCGATCTGCCCCTACGCCAGCCAGTTCCTGGTGCACGGCAACGACCGCAACTACTGCGTCGCGCTGATCACCCTCGACCCCGACGCGATGGCCGAGTGGGCCACGCACAACGGGATGGCGGGTGCGTCGTACGCCGAGATCGTCTCCTCGCAGAAGGTCAAGGACATGGTTGCGGACTACGTCGAGACGCTGAACAAGCGGCTCAACCGCTGGGAGACCATCAAGAAGTGGATCCTGCTCGACCACGACCTCACCGTCGAGTCCGGGGAGCTGACCCCGTCGATGAAGGTCAAGCGCAAGGTCGTCGAGCAGAACTACAAGGAGCAGATCGACGCGCTCTACCGCGAGTGACCGCGGTCTCGCGAACGCCCGCGAAGGCGCCGTCCCGGCCGGGGCGGCGCCTTCGTCGTCTCCCGCCGGACCGGTTGGCGGTCCTCCCTAGGATTGTCCGGTGCCCTCCGCCCTGCCCGACGGCGATCCCGCGCCCCTCGACGGGGCCCTTCCGGAGTCCGCGCTCGCCTCGGCGGGGACGCGGCCGTTCGGCTTCTACGTGCATGTCCCGTTCTGCTCGGTGCGCTGCGGCTACTGCGACTTCAACACCTACACGGCCTCCGAGCTCGGCGGCGGGGTGTCGCGCTCGTCCTACGCCGACTCTGCGATCGAGGAGATCCGCCTCGCCCGCAAGGTCCTCGGCGCGGCGGAGCTGCCGGTGCACACCGTCTTCTTCGGCGGAGGTACGCCGACCCTCCTCCCGTCGCGGGACCTGGCACGGATCGTCGCGGTGGTCGACGAGGAGTTCGGCCTCGTGCCGGGCGCTGAGGTGACCACGGAGTCCAACCCCGACAGCGTCGCGCCCGCGGACCTTGCCGTGCTCCGGGAGGGCGGCATCAACCGGATCTCGTACGGCATGCAGTCCGCGGTGCCGCACGTGCTCGAGGTGCTCGACCGGACCCACGACCCGGCCCGTGTGCCACAGGTGGTGTCGTGGGCGCGCGAGGCCGGCTTCGACGAGGTCAGCCTGGACCTGATCTACGGCACACCGGGGGAGAGCCTCGCCGACTGGGAGGCCTCCCTCGACAGTGCGCTCGGGTGCGCCCCGGACCACCTCTCGGCCTATGCCCTGATCGTCGAGGAGGGCACGGCGCTGGCCAGGCGGATCCGTCGGGGCGAAGTGCCGATGCCCGACGACGACGACCTGGCCGACAAGTACCTCGCTGCGGAGGAGCGGCTCACGGCGGCCGGGCTCGGCTGGTACGAGGTGTCCAACTGGTCGACCTCGCCGGCGACCCGGTGCCGGCACAACGAGCTGTACTGGACCGGCGCGGACTGGTGGGGCGTGGGTCCCGGCGCCCACTCCCACGTCGGCGGGGTGCGCTGGTGGAACGTCAAGCACCCGGCCGCCTACGCCGACCGGATCGGGTCAGGTGCCAGCCCGGCGCACGGCCGGGAGACCCTCGACGAGGAGACCCGCCGCGTGGAGCGCGTGCTGCTGGAGATTCGGCTCCGAGACGGTCTGGCGATCGACGTGCTCGACGAGGCGGGTCGGCGCGCCCTGCCGGCCCAGGTCGAGGACGGCCTGGTCGAGCCCGGCGCACTGGCGCAGGGCCGGGTCGTGCTCACGCTGCGGGGACGGCTGCTGGCCGACGCGGTCGTCCGGGCCCTCCTGCCCTGACCGGCGCGCGGCGCCGGTCCGTGGGTCAGGAGATCAGGCGGATGTTGAGCGGGTAGCGGTAGTCCTGTCCGTTCGAGGCGGCCATCGTGGCGAGGATGATCACGACGAGGGCGAAGATGCCGAGCGCGATGAGCAGGAAGATCCCGATCAGCACGAACGCCAGGATCACGCTGATCACCAGGTAGATCAGCAGCGAGATCTGGAAGTTCAGCGACTCCACGGCGTGCCGGCGCACGAACGGCGAGTCCTTGCCCTTGACCAGAAGCACCACCAGCGGCGCGATGAAGCCCATCGCGAACCAGGCCGCGACCAGGCTGCCGATGTGGGCGGCGAGGGCCCACGTGCGCTCCTCGGACGTAGGCCCGGGCGGGGGCATGCCGGGACCCGGCTGGTAGCTCCCGCCGGGACCGGGCGGGGGAGGCGGCATGGACATGGTGGCTCCTCAGTCGACGGTGACGAAGTCGATCAGCTCTTCGACCCTACCGAGGAGGGCGGGTTCGAGGTCGGCGTACGACTGAACTCTCGACAAGATGTGCTTCCAGGCTCGCGCGATGTCGGCCTGGTCCCGGTGCGGCCAGCCGAGGCTCTGGCACACGCCGCGCTTCCACTCGACGTTGCGCGGGATCACCGGCCACTGCTTCATCCCGAGCCGGTCGGGCTTGACCGCCTGCCAGATGTCGACGAACGGGTGACCGACGATCAGCACGTGCTTGCCGACCGGGGACCGGGCGATCGACTGGGCGATCCGGCTCTCCTTGGACCCGGTGACGAGGTGGTCGACGAGCACACCGACCTTGCGCTCGGGGCCGGGCCGGAAGTCGCGGAGCTGCTCGGCGAGGTCGTCGACCCCCTCGATGTACTCCACCACGACGCCCTCGATCCGCAGGTCGTCTCCCCACACCTTCTCGACGAGCTCCGCGTCGTGGCGGCCCTCGACGAAGATCCTGCTCGCGCGTGCGACGCGCGCCTTGGTGCCGGGCACGGCGATCGAGCCGGAGGCGGTGTGCGTCTTCTGGCCGGGGCCCTTGCGGAGAGACGGGGTGAGGATCACCGGGACGCCCTCGAGGAGGAAGCCCGGCCCGAGCGGGAAGGTGCGCCGCTTGCCGCGCCGGTCCTCGAGGGTGACCGTCATCAGGTCACGGTCCACGGCGACGATCTCGCCGCACCAGTCGGTGGTCACCTCCTCGACCACGAGCCCCTTGTCGGCTGCGATCTCGACCGAACGCCCGCGTTTGGGTGCGCGCCAGTCGGTGTTGAGCACGTCGGAGCCGTATCGATCGAAGGACATGGTCCCCAACGCTAGGTGGGCTGCGGGCGTTGCGGAGGGCGACGCGCCGTCCGCGAAGAGCCCCTGTGGGGTACGACGCGCCGGCCGGCCGTCACAGCAGCGGCAGCGACCGTCTCTCGGCGCGGGGGAGGTGTGCCACCCCCCGGACGAAGGCGTGCTGAAGCTCCTCGACCGGATAGGGCCACTCCGCGGAGGAGCCCATCTCGGCCGGCTTCATGCCGCGACCCGACAGGTCCCGGATCATCTCGGCCACCACGCCGATGCTGGCGCGCTGGTGCATCACGAACTCCTTGCCGACCGGCAGCCCGTGCCCGGGGACCACCACGGTGCCCGAGCCGAGCATCCCGATCAGCAGGTCGAGGGTGACCGGCCAGTCGAGCGGGAAGCAGTCGTCGCCGAAGCCGGCGCGCTCGGCGGACTCCTCGACCAGGTCGCCGGCGTAGACGACGTCCGCGTCGCCGACGTGCACCACCACGTCGCCGGCGGTGTGGCCACGACCGGGGTGGAAGACCTCGACGATCCGGTCGCCGAGGTCGATCACCTTCGCCGAGGAGAACGTCCGGTCCGGCACGAGCACCTCGGTGCCCGTGACGTCGGTGTGCCGGCCGGCCGCCTCGAGGAGCTCCTGTGCGTGGTCGCGGAGGACGGCGGCGGTCTCCTCGTGCGCGACGACGGGCGGACCGTCGTACGCCTCCACGAGAGTGGCGTTGCCGAGCACGTGGTCCCAGTGCGCGTGGGTGTTGACCACGGCGACCACGTCGCCGGCGCCTAGAGCGCGGACCTGGTCGAGGACACCGCGCGCGGTGCCGGCGGAGGAGTGGCTGTCGATCACGACCAGGCCGTTGCGGCCGCCGACGAGCCCGACGTTGACGTCGGCGAGGCGGTGCCGCGCCACCCAGCACCGGTCGGCGACCTCGACGAAGCCGGCGTCCTGGGCGATCTCGAAGCCGGGGTGCGACTCGGGTGCGGTCATGGACGAAACCCTACGTCCGCCGATTCTGCCGCTCGCACCGCGGGCTAGTAGCATTGGCACTCGGAGCATGTGAGTGCCAGACCGCCTCGGGCGAGGCGTCGGCGCCGGTCTGTCGGGCAAGGAGGCGAGAGATGGTCGAGGACCGCAGGCTCGCCGTCCTCCGCGCGATCGTCGAGGACTACGTGTCCACCCAGGAGCCGGTCGGCTCCAAGGCACTGGTCGAGCGGCACCAGCTGGGGGTCTCCCCGGCGACGGTGCGCAACGACATGGCCGCGCTCGAGGACGAGGGCTTCATCATGCAGCCGCACACGAGCGCCGGCCGGATCCCGACGGACAAGGGCTACCGCCTCTTCGTGGACCGGCTCAGCCAGGTCAAGCCCCTGTCGGCGGCCGAGAAGCGTGCGATCACCACGCTGCTCGAGGGCGCGGTCGACCTCGACGACGTCGTCCAACGCAGCGTCCGGCTGCTCGCCCAGCTGACCCGCCAGGTCGCGATCGTGCAGTACCCCACGCTGTCGCGCTCCACGGTCCGCCACGTCGAGCTGGTCACGCTGACCGGCACCCGCCTGCTGCTGGTGCTGATCCTGAGCACCGGCCGTGTCGAGCAGCGCGTGGTCGAGCTGCCCGAACCGCTCGACGAGGAGACCGTGGGCCGGGTGCGCACGGCGCTGAACCGTGCCGCCTCGGGGGAGAAGCTGGCCGATGCCGCGGAGCGCGTGGGCGCGGTGCCCGGGGAGTTCGAGGCCGGCGACCGCCCGCCGGTGTCGGTCGTCGCCGCCGCGCTCGTCGAGGCGATGTCCGACCACCGCTCCGACGAGCGGGTCGTGGTGGGCGGCACGGCCAACCTCGCCCGGTTCGGGGACGGTTTCGACGCCTCGATCAAGCCGATGCTCGAGGCGCTCGAGGAGCACGTCGTGCTGCTCAAGCTGCTCGGGGAGGCCACCTCGCCGTCGACGCTGACGGTGCGGATCGGCCACGAGGTGCCCTACCAGGAGCTGACGTCGGCCTCGGTCGTGGCCACCGGCTACGGACCCGGCGAGGAGGCTCTCGCGACGCTGGGCATCGTGGGCCCGACCCGCATGGACTACCCCGGCACGATGGCCACCGTGCGAGCCGTGGCCCGCTACGTGTCGAAGATTCTCGACGAAGGATGAGCTGAGTAACCACTGTGAGCCAGGACCTCTACGAGACCCTCGGTGTCTCCCGCGACGCCGATGCAGACGCGATCAAGAAGGCCTACCGCCGGCTGGCGCGTCAGCTGCACCCTGACGTGAACCCCGACCCGGAGACCCAGGAGCGGTTCAAGGACGTCACCCGGGCCTACGAGGTGCTCTCCGACCCCGAGAAGCGGCGGATGTACGACCTCGGTGGTGACCCGTTCGGTGGCGCCGGTGCCGGCGGCTTCGGCCAGGGTGCGGGCTTCTCGTTCACCGACATCATGGACGCCTTCTTCGGTGGTGCCGGTGGTGGCGCCGCCGGGGCCGGCCGCGGTCCGCGTCCCAGGGTCCGCCGCGGGCAGGACGCCCTGATCCGGCTGGAGGTCGACCTCGCCGAGGCCGCGTTCGGCAGCACCCACGAGCTCAAGGTCGACACGGCCGTGCTGTGCACGGTCTGCTCCGGCTCGGGCGCCGCCCCCGGCTCGGAGCCGGTCACCTGCCAGACCTGCCACGGCCGGGGCGAGGTGCACCAGGTGCAGCGGTCCTTCCTCGGCGAGATCCGCACCATGCGCCCGTGCGCGGCTTGCCGCGGCTACGGCACGATCATCCCCGAGCCCTGCCGGGAGTGCTCCGGCGACGGCCGGGTCCGCTCGCGGCGCACCCTCAACGTGAAGATCCCCGCCGGCGTCGACACCGGCACCCGGGTCCAGCTGTCCGGGCAGGGCGAGGTGGGTCCCGGTGGCGGGCCGGCCGGCGACCTGTACGTCGAGATCCAGGTCGCCGAGCACAAGGTCTTCACCCGCCACGGCAACGACCTGCTCTGCACGGTCACCGTCCCGATGACCGCCGCCGCGCTCGGCACCACGCTGGAGCTGCCGACGCTCGAGGCCGACCTCGCCGACCTCGCCGACTCCGGCAGCGACAGCGAGCTCGAGACCAGCCTGGAGATCGACATCCGCCCCGGCACGCAGTCCGGCTCGGAGATCGTGCTCAACGGGCGCGGCGTGCCGAACCTGCGCGGCGTCGGGCGCGGCGACCTGGTCGCGCGTGTGGTCGTGGAGACCCCGACCCGGCTCGACGAGCGCCAGGAAGAGCTGCTGCGTGAGCTCGCGGCGATCCGTGGCGAGGAGTCGCCCGACGGCCAGGTGCAGGCCACGCACCGGTCGGTGTTCGACAAGCTGCGGAGCGCGTTCAACCCCCGATGAGCCTGCCGGTCTTCCACCGCCCCGAGCTGGCCGGCCTCGCGGTCGGGGACCCCGTGGAGCTGGGCGGCGACGAGGCGCGGCACGCGGTGGTGGTGCGCCGGATCCGCGTGGGGGAGCAGGTCGCGCTCAGCGACGGCGCTGGTACGACGGTCGTGGTCGACGTCGCGGCCACCGGCAAGACCACGCTGAGCGGCACCGTCACCGAGGTCCACCGGCACCCCGCCGAGACACCGCGGCTCGTGGTGGTCCAGGCGATCCCCAAGGGCGACCGGGGCGAGCTCGCCGTCGAGATGCTCACCGAGGTCGGCGTCGACGTGGTCGTGCCGTGGGCCGCGTCGCGGTCGGTCGCGGTGTGGCGGGGCGAGCGGGCGGCGAAGTCGCTGGCCAAGTGGCGCAGCACCGCCCGCGAGGCCGCGAAGCAGTCGCGTCGTGCCTGGTTCCCCGAGGTCGCCGCGATGGCGACGACGCCGGAGGTGGTCGCCCTGCTGCGCGACGCCGCGCTGGCCGCCGTACTCCATGAGGGGGGCAGTGAGCCGCTCGCGGCGCTCGACGTGCCCGACCACGGGGACGTGGTCGTGGTGGTCGGGCCCGAGGGCGGGATCAGCGACGAGGAGCTGGCCGCGTTCGCCGAGGCCGGCGCGCGGCCGCTGCGGCTGGGATCGTCGGTGCTGCGCACCTCCACGGCCGGGGTCGCGGCGGCCGCGGCGCTGCTGTCGCGCACCCCGCGCTGGCGCTGACTGGGTTCGTCCGAGGCGACCACGCTGTCAGACGGACAGGCAGATCGGTCGTCGCCGCCCAGGCGTTGAGCGTGATCGTCGGCTGACAGCCCCGACCTGCCTGTTCAACTGACCGGCCTCGGGGATCTCGCGCCGGGGCGGGAGCAGAGAACCGGGCCGGTCGCGGCCACCGGGCGCCGCGACCGACCCGGGGTCGGTCAGGGAAGGACCGTGATCTGCTTCGTGTCCTCCCACGGTGCGGGTCCCTCGCCGGCGGACGGGTCGGTGTCGCTCACGACGAGGGTGTACTCACCCGGGGGCACGTCCTTCACCCGGAACGAGTACGGCGCCATCTTGCAGCACTCCTCGGTCGTAGTGAAGCCCTCGGCCACGACGGTGTCGCCCTGGCGCAGCTCCCAGAGCACGTTGGCCTCGAACGCCGCCGCGAGTCCGGAGACCTTGAACGGGGCGGTGACCTCGGCGTTCTCCGCCGGGTCGATGATCCACACCTGCGCCAGGACGTCCATCTCGTCGCCCTCGGCCAGCGGCTCGGAGACCGGGACACCGAGCAGCGTGTCGGTGCGGCTCTCCGGGAGATCCTCGGACTCCGGACCGAGCAGGATCTGGACCGGAACGCGGTCCTGAACCACGGCCTGCGCCGTGTAGATCAGCTGCTCGACCGCCATCTGTGCCTGCTCCGCGCTCATTCCCGCCGGACGGTCGTGCAGGTCGGTGCTGTCGTTGTGGACCCGGATCCAGACCTCACCGTCGGCGCCGACCCCGTCGAAGCCGGCCCCGTTCACCACCGTGCCCTCGGGCCAGCCCGTGCGGTAGTCGGGGTCGTCGGGTGGGGTGCCTACCGCCTCGGAGAGCGCTGCGGCCAGGGGGTTGCCCCCGGTCTCCACGCGGTGGAACTCCCGGAACAGCCGGGTGCCGTGGCTGGTCTCGCCGACGTAGTAGACCGGCACCGCCTCGGTTGCCGGCGTCGGGGTGGGGGTCGCCTCGGTGGGGGTCGGCGTGGGCTCGGGTGTGGGCGTGGCCGAGGCGGCCGGGCCCACGGCGTCGCCGTCGCCCGTCGTACCGTCGCTGAGCACGACCACCGCGGTGACCGTGGCTGCGGTGGCGACCACGGCCGCGGCCGCGCCGAGGATCCAGGACCGCTTGCTGTTCATGGGACTCACTCTCGTTCGGGCGTGGATGGTGCCGAGCGCCTCGCGGGGCTCGATGTCGTCGACCGCGTCCGAGAGCAGCCGGCGAAGCTGCTCGGCGTCGGGGTCGGGGCCGTTCAGGGGGGTGGGCTGGTCGTTCACCGGACCTCCTCGAGCAGCTGCCTGAGTGCCGCAGCCCCACGGGACGCGTGGCTCTTGACCGCGCCGCGGCTGATCCCGAGCGTGTCGGCGATCTGCGCCTCGGACAGGTCGAGGTAGTAGCGCAGGGCGAGCACCTCGCGCTGACGGGTCGGCAGCGCGCGAAGCGCCTCGAGGACCTCGCGACGCCGTTCCGCGGCGAGCGCGTCGTGGTCGGCGCCGGGGTGGTCCGGTACGACGGGCGGGGTGTGGCGTGCTGCGACACCCCGACGACGCAGCACCGACCGGGAGCGGTTCACCACCGCCTGGCGCAGGTAGGCCAGCGCCTTGTCGGGCTCGCGGAGCGTGTGCCACCGGCCGTGCATCGCGACGAAAGCGTCCTGCACGACCTCCTCGGCGGTCTCGACGTCGCGGACCAGGAGGACCGAGAGTCGCACCAGCCGGCGGTAGTGAGCGGCGTACAGCTCGTCCACCGCCGCGTCGGCGTCCCACCGGGGCGCGGCGCTCATGGTCCTCCTGACGGACAGGGTCGCGGTCAGGGTCACGGTAGTTCCACGCGGTGCTCCCTCCGGTGGTTCACACGCCGGTGTGCCACGATCCTCGCCATGTCCGTGCGCTATCCCGCCCCACTCCGGCCCGGCGACACCGTCGGGGTGACCGCGACCTCCAGCGGTGTCGACGACAGCCTCCGGGCACGTCTCGACCTGGCCGTGCGCACGGTCGAGGATGCCGGCTACTTCGTCCGGGTCGGCGACTGCATGGACGGCTCGAGCCACGTCAGCGCGCCGGCGGCCGACCGCGCGGCCGAGCTGATGAACATGCTGCTCGACCCCGCGATCCGCGCGGTGGTGCCGCCGTGGGGTGGGGAGACCGCGATCGACGTCCTCCCGCTGCTGGACTGGGATGCGCTCCGGGGCGCCGAGCCGACCTGGCTGGTCGGGTTCTCCGACATCTCCACGATCCTGACCCCGCTCACGGTGCTGACCGGGGTGGCGACGCTGCACGGCAACAACCTGATGGACACGCCCTACCGGACGCCCGCCGGGCTGCTCGGCTGGCTCGACATCGTCAGGCAGCAGGCCGGGGCGTCGTTCACCCAGGCGCCGCCGGGACGGCACCGCAGCACCGGCTGGGTCGACTACCGGGCCCATCCCGAGGTGGTCGACCTCACCCTCGACGGCACCGGCCGGTGGCGGCGGCTGGACGGTCCCGGCGACGTCACCGTCGAGGGCCGGCTGATCGGCGGCTGCATCGAGACCGTGTCGAACCTCGCGGGCACGCCGTACGGCGACGTGACCCACTGGGCGCACGACCACGCGCCCGAGGGCCTGTTGGTCTACGTGGAGGCGTCGGACGACAACGCCCTGGAGATCTGCCGCAACCTGCACGGGATGCGGCTGGCCGGCTTCTTCGACGCCGCCAACGCGATCCTCGTCGGGCGCACCAGCGCCCCGGACGCGGCCACGCTGACCCAGGACGAGGCGGTGCTCGACGCCCTCGGTGGGCTCGGCGTGCCGATCATCGCCGACGTCGAGTGCGGCCACGTGCCGCCGTACCTGCCGCTGGTGAACGGCGCGCTCGGGCGGGTCGTGCTGGCCGGTGACCGCAACGAGCTGACCCAGACGCTGGCCTGAGGCACGTCGCTAGGGTGGTGCTCATGAGCGCACAACGAGACGCGGACTGCCTGTTCTGCAAGATCGTGGCGGGGGAGATCCCCGGCGACATCGTGCACGAGACGGAGACCACGGTCGCCTTCCGCGACATCGAGCCGCAGGCGCCCACGCACGTGCTGGTGGTCTCGCGCAACCACCACGAGAACGCCGTCAGCCTCGCCTCCGCGGAGCCCGAGACGGCAGTCGACCTGCTCAGGGCGATGGGGGCCGTTGCCGAGCAGGAGGGCCTCGTCGGCGGTTACCGGCTGGTCTTCAACACCGGCCCCGATGCCAGCCAGTCGGTGCCCCACGTGCACGGGCACGTCCTCGGCGGTCGCTCGATGGGCTGGCCACCCGGCTGAGTGCGGGCCGGCCGGGTACAGCTAGTCGGCACCGGCGTAGGTGCCGAAGCTCCACCGGTTCCCCTCCGGGTCGGCGACGCTGAACCCGCGAGAACCGTAGTCGGTGTCCTCGAGCTCGCGGACCACCTCGGCACCCAGGTCCTTCGCCCGTGCGTAGACCGCGTCGGGATCGTCCACGACGACGTAGACCGATCCTGCGCCGCGGGGGACGGCGAAGGTCGGGTCGCTCCGGTCCCGGCTGGAGACCATCACGCGGCCTCCTTCCGGCCAGATCATCTCGCTGTGCTCGACCATGGTTCCGTCCGCGGAACGGACGAGCACTCCTTCGGTGAACCCGAGCGCCGACAGCCACGCGCGAGCAGCGATCGCGTCGTCGTAGGTGAGGCCGGGCCAGATGCTGTGGTCAGTTCGTGTGGTCGTCATGCTGCCGATCCTCCGGGCCGGTCCGGCTGCTGTCTTGAACGTTTGCGAGGACGTCCTCGCGCAGCCACCGACCTGGGGTGGTGCCGGCGAGCCGCTGCCACTCCCGGGTCAGGTGGGCCTGGTCGGCGTAGCCGCACCGTGCCGCCACGACACCCGGCCGCTCCCCGGTCGCGACAAGGGCGGCCGAGCGCTCGAAGCGGATGATCCGGGCGACGGTCTTGGGCGCGAGCCCCACCGCCGCGGTGAACTCCTGCTCGAGGTGCCGCGTCGACCAGCCCACCTCGGCGGCGACGTCCCGAATCCTGGTGGTGCCGCCGGAGACGGCCAGGCGGGTCCACGCCCGCTCCACCTCCGGGCGTACGTCGCGACGGCGCTCGTGACGACCGAGCCCACCGAGCAGCGTCTCCTCCACCACGCGGCATCTGTCCGGCCACCGCTGCTCGGCGTGGAGGCGCTCGGACAGCCAGGCCGCGGCACGATCGCCGACCACGTCACCGAGCTCGACAGCCCGACCGGCGAGCTCGCCCGCGGGCACGCCGAGCAGCTTCGCGAGACGGAGCGGGGACAACGCGAGCTGGATCCCGCGTTGGGTGCCGTCGTGGTGGATGGTCGCCGGCCCTGCGTGGAGACCCGCGAGGCACAGGGTCAGCCGCTGACGGACCGGCTGCGGCATCGACAGCTCGAGCGCGTCGCCCACGGGGAGCACCAGCATCACCGTGGCGGAGGGCAGACCGACGTGGGCGCCGGCCGGGTAGCCCTCGATGTCGTAGTGACGCAGCGACTCCACGTATCCGGAGAGCGCGGAGCGACGCCGCCTGGTCTCTGGTCCCATCGGCCCATGGTCGCGCGTCCGCCGTGGAGCGGCCAAGAGGCGTCCAGGGCGGGCGTGAGGACCGGGTCCGGCCCTCCCGAGCGCCGGACACGCTGACCAGCGACCGCGTCCCGTCGCGGTGCCGCGGGGCGCGACGCTCGTGTCGGTGGCAGGATGCGCACGTCCGAGCTGCGCGACCAGATCAACTCCGGAGGCGACTGATGGACCTGGCCCTGACCGAGGAGCAGCGGAGCTTCAAGGAGCTCGCCCGTGACTTCCTCGACCACGAGGTCGTGCCGCACCGAGCCGAGTGGGACAGGGCGGAGTCCGTGGACACCGCGATCATCCCGCGGCTGGGCGAGATCGGGTTCTTCGGGCTCACCATCCCCGAGGAGTACGGCGGGCTGGGCGGCGACTACATCACCTACTGCATCGGGATGGAGGAGCTCGGCCGTGCCGACTCCTCGGTGCGGGGCATCGTGTCGGTGTCGATGGGCCTGGTCGGCAAGGTGATCCTGTCCCACGGCACCGAGGAGCAGAAGCAGGAGTGGCTGCCCGGCATCGCCACCGGCACCAAGCTCGGCTGCTTCGGCCTGACCGAGCCCGACACCGGCTCCGACGCGGGGAACCTGAAGACCCGAGCCGTGCGCGAGGGGGCCGACTGGGTCATCGACGGTTCGAAGATCTTCATCACCAACGGCACCTGGGCGGACGTGTGCCTGGTCTTCGCGCGCACCGGTGGGCCCGGACCCAAGGGCGTCTCCGCGTTCCTGGTGCCGACCGACACCCCGGGCTTCGAGCGTCGCGAGATCAAGGGAAAGCTGGGGCTGCGCGGCCAGGCCACCGCCGAGCTGTCCTTCGACGGGGTCCGGGTCCCTGCCTCGGCGATGCTCGGCGAGGAGGGGGAAGGCTTCAAGATCGCGATGTACTCCCTCGACAAGGGCCGGGTCTCGGTCGCCGCCGGGTGCACGGGCATCGTCCAGGGCTGCCTGGAGACGGTCGTGGACTACGCCAAGCAGCGGCGGCAGTTCGGCCGCCAGCTCGCGTCCTTCCAGCTGATCCAGGACATGATCGCCGACATCTCCGTGGACGCGGACGCCGCACGGCTGCTCACCTGGCGGGCCGCGGACCTGATCGAACGTGGCGAGCGGTTCGGGGTCGAGGCGTCGAAGGCCAAGCTGTTCGCCTCCGAGGCGGCGGTCCGCGCCGCCAACCTCGCGATCCAGGCGTTCGGCGGCTACGGCTACATCGACGAGTACCCGGTGCAGAAGTACATGCGCGACGCGCGTGTGATGACCTTGTACGAAGGCACCAGCCAGATCCAGAAGCTCCTGATCGGTCGCGCGGAGACCGGTGTCAGCGCGTTCCTCTGAGCAACCCGACCCGACGAAGACCCCGGAAGGCAGTCCGATGGCCACCAAGAACCCGCAGCGCCCGCTGGACCTGTTCGGCACCGACGCCCTCGTCGACGAGGAGAGCCTCGCCATCCGCGACGCCGTGCGGCGCTTCGTGGACGACCGGGTGCGTCCCGAGATCGCCGACTGGTACGAAGCCGGATCGATGCCGGTCCGAGAGCTCGCCAAGGAGCTGGGCACGCTCGGGGTGCTCGGCATGCACCTCGAGGGCTACGGCTGCGCCGGTACGACGGCAACGGCGTACGGCCTGGCGTGCATGGAGCTCGAGGCCGGCGACTCGGGGCTGCGCAGCCTGGTGTCGGTGCAGGGCTCGCTGGCGATGTTCGCGATCTGGAAGCACGGCTCGGAGGAGCAGAAGCAGGAGTGGCTGCCGAGGATGGCCGCCGGCGAGGCGATCGGTTGCTTCGGGCTGACCGAGCCCGACTTCGGCTCCAATCCGGCCGGGATGCGCACGCGTGCCCGCCGTGACGGAGACGACTGGGTGCTGTCGGGCAACAAGATGTGGATCACCAACGGCTCGGTCGCCGACGTCGCCGTCGTCTGGGCCAGGGTCGACGACGAGGAGGGCCGGATCCGCGGGTTCGTCGTACCCACCGACACCCCGGGGTTCTCGGCGCCCGAGATCAAGAAGAAGATGTCGCTGCGGGCGTCGGTGACCTCCGAGCTGGTCCTCGACGACGTGCGGCTTCCGGCCTCGGCGATGCTCCCGGGGGCCGCCGGGCTCTCCGGCCCGCTGTCGTGCCTCAACGAGGCCAGGTACGGGATCGTCTTCGGTGCCCTCGGGGCGGCGCGCGACTGCCTGGAGACCGCGATCGCCTACAGCCGCGAGCGGGAGATCTTCGACAAGTCCCTGGCCGGCTACCAGCTCACCCAGGCCAAGCTCGCCGACATGACGCTGGAGCTCGGCAAGGGGATGCTGCTTGCGCTGCACCTCGGCGCGCTCAAGGACGCCGGCACGCTCCGCCCGGAGCAGGTGAGCCTGGGCAAGCTCAACAACGTGCGGGAGGCGATCGCGATCGCGCGGGAGTCGCGGACGCTGCTCGGGGCGGCCGGGATCACGCTCGAGTACCCGATCATGAGGCACGCCAACAACCTCGAGTCGGTGCTCACCTACGAAGGCACCTCCGAGGTGCACCAGCTGGTGATCGGCCAGGCGCTCACCGGCCAGCCCGCGTTCCGCTGAGACGGGCGCCAGGGCCGGCGGGTGCGGTCAGGGCAGCGAGCGGGCCACACCGAGGAGCAGCGGGAGGGTGGAGGCCAGCAGGAGCACCCACGCCACCAGCTTGTGAGAGATCTTCGCCGGGTCCAGCGAACCGGCCAGCGCGATCAGCGCGCCCTCCTCGGTGTTGCGGTCGAACCCCATCAGGCGTGCGTCGAGGGGGATCCCGCTCGGCCCGAGGAAGTCCTCGGGTGCGATCGGCTCGACCGGTCCGTCGTCGAGCGGGTCGGGGGTGGCGTCGTACTCCCGCATGGGCCCACTGTAGGAGCCCGCCGCCGAGGACGGGCAGCATCCCCGCGCCTCCCGTAGCATGGGAGGGCAGCACCTTGTCCTACTGACTCACCCGTGGAGGTCGGCCGCCAGGCCGTTCGATGACAGACACCGACAGTCCTCAGCACACCATCACCGTGCCGGCGAGCATCCCCATGGTGGCCCTCCTCGGCCCCGGCGACGAGCACCTGGCGCTGATCGAGAAGGCGTTCAAGGCCGACGTCCACGTCCGTGGCAACCAGATCACGCTGCGCGGGGAGTCCGCCGAGGTGGCCCTCGCCGAGCGGCTCATGGACGAGCTGGTCACGATCATCCGCACCGGCCAGGGCCTGACCACCGAGACCGTCGAGCGGGCGATCTCGATGCTGCGCGCGGAGACCAAGGAACGTCCCGCCGACGTCCTCAGCCTCAACATCCTCAGCAACCGCGGCCGCACGATCCGGCCCAAGACGCTGAACCAGAAGAAGTACGTCGAGGCGATCGACAAGCACACGATCGTGTTCGGGATCGGCCCGGCCGGCACGGGCAAGACCTACCTCGCGATGGCGAAGGCCGTGCAGGCGCTGCAGTCCAAGAACGTCAACCGGATCATCCTCACCCGGCCGGCCGTCGAGGCGGGGGAGCGGCTCGGGTTCCTGCCCGGCACGCTCAGCGAGAAGATCGACCCCTACCTGCGTCCGTTGTACGACGCCCTGCACGACATGCTCGACCCGGAGACGATCCCCAAGCTCCTCGCCGCCGGCACGATCGAGGTCGCGCCGCTGGCCTACATGCGCGGCCGCACGCTCAACGACGCGTTCATCATCCTCGACGAGGCGCAGAACACCTCGCCGGAGCAGATGAAGATGTTCCTCACCCGGCTCGGGTTCGGCTCGAAGATGGTGGTCACCGGCGACGTCACGCAGGTCGACCTTCCCGGTGGCATGAAGAGCGGCCTGCGCGTGGTCGAGGAGATCCTCACCGGCATCGAGGACGTCCACTTCAACCGGCTCACCTCCCACGACGTGGTCCGGCACCGCCTCGTCGGCCACATCGTGGCGGCGTACGACGAGTTCGAGGCCCGCCGTGAGAACGCCGAGCCCGCCGAGGGACGGCGCCCCGGGCCGCGCAGGGGTCCTGCGTGAGCACCTCCGACAGTCACCATCCCCGAGGGGTGTCATGAGCATCGAGATCCTCAACGAGTCCGGTGACGCGATCGACGTCGAGGAGCTCTCCCGGCTCTCGCGGTTCGTGATGGACCGGATGCGGGTGCACCCGCAGGCCGAGCTGTGCATCAAGCTCGTCGACGAGGCGACCATCGCCGAGCTCAACGAGCAGTGGATGGAGAAGCAGGGGCCGACCGACGTGCTCGCCTTCCCGATGGACGAGCTGCGGCCCGGCCTGCTCGACGAGGAGCCCGAGGAGGGCGTCCTCGGTGACCTGGTGGTGTGTCCCGCGGTGGCCGAGCGTCAGGCGGCCGAGGCCCGGGCCAAGGGCCAGTCCGGCTACGGCACCGCCGACGAGGTCGACCTGCTCACCGTCCACGGGATCTTGCACCTGCTCGGCTACGACCACGCCGAGCCCGAGGAGCATCGCGAGATGTTCGGGCTCCAGGCGCGGCTGCTCGCCGAGTGGCAGGGGGCCCGGACCGGTGAGGTGCTGCCCGGTGACGAGCCGGCCGGCCTGGCCCAGGAGGACGTCGAGCCGTGACCGCGGTCCACATCTGGCTGTTGGTGCTGGTGGCCGTCCTGGTCGTGATCGCCGGCCTGTTCAGCAGCGCGGAGGCGGCGCTCTCGTCGTTCTCGAAGGTGCGGGCCGAGGAGATCGCCCACGAGGGCAAGCCCGGCGCGAAGCGGCTGCTGACCGTCGTCGAGGACCCGGCGCGCTACATGAACACCGCGCTGTTCCTCCGGCTGCTCAGCGAGATCGGCGCCATCGTCCTCGCCTCCGTCGTGATGACCGACCTGATGGTCTCCCGCGACCCCGTCTCCGAACAGGTCGTCGGCCGGTGGTGGGCGGTGACCGTCACGGTGCTCGTGATGGTCGCCGTGTCCTTCGTCGTCGTCGGCGTCGCCCCGCGCACGGTCGGGCGCCAGCACTCCGAGCGAGTCGCGCTGCTCTCGGCCGGCCCGCTGATCGGCTTCACGAAGGTGTTCGGTCCCGTCGCGCAGCTGCTGATCCTGGTCGGCAACGCGATCACCCCCGGCCGTGGGTTCAGCGAGGGCCCGTTCGCCTCCGAGGCCGAGCTCCGCGAGCTCGTGGACCTGGCCGAGGCCAGCAGCGTGATCGAGTCAGGTGAGCGGGAGATGATCCACTCGGTCTTCGAGCTCGGCGACACGATCGTGCGCGAGGTGATGGTCCCGCGGACCGATGTCGTGTTCATCGAGCGCACCAAGACCCTGCGGCAGGCGATGTCGCTGGCCCTGCGCAGCGGCTACTCCCGGATCCCGGTGATCGGGGAGAACCTCGACGACATCGTCGGCTTCGCCTACCTCAAGGACATCACCAAGCGGGTCTTCGACCGCCACGAGGCCGAGCAGACCGAGAAGGTCGACTCGGTGATGCGTCCGGTGCTCTACGTCCCCGACTCCAAGCCGGTCGACGAGCTCCTGCGCGAGATGCAGGCCCAGCGCAAGCACGTGGCGGTCGTCGTCGACGAGTACGGCGGCACGGCCGGGCTGGTCACGATCGAGGACGTCCTGGAGGAGATCGTCGGTGAGATCACCGACGAGTACGACGAGGCGCGGGTCGACGTCGAGCGTCTGGCCAACGGCGCCACCCGGGTCAGCTCGCGCTACCCCGTCGACGACCTCGACGACCTCTGCGGGGTCCCGATCGACGACGACGACGTGGACACCGTGGGTGGACTCATGGCCAAGTACCTCGGCCGGGTGCCGATCCCGGGCTCGGTCGTCGAGGTGGAGGGTCTGCGCTTCGAGGCCGAGGCCCCGACGGGGCGCCGCAACCGGATCGGCACCGTGCTGATCACGCGCGTGGAGACACCGGGCGAGCGGTCCGAGGCCGAGCTCACCGACACCCAGGCCGGCTGAAGGACGAGGCATGATCGAGATCAGCGATCCGGAGGACAAGAAGATCCTCACCCTGGCCCGCTCCACCCGAGCCCGCACCGGAGCTGCGCAAGGGGCATGCCTCCGGGACACCGACGGGCGGACCTACGCCGCCGCCAGCGTCGAGCTGGCCTCGCTCCGGCTCACCGCGGTGCAGGTTGCGGTCGCGATGGCGGTCTCCAGCGGGGCCCCGGGCCTCGAGGCCGTCGCCGTGCTGGCCGACCCCCCGGCCGTCGCGGACACCGACCTCGCCGCCGTACGCGACCTCGCCGGGGCCGGCGTCACCGTGCTGGTCGGCACCCCGGACGGCACGGTGCAGGAGACCTTGACCACCTGAGGTCCAGCCCTCCAGGGAAACCCCTTGCGGGGGTGGCGCCCCGGGATCATGCTGACCCCAGCCGTCAACGGGGGGAGCTCGCATGCACACTGCATCTCGTCGCACCGCTGCTTCGAGCCTCGCCCTGGCCGCCGCCCTGGTCGCAGCCCTGGCCACCGTCCCGGGCCCGCCCGCCGGTGCGGCTGCCGGTGCGGCTGCCGGCGCGGCCACCGGTCGGGGTGACGCCACGGAGGTGTCCTGGCGGGTGCATCGGGTCTCCGTCGCCACCGACGGCACTCCTGCGTCCGCCCCGGACGACGACCAGGCCGCCTACCGCGTCCCCTCGATCTCCGACGACGGCCGGTTCGTGGCGTTCTCCTCCTCCGCCGAGCACCTCGTGGCCGGCGACGACAACGGGGTGGCCGACGTCTTCGTCCATGACCGGCGGACGAACCGGACCCGCCGGATCTCCGTCGGGCCGTCCGGCCGGCAGGCCGACGGCAGCAGCTTCGCGCCCGCGATCTCCGGGGACGGCCGCTTCGTCGTCTTCGCCTCGCGGGCCACGAACCTCGTCCGGGCCGACCGGGACCGTCGCCCCGACGTCTACCTCCGTGACCGCCGCACGGGCGTGACGCGACTGGTGTCCGTCGAGGTCCCCGCGCCGTGGTCCCGCGGCGACCAGCTGGCCCCGGCGGTGTCCGTGCACGGCAGGTACGTCGCGTTCTCCGCCCACCGGGTCCGCCGCGACGTGGGCTCGGTGAGTGTGGTCTTCCTCCGGGACCGCAGGACGGGCACGACCGAACGGGTCGCCGGCACTGTCACGGGCTACACGTCCGGACCGCAGCTGTCGGCCCGTGGCCGGTTCGTGGCGGTGACCTCCACCGCTGCGCTGACACCTGACGACACGGACGAGTCCTCCGACGTCTTCGTCGTGGACCGCGCCACCGGCGTCGTCCGCCGGGTCGACGTCGGCGAGGGACGCAGCTCGCGCACGGCCGTGGTGATGCCCTCCATGTCCGGCGACGGCCGCCGGGTCGCGGTACAGGTCTTCGAGGGCACCTCCCGGGAGGGCTCGACGACGAACATCTGGGTGTGGGACCGCCCCAGTGGTGTCGCCCGAGTCGTCTCGAGCACGTCCGACGGCAGGGTGCTCGCGGCCGGAGCGGCGCCCGACCCGGCGAGGCCCACCGCGATGTCGGGCAACGGGCGCTACGTCGCGTTCGTGGCGGCTGGCCGGCTCACGCCACGCGACCGCAACCCCGGCTGGGACCTCTATGTCCGCGACCTGCGCACCGATGCACTCTCCCTGGTCACCGAGGGGTACGCCGAGGAGCGGGTGGACGGGAGCACCTTCGGCGTCGACGCCGACCGCGACGGCTCGGCACTGGCCTTCGTGTCCGACGCGACGGAGCTGGTCCCTCGCGACACCACCGACGGCCCCGAGGTCTTCGTCGCGCTGCGGCGGATCTCGCGGTAGGTCGTGGGCGACCTCGTCGCGCCGAGCGCCGATGCTCGCTAGGTTGGCCGGATGAGCCAGGTGGCCGGCGCGACAGGACCGGTCCGGGTGGTCGGCCCGGACGCACACGCTGCTGCGGTGCGACGCCTCCGCGCGTCGTACGACGCGATCCCCGACGACGCGCCCGTCCGCCTAGCCAAGCGCACCTCCAACCTCTTCCGGCACCGCTCGTCGGTAGTGGCGCAGGGGCTCGACGTGTCCGGGCTCGACGGCGTGGTCGCGATCGACCCGGCCGCGCGCACCGCCGACGTGCAGGGCATGTGCACCTACGAGGACCTGGTGGACGTGACCCTCGCCCACGGACTCATCCCGCTGGTGGTGCCTCAGCTGCGCACGATCACCCTCGGCGGAGCGGTCACCGGGCTCGGCATCGAGGCGACGTCGTTCCGCAACGGCCTGCCCCACGAGTCGGTGCTCGAGATGGACGTGCTCACCGGCGACGGGCGGATCGTCACCGCCACCCCCGACGGGCCGGCCGCGGACCTGTTCGCCGCGTTTCCCAACTCCTACGGCAGCCTCGGCTACGCCACCAGGATCCGGATCGAGCTCGAGCCGGTGCCGGGGTACGTCGACCTGCGGCACGTCGCGTTCGACGACCTCGACGAGCTCGCGGCCGCCGTCGAACGGATCGTCGCGGACCGGGCCTGGGAGGGGACCCGGGTCGAGGGGCTCGACGGCGTGGTCTTCGAGCCCGGGGAGGCCTACCTGACCCTGGCCACCTGGCGCGTCGAGGCACCGGCCGGTCAGCCGTCCGACTACACCGGCCAGAGGATCTACTACCGCTCGATCCAGGAGCGCGGGCACGACGTGCTGACCATGCACGACTACCTGTGGCGCTGGGACACCGACTGGTTCTGGTGCTCGCGGGCCTTCGGCGCGCAGCATCCGCTCGTGCGCCGGGTGTGGCCGCGCCGGCTGCGCCGCAGCGACGTGTACCACCGCCTGGTCGGGCTCGAGAACCGCTACCGGGTGATGAGCCGCATCGAGGGCCGGCGTGGGTTGCCCGCTCGGGAGCGCGTGATCCAGGACGTCGAGGTCCCGGTCGCCCGGACGCCGGAGTTCCTGCGCTGGTTCGACGCACACATCGGGATGCGGCCGGTGTGGCTGTGCCCGCTGCGGCTCAGGCAGCCCGCCGGCGCCGGCAGCGAGCGAGCCTGGCCGTCGTACCCCCTCGACTCGGGGACGACCTACGTCAACGTGGGCTTCTGGGGGACCGTGCCGATGGCGCCGGGCGCCGCCGACGGTGACCTCAACCGGTCGATCGAGCAGCAGGTCACCGAGCTGGGTGGGCACAAGTCGCTGTACTCCGACGCCTACTACGACCGGGCCACCTTCGACCGGCTCTACGGCGGCGCCAACCTGGCGAGGGTCAAAGCGGACTACGATCCTCGTAATCGACTGACGGGACTGTACGAGAAGGCGGTGGGCCGGCGATGACGACGACAGCCAGCGACCTGACCGTGACCATCGGTGAGGCGATCACCCGGCTGATGCCGGACGGGGTGCCGTTCCGGTTCACGGCCTACGACGGCAGCACCGCGGGCCCGCCGGACGCACCGGTCGCCCTGCACCTGCGCAACGAGCGCGGGCTGTCCTACATCCTCACCGCACCGGGCGACCTCGGCATGGCCCGGGCCTACGTCTCCGGGGACCTCGAGATCGAGGGCGCCCATCCCGGTGACCCCTACGACGCGATGCGCGTGCTGATGAGCAGGCTGAGCTTCAAGATGCCGCCACCGGCGGAGCTGGTCCGCATCGTGCGCAGCATCGGCCTGAACCACCTCAAGCCGCCGCCGCCCCCACCCGAGGAGCACCTGCCGCGCTGGCGGCGACTGCTCGAGGGCATGCGGCACTCGCGCGAGCGCGACGCGGTCGCGATCAGCCACCACTACGACGTCTCCAACCGGTTCTACGAGATGGTGCTCGGGCCGTCGATGACCTACACCTGCGCGGTGTTCCCGCACGAGGACGCGAGTCTCGAGCAGGCGCAGGCCGAGAAGTACGACCTGGTCTGTCGCAAGCTGGGCCTGGAGCCGGGGATGCGGCTGCTCGACGTCGGCTCGGGCTGGGGCGGGATGGTCCGCCACGCCGCCCGCGAGTACGGGGTCACGGCCGTCGGGGTGACCCTCTCGCGCAACCAGGCCGACTGGGCGCGCGAGGCGATCGCCCGGGAGGGCCTGGCCGACCGGGCCGAGGTGCGGTTCGGCGACTATCGCGACATCGCCGAGGGCGGCTTCGACGCGGTCAGCTCGATCGGCCTGACCGAGCACATCGGGGTGCGCAACTACGGCGCGTACTTCTCCTTCCTGCGGTCGCGGCTGCGACCCGGTGGCCGGCTGCTGAACCACTGCATCACCCGGCCGGACAGCAACGCCCGGGCCGAGACCGGGGCGTTCATCGACCGCTACGTCTTCCCCGACGGGGAGCTGGCCAGCTCGGGCCGGATCATCACCGAGATGCAGGACGCCGGGCTCGAGGTCCGCCACGAGGAGAACCTCCGCGAGCACTACGCGCTGACCCTGAAGGGCTGGTGCCGCAACCTCATGGAGAACTGGGACGAGTGCGTGGCGGAGGCCGGCCTCGGCACCGCCAAGGTCTGGGGGCTCTACATGGCCGGGTCGCGGCTGGGCTTCGAGCGCAACGAGATCCAGCTGCACCAGGTGCTCGCCTCCCGCACCGACGGCTCCGGCAGGTCCGGCTTCCCGCTGCGGCCCACGTGGCTCAGCTGAGCAGCCAGGCCGACCCGCCGACCGACCCGCCGACGGGACAGCAGGCAGCACGCGCAGGTCGCCCGTTCACCTCCGCCCTGCTGGTGCTGTCCGGCGCCTCGCTGTTCGGGACGGTCGGCACCGCCCAGGCCCTGGGGCCGGACGTGCCGGCCGGCTCGCTGGCGGCGACGCGGCTGCTGCTCACCGCCGTGGTGTTCGTGCTGGTCGCCGTCGCGACCGGGCAGGGCGCAGGGATCCGGCCCGCCCTGCGCACCGCGCCCGCGTGGCTGGCCGGGCTGGGTCAGGGTGCGTTCAACCTGTTCTTCCTCGCCGCGATGAAGGAGACCGGCGTCGCGATCGGCACGCTCGTCGCGATCGGCGCGACCCCGGTGCTGACCGGTCTGATCGCCCGCCACGTGAGCCGGCTGTGGCTCGGAGCGACCGCCGTGGCCGTGGCCGGCCTGGGGCTGCTGGTCACCGGGCAGCAAGGCGGCGCGACCGCTTCTGGCGCCGGGGTCGCTCTCGCGCTGGGTGCGGCGGCGAGCTATGCGACGTACATCGTCGCCGGCAACGCGGCCGAGGTGAGAGGGACGCCGACCCAGCCCTTCCTCGCCGCGGCCTTCACCGTCTCCGCGCTGCTCACGCTGCCCTGGCTGCTGGTCGGCGACCTCGGCTGGGTCACCGGTGGCGGAGGGCTCGTGCTGGGCTACCTCGTGGCGGTGCCGACGGTGCTCGCCTACAGCCTGTTCAACCGGGGCCTGCGTGGGGTCCGGTCGAGCACCGCGTCCACGCTGGCCCTCGTCGAGCCGGTGGTCGCGGCCAGCCTGGCCTACCTGCTCCTCGGCGAGCGGTTGGGTGCAACCGGCCTCGTCGGAGCGGCCATGATCCTGCTCGGTCTGCTGCTGATCGTGCGCAGCACGGCGTCGCCGGAAAAAACTTCCGGACCCGCGTAACCTCCGGGACCCCGCCGGCGATTACGTGAGTGTCAAGGTGAGGTGCCCACGACCTCGCTTTGGGGGACCCGACGACGTGCTTGTCCGGACGAGCCCGGCGGAGGGTCCCCCAACGACATTCTTTTGATGACATTTCTGGCACGAAGGAGGCCCGAGACTCTGCGAAACCGTCGCTGACCAGCGACACTGGGACCCGACACCACGCTCGCACCAAGCATTCACGCGAGCCGCGAGACGAGGTCCAGCCGGGAGGAGCACCGATGACGGGTCTGCACGACACCGTCGTCGAAGCCGCCGGCCGAGGCGACACCGGGGCGGTCGAGACCGTCTACAGGACGCTGGCCCCCCGCGTGCTGGGCTATCTGAAGGCCCGAGGGGTCGACGACCCCGAGGGCCTCACGAACGAGGTCTTCGTCGCCGTCCTGCCGCGCATGCCTGACGTCCGCGGTGGTGCTGCTGGTCTGCGGACGCTGGTCTTCTCGATCGCCCACGCACGCGCGGTCGACGACCATCGGCGGCGATCGAGGGCACCCGTCCTGAGCCTCTACGAGCCGGAGCTCGACACCCGGCAGGTGGACTCGGCGGAGGCCGAGGCGATGGCCACGGTGACCACGGCAGAGCTCGGACAGCTCCTCGACTCGCTCGGGGAGGACCAGCGTGCCGTGGTGATGTTGCGGGTGCTCGGTGATCTCTCCTTGGAGGAGACCGCAGGAGTGCTCGGCAAGTCGGTGGGATCGGTGAAGCAGCTCCAGCGTCGCGGGCTTCTGCGGCTTCGTGAGCTCATGAGTGAGTCGGAGAGGAGGGGGTCGTGATGGAGTCACACGAGCGCTTGCGCAGCATGCTCCTCGAGTCGGGGATCGAGGAGGACGACCACCAGCCCCTCCTGGAGTCCCTCACCGCCCTGCACGACCGGTACGTCGACGACACCGTGCCCGAGCCCAGCCCCGAGCTCGCTGCGCTCCTCGCCGGAGCCGCCAAGGTCGTCCGGGCACCGTTCGGGACCAGACGGGCCCGACTGCTCGTCGCCGGTGCGGTCGCCCTCGGCGCGGTCGGGGTGGGCGGTGTCGCGGCCGCCGCGACCAACGAGCTGCCCAGCGGGGCCCAGCAGTTCGTCGCGGAGTTCTCCGAGCGTTACCTGCCCTTCCACCTGCCACGTCCCGAGGTGGCCCCGGAGGCCGACGACGAGGCTCCCGAGCCGCCGCCGGTCGTGAGCACCGAGGGCGACGACGAGCCCGCGCCCTCCGACCGGCCGTCCCGGCCGGCGAGGTCCCCGCGCAGCAAGCCGAGCCCGTCGGTCGTGCCGGCGCCCTCCAGCCCGGTGCCGTCCCCGAGCACGCCCGAGGAGCCGAGCAGCGAGCCGGAGAGCCCCTGGCCCTCCGAGCTGCTGCCCACGCCGAGCGCGGAGCCGAGCAGCGGCGAGGGTGACGGATCCGAGGACCCTCAGGCCGCCCCGAGCGAGCCGTCCGGGCAGACCCCCGAGCCGACGCCGACCGAGGAGCCCGAGGATCCCAGCGCCGGGCCCAGCCCGACAGAGCCGGACCCGGAGCCCAGCCCGACGAGCTCGCCGAGCGGAGATCCCGACGCCACGGTCAGCACCCGGAAGGTGGCCGACGAGCCGACGACGTCCGGCACGTCGATGACGCCGGTGTCCTCCGGCGGCACCGGCGCCTCCGCCACCGGCCGCTGACGGTGACACAATCACCGCGTGCCTGAGAACTCGTCGCCACCTCCCGCCTTCCGCAGCGGCTTCGCCTCCTTCGTGGGGCGGCCCAACGCCGGCAAGTCCACCCTGACCAACGCGCTGGTGGGGACCAAGGTGGCGATCACCTCCTCCCGGCCGCAGACCACGCGGACCGTGGTCCGTGGCATCGTGCACCGCCCGGACGCCCAGCTCGTGCTCGTGGACACCCCGGGCCTGCACCGCCCGCGGACCCTGCTCGGTGAGCGCCTCAACGACCTGGTGAAGACGACGTGGGCCGAGGTCGACGTCGTCGCGGTCTGCTTCCCCGCCAACGAGAAGATCGGGCCCGGGGACCGGTTCATCGTCAACGAGCTGGCCAAGGTACGCCGGACCACGAAGGTCGCCGTGGCGACGAAGACGGACCTGGCCACACCGGAGCAGCTCGGCGAGCACCTCCTCGCGATCGCCCGGCTGGGTGAGGAGACCGGCACCGAGTGGGCCGAGATCGTCCCGGTCTCCGCGGTCAGCGGCAGCCAGGTGAAGCTGCTGGAGGACCTCCTGGTCGCGCAGCTGCCCGAAGGGCCGGCGCTCTACCCCGACGGGGAGCTCACCGACTCGCCCGAGGAGGCGATCGTCGCCGAGCTGATCCGTGAGGCAGCGCTCGAGGGGGTGCGGGACGAGCTGCCGCACTCGATCGCGGTGGTGGTCGAGGAGATGGGCCTGCGCGAGGGCCGGCCGGAGGACAAGCCGCTGCTCGACATCCACGCGAACGTGTTCGTCGAGCGGTCCTCGCAGAAGGGGATCGTGATCGGCCACAAGGGGTCCCGGCTGCGCGAGGTCGGCACAGCAGCCCGCCAGCAGATCGAGGCGATGCTCGGCACCCCGGTCTACCTCGACCTGCACGTCAAGATCGCCAAGGACTGGCAGCGCGACCCCAAGCAGCTGCGCCGCCTCGGGTTCTAGGCGGTCCGGCGTCCCGCCCGGCCCTCACCTCGCCGCATCAGCGGCGAGACGGCATCCAGCAGTAGCCGTAGCGCTGGCCGGACTCCCACTGCTCGCGCGTGGGCCATTCCCAGCCGTACCTGAACCGTTCCGCGCCCCCGCTGGCCCGCCGCACCCGGTCTCGGCACGCCTCGTCGCCGGCGCGGCGTACCGCTCCGACACCCGGGTAGCGGTCGCCGGCGATCCTGATCGTCGCCAGCGCCTTCCACGTGTGCGGTCGCGAGCAGATCACCCGGTCGAAGCCGGCCGAGCCCGGGGCCGCGGTGCCACACAGGCCGAACTCGTCCCGGGCGTCGCGGCGGTCGAGGGCGCCGACGAGCCGCTTGGGCGCCGGTAGCGGGGCGAGCGTCGACCCGCGGCCTAGGGCCACCACGTCGCAGCGGAACCAGCTCGCGCCCTCGTCGGACTCCGCCAGGGTGGGGCTGAACCAGACCGGCCGGAGCCGGCTGAGCGCGCGCTCCTCGCGAGAACCGCCGACGTGGTCGACGAACTCCCGGGAGCAGGAGCGCTGGACCTGGCGCTGGGCCAGCGCGGAGTCCACCGCGAGCAGGTGGCCGTCGACGACGGTCTCGAGTCGCCCGACGTGGAAGGTCTGCGCGGTGTGCCGGTCGCGGCACGAGACCGGGCCCTCCTCGCTGGTCGGCTGGGTGGCGGCGTCGAAGTCGAGGTCGTAGCAGGCGCCGGCCTTCGGGGCGGGTGGCTCGGTGGCGCGGGCCGGCTCCGAGGTGGTGGGCGGCGTCGAGGTCGCGACGACGGTCGCCGGCTCGGACGGTGTCGTCTTCTCCCGGCTCGCCGGGTCACCGCCGGTGCACGAGGCCAGCAGCAGCGCGGCGACCACCGCGACCGTCGTACCCGTGCCCCGTCTCGTGGCGCTCACTTGTCCGTGCGGGCCCAGCAGACCGACCGGCGGTTGCCGGCCTCCCACTCGGCCTTCCGGAAGAAGGTGTAGCCGAACTCGTAGTCGACCGGGTAGTTCAGCCAGGCGCCGACGGAGTCGGAGCAGAAGTCGCGGGTGCGCGCCGCCACGAGCGCGTCGCCGGGGTAGTCGTCCTCCTCGCGGCCCACCTTGATGGTGGTGACCGCGCGCCAGTCGTGCGGCTCCGAGCACGGCACCTTCTCCGACCCGGCGACGGTGTCACCGACCGCGCAGGTCATCCAGCTGTCGTCGGGACGGCCCAGCAGCAGACCCTTGGCGGTCTTCGGCAGCAGCCGCAGCTGCTCGGACTCCTCGGTGCCCGCCACCGCGTCGCAGCGGTACCACCGGGCGCCTGCCTCCCACGCCGCCTCGGAGGGCCGGAACCACGCCCAGCTCAGCAGCGAGCGCATCACGGTGCTCTCGTCGCCGCCGAGGAAGGCCTGGAACTTCTTCGAGCACGTCGTGTAGATGTGCGCGCCCAGCTCTGGGTCGTCGACCTCGGCTCCCTTCGCGAGCTCGGCGGGGAAGGTGCCGACCGCGAACGTCTCGGCGGTGTGCTCCTCGCTGCACTCGACAACGTCGTCGTCGTTGCTCGACTCACCGATGTCCTCCGGGGTGAGCACCCGGCAGTCACCGAGCCCCGGTGGCTCGGTCCGGCCGTCGCTCCCGGAGTCGTCGGAGCCGGCCTGCCCACAGCCGGCGAGGAGCATCACGAGAGCTGCGGCAGAGGCTGCCAGGCGGGGGAGCAAGCGGCGTCCTTGTCGTGGAGATCAGGGGGCGAGGAGTGCTGCGATGGTACCCCCGAGCTCGTAGGCCGAAGCGTGGTGCTCCTCGCTCACGTCACCGAGCACCTCGAGCACCTCCGCCGACTGGCGCCAGCCCAGCGCACCGACGATCGAGAGCACCGAGCGCACGGCGCCGGCGGTGTCGTAGCGGCCGTGCACGAACAGCCCGAACGGTCGCCCGGCAGTGCTGCCGCTCGACTCGTCCGGCGCCCCGGACGACGACAGCGAGCCACCGACCTGGAGGAAGGTCGAGTCGAAGAAGTGCTTGAGCGCGCCGCTCATGTAGCCGAAGTTCGCCGGGGTGCCGAGCAGGTAGCCGTCGGCGACGAGCACGTCCTCCGCGGTCGCCTCGAGAGCCGGTCGTACGACGACCTCGACTCCCTGGATCTGGTCGTCCTGGGCTCCGGCGAGGGCGGCGTCGAGCAGCGCCTGCACCGAGCGCGTGGGGGAGTGGTGTACGACGAGCAGGGTCTTCGTCACAGGCCGGCCTCCCGGAGCCGGAAGCTCTCGTTGTAGCCGATCAGGCTCGCCCCGAGCCGCTCGTTGACGGCGATCATGTGGTGGTTCGTGACGTCGTTCCAGGTGTCGGTCGCGGCGACCTCGGGACGTTCGTGGGCGACCCAGCGGAGCATGCCGGCCTTCATCAGCAGGCCGAGACGGTGCCCGCGGTGGGCGCGCACGACGGAGGTGTCCTCCTGGTGGGCGATCGTCGGGTCGAACTCGTCCACGCACAGCATCGACAGGCCCGCCCAGTCACCGGTGGTGCGGTGCCGGGCCAGCACCCGGTAGACGGTCTGCCGCCGCTCGGCCATCGCCCGGTCGTAGGCACGGACCCGCTCGGTGTCCCAGTGGTCCGGCTCGGAGGCGGGATCCTCCAGCGGTGCGTCGTTGATCGCGGCGTGCAGGGTCACCAGGTCGGGCAGCAGCTCGGCCGGCGTCGGCCCGACGAGGTGCACCAGCTCGTAGTCCGACGCCCGCGCCGACGCCTCGTCGTACAGCCGGTCCCACTGGCCGTGCGGCGCGCCGTGCACGTCCACGCGGCGCACCGCGTTGACCCCGAGCCCGTCGGCGGAGAAGCCCAACGCCCGGAGTGCCGGGACGCCGTCGCTGCCCCGCCAGGCGCTGGAGTAGATCCGGGTCCGTCCCTCGGCGCCGGCGAGGCCGACGGCGGCGTCCACCAGGGCCCGGCCGAGGCCGCGGCGGCGGGCGTCGGGGTGCACGGCGCCGCCGAGATACGCCGCGTCGGTGTTGTCCTCCACCGGCAGGTGGGCGAAGCCGTAGCCGACCAGCCGGTCGGCGTCGCGGGCCAGCCACAGCCCTGCGACCGGCCGCCCGTTCGACCCCAGCTGCAAGGTCTTCATCCGCGTCGGACCGACCGGCGGTGCGAGCGCGAGACCGGTGGCGGCGACCGAGGCCCGGTCGGTCTCGGCGATCGCGTCGGCGATGTCGAGGTCCAGGTCGAGCGGGTCGATGCGTGCGATGTCCACCCGGTCATTCAACACCGGGGTTGTCCCGGTTTCCGGGCCGGGCAGACGGGCTCGGCGTGGAGCAGGTAGTCTGGTCGGCATCATGACGCGTCAGCTTCTCCTTCTTGGCTGCCGCAGCGAGGTTCGCTAACAGACCGGACCCCCTCGCTGCGGAGTTCGTCGTTGCATCCGGACCACGACACCAGACCCGAAGCGAGACACCTCATGACGAAGTTCCAGAGCAATCCTCAGCAGCCCAGCGGCATGCCCTTCCACCGCTACACCGCGTTCCCGGCTGTCGAGGTCCCCGAGCGCACCTGGCCCGACAGGCAGATCACCAAGGCGCCGCGCTGGTGCGCGGTCGACCTGCGCGACGGCAACCAGGCACTGATCGACCCGATGACGCCGGCTCGCAAGAAGAAGATGTTCCAGCTGCTCGTCGACATGGGCTACAAGGAGATCGAGGTCGGCTTCCCGGCGGCGTCGCAGACCGACTACGACTTCGTGCGGATGCTGATCGAGGAAGACCTGATCCCCGACGACGTCGTGATCCAGGTGCTGACCCAGGCCCGCGAGCACCTGATCGAGCGCACCTACGAGTCGCTGCGGGGCGCCAAGCAGGCGATCGTGCACCTGTACAACTCCACCTCGACCCTGCAGCGCCGGGTGGTCTTCGGCCTGGACATGGACGGCATCGTCGACATCGCCGTGACCGGCGCGCGGCTGTGCCGGAAGTTCGAGGAGACCATCCCCGAGACCACCGTCTACTACGAGTACTCCCCGGAGTCCTACACCGGCACCGAGCTGGAGTTCGCCGCGCGGGTCTGCAACGAGGTGCTCGAGGTCTTCGAGCCGACCGCTGAGAAGCCGGTGATCATCAACCTGCCGGCGACCGTGGAGATGGCCACGCCCAACGTCTACGCCGACTCGATCGAGTGGATGAACCGCCACCTGAACCACCGCGAGCACGTGGTGCTGTCCCTGCACCCGCACAACGACCGGGGCACGGCAGTCGCGGCGGCCGAGCTGGGCTACCAGGCCGGCGCCGACCGGATCGAGGGCTGCCTGTTCGGCAACGGCGAGCGCACCGGCAACGTCTGCCTGGTGACGCTGGGGCTGAACATGTTCACCCAGGGCGTCGACCCCGAGATCGACTTCTCCGACATCGACGAGATCCGCCGCACCGTGGAGTACTGCAACCAGCTGCCGGTGCACGAGCGTCACCCCTACGGCGGCGACCTGGTCTACACGGCGTTCTCCGGCTCGCACCAGGACGCGATCAAGAAGGGCTTCGAGGCCCTGGAGCGCGACGCAGCCGCGGCCGGCGTGCCCGTCGACGAGCACCCCTGGGGTGTGCCCTACCTGCCGATCGACCCCAAGGACGTGGGCCGCTCCTACGAGGCCGTGATCCGGGTCAACAGCCAGTCCGGCAAGGGCGGCGTGGCCTACATCATGAAGTCCGAGCACAAGCTGGACCTGCCGCGCAGGCTGCAGATCGAGTTCAGCCGGGTGATCCAGGAGCACACCGACGGGGAGGGTGGCGAGATGTCACCCGAGGCGATCTGGGCGGACTTCGAGCGGGAGTACCTCGCCCGCGAGACGCCACTGAAGCTGAACTCCGTGCACACCTCGTCGGCGGCGGGGGAGAAGGACGCACTGTCGGTAAACGTGTACGTCGACGGCCGCCTGCGCACGCTGGAGGGCACCGGCAACGGCCCGATCGCGGCCTTCGTCAACGCGCTCAACGAGATGGTCGCCGAGGAGCAGGCGGCGGGGAACCCGGTCTACGCCGACCGGACCGACGTCCGGGTGCTCGACTACGCCGAGCACGCGCTCTCCTCGGGCGGTGACGCGATCGCCGCGGCCTACGTCGAGTGCGCGGTGGGCGGCCAGGTGCTGTGGGGTGTCGGGCTGGACCCGAACATCGTGACCGCGTCGCTGAAGGCCGTGATCTCCGCGGTCAACCGCGTCTGAGGTCAGGCGGCGGGCTCAGCCCTCGATCGGCTCGGCGATGCAGGCGGTGCCCACCCGGCGGAAGCCGATCCGTTCGTAGACCCGCGCCACGGCGTCGTCCTGGGCGGAGAGGAACACCGTCTCCACGCCGCGCCGGCGGGCGTCCGCGACGAGTGCTGCGGTGATCGCCGCTCCGAAGCCCTGGCGCCGCGCACGCGGCAGCACGGCGATCCCGGTCAGCTCGGTGGTGCTCCCGCGCGGCGAGTGGGAGCCGCCTCCGACGGGACCGTGAGCGTCGTACGCCCCGGCCATCACCAGCAGGCCCGAGCCGGTCAGCCGGGCCAGGCGTCCCGCTCGGGGCTCGGTCGATGGTTCCGGGAGCCGGTTGTGCCCGGCGAATCCGGCACCGACCGCTGCCGAGACCGTCGCGAGGTCGGGGGAGTGGGGGTCGAGAATCCGGACGCCGGAGCCGGGCGGCAGGCTGACGTCGACCGCTGGTGTGTCGCCGGGCAGCACCAGCAGCGGGCACTCCGCGACGTGCATCCCCGCCTCACGCGCAGCGGCGAGAAGGGTGGGTGTCGTCTCGTGGACCCACTCGAGACTCTCCGGCACGCCGAGCTCACGCTGCCTTCTGCGCACCTCCTCGACGTGCGCGGCGGTGAACGGCCCGGCGTGACCCAGGGAGGGGCGCGCGTAGAACGGCCAGCCCTCCTCGTCGGTGCGGATGAAGAGCGTGAACGGGCCGACCTCCTCGGCGGTGGCCAGGGGCCGGGGCGCGGCGTCGTAGTAGGTCTCCAGGACCGGGCTGAGAGTCACCCGCAGAGCATCCCACCGTCGGGCACCGGACCCAACGCCGTGCCCGCGCTCTGCCTCAGCGCTGCTCGCCGTGGTCCCCGGTGGGAGCCAGCAGCGGGATCGTGACCCGGGCCTCGGTGCCGACCGTGTGCTCGGAGCGGATGGTGATCTCGCCGCCGTGGCTGTGCACGATCGACTGCACGATGGAGAGGCCGAGGCCGGTGCCCTTGATGGCACGCTCCTGGGCGATGCTGGAGCGGAAGAACCGGTGGAACAGGTTGGCCTGCTCCTCCTCGGGGATGCCGATCCCGGTGTCGCGGACCTCGATCACCGCCGCGTCGCCGGCGGAGGTGAGTGAGCACTCCACGCGGCCACCGTCCTCGGTGAACTTGATGGCGTTGCCGACCAGGTTGAGCACGACGCGCTCGAGCTGGCTGGCGTCGCCGAGGACGGTCACCGGCCCGTCGGGCGCCTCGAAGGCGACCATGAGCCGACGTTCCATCAGGGTCGGGCTCAGCGCCTCGAACGCCCGGGTGACGACCGAGGTGAGGTCGGTGGCGGTCTTCTCGAGGCTGAACGTCCCGGCCTCGATCCGCGACAGGGTGAGCAGGTCCTCGATCAGGGCGATCAGCCGCTCACCGTTGCGGCGTACCGCGTTGAGCAGCCGGTCCTGGTCGCCGGAGATCGCGCCGGCGGCACCGTCCTGGAGCATCTCGGTGTAGCCGACGATGCTCGTGATCGGGGTCCGCAGCTCGTGGCTGACCATGGAGACGAAGTCGTTCTTGGCCTGGTCGAGCTCCTGCAGGCGCTCGACGGCCTCGCGCTCCTTCTCGAGCGTCTCGAGCAGCAGCCTCTGGCTGCGCCGGGCCTCGGTCACGTCGCGGGCGACGGCGAGGTAGCCGATGTGGCTGCCGAACGCGTCGCGGACCGCGCTCAGCGACACCGCACACACCACCCGGCTGCCGTCCTTGCGGACCCAGGTCCAGTCCCGGGTCAGCGGCTCGCTGTCGACCCCGGCCACGATCGTCTCGAACCCGGCCCCGGTCCCGGTCGTCGCGGCGAGCTCGGCGAGCTCCTCCGGGTCGTGGAAGCTCTGCAGCCGCAGCCGGCCGATGACCTCCTCGTCGGTGTAGCCGAGCAGGTCGCGCGCGCCGGAGTTGAAGATCGTGATCGTGCCGCGCAGGTTCATCCCGATGAACGCGGTTGCGCTGGCCGAGTCGAGCAGGTGCTTGGTCATGCTCCGGACGTTGCGCTCGGCGGTGACGTCGATGCCGGTGAGCACGACGTGGCTGGGCCGTCCGGCCTCGTCGGTGAGCGGTGCGCTGGACCAGATCACCCGGCGCCGGTGGCCCTGCCGGGTGAGCAGGTCGCCCTCGAGCGTCGGGGTGTCCTCACCGGGCCGGGTGCGGTCGAGCAGGTCGCGCACCCGGGCCGCGTCCGCCGGCGGCACGATCGTCTCCCACAGGGTCCGGCCGAGCACCTGCTCCTCGGCGTAACCGCTGGCCTTCTCGGCCGCCGGGTTGAATCCGGCCAGCCGCCCCTCGACGTCGGCGACGACGATCAGCGCCGCGGTCGTGCCGAGGACGGCGGCGGTGAAGTCCTTCTCGCTGCGCAGCCGGGCGGCCGCGTCGTAGGCCTCGCTGATGTCGATGATCTGGGCGCTGAACATCATCTGCCCCGCCGACGTCGACAACGGCGAGATCGCAAAGCCGACCCGACGTTGGGGCAGGTCCGCCAGCCAGGTCTCCTCGCGCCAGCCGGCCAGGTTGCCGGCCTGCATCGCCGAGGCGACGTCGGCGAACGAGGTCTTGGTCGTGAACAGGGACTGGAGCGTCCGCTCCTCGAACCGGTCGGGCTCACCGCCGAGGATCGACGCGGCGGTCTGGTTGACCTCCTGGACCAGCAGCTCGCCGCGGGCGGTGACCGAGAGCAGCATCATCCCGACGAAGGACTCGCTGAAGCTCTTGCGGAACAGCTCCTCGCTGTGCGACACGCGGCGCATCGCCATCTCGCGCTGGTCGACCACGAGCGCCAGGGGCAGCACGACGAGGGCGGTGACGATCAGGAAGCTCTGGACCAGGGTCGCGGTGGCCGCGTCGCTGGAGACGCCGGTGCGGAAGCCATGGGCGAAGGGCCCGCCACCTGCGGCGGTGAGCACCGTGGTCAGGATGCCGAGCATGATCAGCTGGTAGGAGACCGTGCGCAGCCCGAAGCGCAGCGCCGCCCACAGCAGCAGCGGGATCGGCAGGAACGTCAGGCTGAGCTCCTGCCCGGGGCTGAACACGAAGAGCGTGGAGGCGAGCAGCAGGAGGGTCTGTACGACGAGCTCGGGACCCCGCCCGGCCAGCGTCGAGGGGCCCACCCGGAGGGCCAGCGGCGCGAAGACCAGGATCGCGGCCGCGTGGGAGGCCATCACCGCCAGCGCCGCCGGGAAGCCGTCACCGTCGAGCAGGAGCTGCACGGTCAGGCCGATGCCGACGCCCACCACCAGGTTGCCCAGCAGCATCGCCGACAGCAGCCGCCACAGGTCGTCCATGGCGCGCAGCGGGGACCGGCCGGAGCGGCCCCGGGTCAGCAACCACGCCACGACGTAGGCCTCGGCGGCGTTGGCGATGCCGAAGGCGGCCGCCGCCTCCGGGCTGCGGCCCGCGCTGTAGTTGGCCAGCCCGCTGAAGACCACGACCCCGACCGCAAGAGCGAGCATCCAGCTGCGGGGCAGCGCCACCAGCAGTGCGACGCTCAGGCCGGCCGCGGGCCACCAGACGGCGACGGTGGACCCTTCGGGGGCGAACAGCACCGAGCCGAGACCGAGCAGGTACACCCCGGTCAGCCCGAACAGCGCCACCAGCCAGGGCACGCGGGCGAGGGTCGTGTACGCCGAGCGGCCCGTGCCCTCCTCGACCGGCCGGCCGGAGGCGCTGCGCTGCGAGGGCATCGCGGCCTGGTGCTCGCTGCTCTCGGGGCGCGCCGCGACCGCCTCACCCGGCGCGGGTGCGCGATGGCTCATCGAGGCGCGCCCGTCGGCAGCAGGGGGCCTCCGAGATCCATGGTCTCCATCTTGGGCCATCTCGCCCGCGTTCGCGTCGTTTTCGACGGCGGAGTCGCGGATCCGACAACCAGAGTCCCCCGAGTCGAGCCCCCAGACTCGACTAGGCTCGGAGGTTCCACACCGGCCGGTCGAAAGGGTGGGCCTCATGGCAACGCTGGTCTCGGAGCGCATCGGGCAGTTCTTCATCGACCAGGAACGCCTGGAGTACACCGAGTACGGCGGCGGCGACCGGTGGGTCGTCCTCGTGCACGGGCAGCTCATGCCGCGCCGGATGCACCAGCCGCTCGCGCGCGCCCTCGCCGACGCCGGTTACCACGTCGTCACCGTGGACCTGCTCGGACACGGCCGATCCGACCGGCCGACCGACCCGATGGCCTACTCGATGACCGCGTTCGGCGAGCAGGTGATCGCGCTGCTCGACCATCTCGGGGCCGACCTGGCCGTCGTCGGCGGGACGTCGTTGGGCGCCAACGTCGGCCTCGAGGTCGCCGACCTGGCCCCGGAGCGCATCCGTGGGCTGCTGCTCGAGATGCCCGTGCTCGACAACGCCGTCGAGGCCGGGATCATGGCCTTCGCGCCGCTGATGTTCCTCGCCCGGTTCGTGCCGGTCTCGGTGACCGCCACCCGCGCGGTGACCCGGCTGGTGCCCCGTGGCCTGGTGCCGTTCTGGGCCGGGATCGTGCTCGACACCCTCAACCAGCGGCCGGCGCCGATGGCCGCGGCGATCCACGGCATCTTCTTCGGCCGGGTCGCGCCCTCGAGCAAGGCACGACGGCGGCTTCGGGTGCCCGCTCTCGTGGTGGGCCACCGCCGTGACCCGATCCACCCCTGGGCGGACGCCGCGATGCTCGCCGAGGAGATGCCGAACGCCCGGTTCGTCGAGGCCCACGGCATCCTCGAGTGGCGGCTGCGTCCCGAGCGGCTGACCGGGGAGGCGATCGCGTTCCTCGACGAGTGCCACCGGCCGGTCAGTCCGCGTCGTGCGCGCGCGGGACGGTCGGCCCGTCGTACCTGAGGTCGCGCTTGGGGTGGTTTCGCACGATTCCACCCCCAGGAACGAGCCGCGTCTGAGACCCTGATCACGTGCCGGGAGCCACCGGCGCGTCACACGGGGGGCAAGGTGCACAACGGGTCGCCGGTCATCAGGCGGGTAGGACAGCTGGTCACGGCCGAGACGGCCGACCCGCGCCTACCGCAGCTGGTCTTCCTGGCGCCGATCGCAGCGCTGCTGGTGCTGGTCGCCCTGGTGCAGCCCGCGACGCTCGCCGCGCCGGCCTTCGCCGCGGGCGCGGCGATGGTGGCGCTGGCCACCGTGGCCGCCTTCACGGTGCCGTGGACACGGCTCGAGCCGCTGGCCGTCGTCACCGTCCCGCTGCTCGACCTCGCGGCCATCGGCAGCATGCGGCTGGTGCCCAACATCGGCGCGGTCGCCGCGCTGGTCGTGTTCCCCGCGATGTGGCTCGGGCTGGTCTTCCGCCGGCGCGGGGTGGTGATCGCGACGGTGGGCTGTATCGCCGTGCTCACCGCTCCGGGCCTGCTCTACTACGGCCCGGGCCTCGACGGCTGGTCCCGGGCGGTGCTGCTGCCGATCATCACCGGGGTCGTGGCGCTGAGCACCAGCATCACCGCGGAGGTCTGGGACACCCAGCGGCAGGGGCTGGAGCGCCAAGGGGCCGAGCTCCAGGAGCTGCTGCGTGAGGTGACCCAGCACCGGCGGCTTACCGACGCGATCGTCGAGGCGGTCGACGTCGGCCTGCTCGCGCTGGGCGCCGACGGCGCATACAACTCGATGAACCCCCGGCACCAGGAGTTCATCCGGCTGGCCTACCCCGACGGGCACGGGGGGATGGCCGGCGAGCTGGGCTACGCCTTCGGCGAGGACCGGGTCACCCCGCTCTCCGAGGACCAGATGCCCTCGGTGCGCGCCGCGAGCGGGGAGGCGTTCAGCGACCTGGTCATGTGGATCGGCAAGGAGCCCGCGCAGCGCCGCGCACTGTCGGTCTCGGCCCGACCCTTCTACGACGAGACCGGCCGCTTCGACGGTTCGGTGCTGACCTACAAGGACATCACCGACCTGATGCGCGCGCTGCAGGTCAAGGACGAGTTCGTGGCGTCGGTCTCCCACGAGCTGCGAACCCCGCTGACCTCGATCCTCGGTTACGCCGACCTGATGGCCGAGCAGCACGAGGAGCTCCCGAGCGAGGTCAACCACTACCTCGGGGTGGTGCACCGCAACGCCGAGCGTCTGCTGCTCCTGGTCTCTGACCTGCTCAGCACCGCCCAGCTCGAGAGCGGGACGCTGCGGATGAACCCCGAGCCGACCGATCTCTCCGACGTGGTCCGCCACGCGGTCGAGGCGGTGCGCCGCAAGGCCGACGCGGGTGCGGTGAAGCTGCACGCCTCGATCCAGCAGATCCCCGACGTCGTGGTCGACCCCGCGCGGATGGGCCAGGTGGTCGACAACCTGGTCTCCAACGCGGTCAAGTACACCCTCTCCGGCGGTGAGGTCGCGGTGTGGTTCGCCGTCGAGGGCGACGAGGTGGTGCTGGACGTCCGCGACACCGGGATCGGGATTCCGGAGGAGGACCTGGCCAAGCTCTACACCAGGTTCTTCCGGGCCCGGACCGCCGAGGAGCGCGCGATCCCCGGTGTCGGGCTCGGCCTGGTCATCACCCGGGCCATCGTCGAGGCGCACGGCGGCGCGATCGAGCTGCAGAGCGCCGAGGGCGTGGGCACCACCGCGCGGGTCAGACTGCCGTTCGTGCCCGACTGAGCGACAATAGGAGGCGTGGGCCTCTACCGTGACGAAGCAGTCGTGCTGCGCACCCAGAAGCTGGGTGAGGCCGACCGCATCATCACCCTGCTGACCCGCAACACCGGCCGGGTCCGCGCGGTCGCCAAGGGGGTACGCCGCACCACCTCCCGGTTCGGGTCCCGGCTGGAGCCGTTCACCTACGTCGACCTCCAGCTCGCCGAGGGTCGCTCCCTCGACGTGATCACGCAGGCGGAGACGCTGGCGCCGTACGGCTCACGGATCGGTAGCGACTACGAGCGCTACACCGCCGGCACGGTGATGCTCGAGACCGCGGAGCGGCTGGTCGTGGAGGACAAGGAGCCCGCGCTCCAGCAGTTCCTGCTCCTGATCGGTGCGCTGCGCACGATGTCGTCGGGGGAGCGGGCTCCGGCGGCGGTGCTGGACTCGTTCCTGCTCCGGTCGCTGTCGGTCGCCGGTTACGCGCCGTCGTTCGACGCCTGTGCACGCTGCGGCGTCGAGGGGCCGCACCGCTCGTTCAGCCCCGCGGCCGGCGGCATGCTCTGCGGGGCCTGCCGCGTGCCGGGGTCGGCCAGCCCCGCACCGGAGACAGTGCTCCTGCTCGGGGCGCTGCTGGCCGGTGACTGGCCGGTCGTCGAGGTCAGCGAGCCGCGGCACCGCAAGGAGGCCAGCGGGATGATCGCCGCCTACCTGGCCTGGCACCTCGAACGCGGCCTGAAGTCCCTCAGCCACGTGCAGCGCTGAGACCGGCGGCTCAGCCGGTCTCCCGGTCGCGGCTCTTCTCCACGAGCGCCGAGATGGAGTCGTTGGCCTTGGCCAGCAACCGGGCCAGCTCCTCGCGGTCGCTGTCGGGCCAGTCGGCCAGCACCTGCTCGAGGCGACCGCGGCGGTAGGCGCGGGTGTGCGCGAGCACGGTCCGCCCCTCCTCGGTGAGGTCGACGATCCAAGCCCGTCGGTCGGCGGCGTCGGACCGGCGGCTGACCAGCCCCGCCTTCTCCAGGGCCTGCACCTGCCGGGTGATCGTGGACGGGTCCAGGCCGAAGGCGGAGGCGAGCAGGCCGAGCCGCTGGGCGCCCTCGTCGGCGAGGCGGCACATGATGCCGTAGGCCGAGCGGTCGAGGTCCATCTCGCCGGAGGAGGTCGAGATGTGGATGCTCTGGACCCGCCGCAGCAGGATCGTCATCTGCTGCTCGATGCGCTCGGTCACGCCGTCCAACTGGGCCCTCCCGGGGGTCTCCACCTCGGGCATCGCCGTGAGGCTTAGGTTGGTGGCGATCATACGGATCATCAGGCGGAGAGGACGGACGTTGGCGCGGACCAGCAGGACAGCCGGACGGCGCGAGGTACGACGACCGACCCCGCATCCCAGTGGCGCCCGTCCGCCCGCCGTACCCGCCGAGCTGGTGCCGCGACACGTCGCGGTGGTGATGGACGGCAACGGGCGCTGGGCCCAGGAGCGCGGGCTGCCGCGCACCGCCGGCCACGAGCAGGGGGAGCACTCGCTGTTCGACGTGGTCGAGGGTGCCATCGAGATCGGGGTCAAGGCGGTGTCGGCGTACGCCTTCTCCACCGAGAACTGGAAACGCTCGCCCGACGAGGTGCGGTTCCTGATGGGGTTCAACCGCGACGTGATCCGCCGCCGGCGCGACGAGATGCACGAGCTGGGTGTCCGGGTCCGCTGGGCGGGGCGCACCCCGCGGCTGTGGCGCTCGGTGATCAAGGAGCTGCAGGCCGCCGAGGAGCTCACCCGCGACAACGACGTGCTCACGCTGACGATGTGCGTGAACTACGGCGGCCGAGCCGAGCTCGCAGACGCCGCCCGGTCGATCGCCCGCGAGGTCGCCGCCGGCCGGCTGGACCCGGAGAGGGTCGACGAGTTGGTCTTCGCGCGGCACCTCTACGTGCCCGAGCTCGCCGACGCGGACCTGGTCTGGCGTACGTCGGGGGAGCAGCGGCTGTCGAACTTCATGCTCTGGCAGGCGGCCTACTCCGAGCTGGTGTTCACCGACGTCCTGTGGCCCGACGTGGACCGGCGGCACCTGTGGCAGGCGATCGACACCTACGCCCGCCGCGACCGTCGCTACGGCGGCGCCGACCCCGCCTGACTCCCATGTAATGCGGGGTTACCGACGCTTCACACGCGGCAGGCTGCCTGTGAAGCGTCCACAGCTCTGGGTAAGTGCGACTCAGCCGGCGCAGGCGGGGCAGGTGCCGAAGATCTCCAGCGTGTGGCTGACCTCGGTGAACCCGTGCTGCTCCGCCACCGACCTCGACCAGCGCTCCACCGTCGGTCCCTCGACCTCGACCGTGCGGCCGCACGAGCGGCAGACCAGGTGGTGGTGGTGGGTCGTGCTGCAGCGGCGGTACACCGCTTCGCCGTCCTCGGTGCGCAGCACGTCGAGGTCGCCGTTGTCGGCGAGCGCCTGCAGCGTCCGGTAGACCGTCGACAGCCCGACGTTCTCGCCGTTGCGCCGCAGCAGCTCGTGGATCTCCTGGGCGCTGCGGAAGTCGTCGCACGACTGCAGGGCGGTGGCGACCGCGCGTCGCTGGCGGGTGGGGCGGCTGCCGGCGAGGGGGATGTCGTTGCTAGTGCTCGTCATAGTGGCTCCCGTGCGGTGCGTGGCGGTGCCCGTCGTGGACGTAGTCGACGTGGTCTCCGTGGGGCACGGCGAGGTGCCCGCAGTCGTCGCCGTGCCGGTGGGTGTGTGCTTCGGGTACGACGGTGTGCTCGTCGTCGTGGGTCGCGGATCCGACCGTCGCGGCGAACGGCGCCTGCATCCGGGTGCGCCGGCGCAGGAACACCCCGAGCGGCCAGGCGGCCATGAACCCGGCGAGGGCGATCAGCACGATCGTCGCGCCGGGCGCCACGTCGACGTAGGCCGACGCCAGGAAGCCGCTCACCGCGGCCGCCGTGCCCAGCCCCATCGCCGCGAACATCGTGGTCCGGAACCCCTGGGTGAGCTGCTGCGCAGTCGCGACCGGCACCACCATCAGCGCGCTGACCAGGAGCAGGCCGACGGTGCGCATCGCGACGGTGACCGTGACCGCGGCCATCACCGCGACCAGCAGGTTGTAGAAGCGCACGTGCAGCCCGGCCACCTGCGCGAACTCCTGGTCCTGGGCGACCGCGAACAGCTGGGGTGCCAGCCCGACCCCGACGAGGACCACCAGCGCGGCCAGCCCGACGGTGAACCAGACGTCGGTCGTGGACAGGGTCGTGATCGACCCGAACAGGTAGGAGTTCAGCTTGCCGGCGCTCTGCCCGGCCAGACCGGTGAGCAGCACGCCGCCGGCGATGCCGCCGTAGAACAGCATCGCGAGCGCGACGTCGCCGCTGGTGTTGCCCTTCTCCCGGATCACCTCGATCACGACGGCGCCCAGGATCGCCACCACCACCGCGGTGATCAGCGGGGAGGTGCTGGTGAGCAGCCCGAGGGCGACGCCGGTCACCGCGATGTGGCCGATGCCGTCGCCCATCAGCGCGAGCCGGCGCTGCACGAGGTAGGTGCCGACGGCCGGTGCGGCCAGGCCGGTGAACAGGGCGGCGACGAGCCCGAGGACCACGAAGTCGTAGGCGAGGATGCTCATCATCGGTGCTCCTCACGGGTCGGGAGGTCCAGCGGCGAGACGACCGACGGGGCGTGGTCGGTGCGGTGCTCGCCGAGGTCGGGGTGGTGGTGGCCGTGGTCGGCCCAGCCGTGCTCGTCGGCGTCGGTGAACGACGCCAGCGGGGGACCGTCGTAGGCGATCCGGCCGTCGCGCATCACCACGGTGCGGTCGACCAGCGGGGCGAGCGGGCCGAGCTCGTGGGCGACCAGGATGATCGTCGCGCCCTTGTCGACCAGCGACGCGAGCGTGTCGGCGAAGGTCTGCTGGCTGACCAGGTCGACACCGGCCATCGGCTCGTCGAGGACGAACAGGTCGGGCTCGCCGGCGAGTGCTCGGGCGATCAGGGCGCGCTGCTGCTGGCCACCCGACAGCGTCGAGCACCCCTCGTGCATCCGGTCGGTGAGACCGACCGCGGCGATCGCCTCGCGGATGGCGGTGCGGTCGGCCTTGCGGAGCGGCCTGAGGAGGCGCCGACGGGACAGCCGGCCGGCCGCGACGACCTCCCGGACCGAGGCCGGCACGCCGCTGGTGGCGCTGGCGCGCTGGGGCACGAAGCCGATCCGGTGCCAGTCACGGAACTGCGTCAGCGGCCTGCCGAACAGGCTGACCTCGCCCCGGGTGGTCGGTACCAGGCCCATCAGGGTGCGGACCAGGGTGGACTTGCCGGACCCGTTGCCGCCCAGCAACGTCACGAACTCGCCCTGGCGGACGGTGAGGTCGATCCCGCGCAGGATCGGTCGCCCGCCCAGGCTGACGTTGCCGTCGCTGACCTGGACGACGAGGGGGGCGTCGGTGGCCGCGCTCATCGGCATCCGTTCGCGGTCCGCAGGGCGTCGAGGTTCGCGCGCATGAGGGAAAGGTAGTCCTCGTCGGCGGTGTCGTCGCTGAGTCCTTCGAGCGGGTCGAGCACCGCGGTCTCGACGTCGAGCTCGCGGGCGAGGGTCTCGGCCATGGCGGGGCTGGCAAGGCTCTCGGAGAAGACCGTGGTGATCCCCTCCTCCTCGATGATCTCGGCGAGCTCGCCGAGGTGTGCCGGCGAGGGCTCGGCGTCCGGGGAGAGCCCCGCGATCGGCTCGAAGTGCAGGCCGTACTTCTCCAGGTAGCCGAACGCGTCGTGGCTGACCACGACGGTGTCGAGGCTGCACTCGGCAAGACCGGTCCGGTAGTCGGCGTCCAGCGTCTCCAGGTCCTCGCGCAACGCCTTCAGGTTCGCCGCGTAGTCGCCGGCGTTGTCGGGGTCGACCTCGGCCATCTGCTCCTGCACCGCGGTCGCGACCTCGACCATGCGCACCGGGTCGAGCCAGAAGTGCAGGTCGCCCTCGGCATCGGCGTGTGCCTCGTGGTCCGCCGCGGACTCACCCTTGTGCGCCGCCTCGTCGAGAGGGGCGAGCTCGACGACCTCGGTGGCCTCGATCGTGTGCTCGGGGCCGTGCTCGGCGACCGCCTCGTCCACGGCCGGCTGCAGGCCAGCCTCGTAGACCATCAGGTCCGCCTCGGTGATCTCGGCGGTCTGGCGCAGCGACATCTCCAGATCGTGCGGCTCCTGGCCGGGGGAGGTGAGGTTCACGACCTCCGCGTGGTCGCCGACCACCCGCTGTGCGACGTACTCCAACGGGTAGAAGGAGGTCACCACCCGCGGCCCCTCCGCAGACTCGCCGCCCAACGGACCCCCGCAACCGGCGAGGAGGACGGAGGCGGCGACCGCGGCCGGGGCGGTGCGGCGCAGGGTGGGGCTCGACAGGATCTTCATGACAATCATTGTCAACACAAATGACAACCGTTTTCAACTCTTGGTGGCCGTGGGTCTCGAGACGCTCGCTCCGCTCGCTCCTCGACCACCGGCCGCGGCTCGCTCCTCGACCACTGGCCGGGGCTCGCTCCTCGACCACCGGCCGGGCGCGCTCCTCGACCACCGGCGGGGGCGTGGCTCTCGATCACCGGGTAGCGTCCGGGGTGTGCTGGTGGTCAACAGGTTCCGGGTCGAGGAGCCGGCGGACGCGTTCGCCGAGCAGCTCGCGGCGGCGCACGAGGTGCTCGCGAGCAAGCCCGGGTACGTCGACGGGGTGGTCGGGCGCAACATCGACGACCCGTCGCTGTGGGTGCTCCAGACCCGCTGGGTCAACGTGGGGAGCTACCGCCGGGCGTTGTCGGCCTACGACGTGAAGGTGGGCGTCGTACCCCTGCTGTCGCAGGCGGTCGACGAGCCGTCGGCCTACGAGCTGGTGGACGCGGCCGCGGGAGACCTCAACGAGGCCCGCCCCCGCGAGCTGGGCTGACCTGGGGACATTTCCCGTTGTCCTGCTCGATAGTCTGAGGGTTCGCCGTCAGCCAGCCGGCGTTCCCCTGACGCATCGGAGCAGTCCCCCATGAGCAAGGCCGCCAACAAGTCCTCCGCCCTCGACCAGGTCGTGTCGCTGTGCAAGCGCCGCGGCTACGTGTTCCCCAGCGGTGAGATCTACGGCGGCACCAGGTCCGCCTGGGACTACGGGCCGCTCGGTGTGGAGCTGAAGGAGAACATCAAGCGCCAGTGGTGGAAGTCGATGGTGACCTCGCGTGAGGACGTCGTCGGCCTGGACTCCTCGGTGATCCTGCCCACGCGCACCTGGGAGGCCTCGGGCCACCTGGCGACGTTCAGCGACCCGCTCACGGAGTGCCAGAGCTGCCACAAGCGGTTCCGGGTCGACCACATGCAGGAGGCGTACGCCGCCAAGAAGGGCATCGACGACCCCGACACCGTGAAGCTCGACGACCTGGCGTGCCCCAACTGCGGCACCCGCGGGGCCTGGACCGAGCCGCGCAACTTCAACATGATGCTCAAGACCTACCTCGGTGTGATCGAGGACGAGTCCGGCCTGCACTACCTGCGGCCCGAGACCGCGCAGGGCATCTTCCTGAACTTCGTCAACGTCATGAACGCCTCGCGCAAGAAGCCGCCGTTCGGCATCGCGCAGACCGGCAAGAGCTTCCGCAACGAGATCACGCCGGGCAACTTCATCTTCCGCACCCGCGAGTTCGAGCAGATGGAGATGGAGTTCTTCGTCAAGCCCGGCGAGGACGAGGAGTGGCACCAGGAGTGGATCAACACCCGGCTGAAGTGGTACGTCGACCTCGGCATCGACCCTGACAACCTGCGGCTCTACGAGCACCCGCAGGAGAAGCTGTCGCACTACTCCAAGCGCACCGTCGACATCGAGTACCGCTTCGGCTTCAGCGGCCGTGACTTCGAGGAGCTCGAGGGCGTCGCGAACCGCACCGACTTCGACCTCTCGCAGCACAGCGAGTTCTCCGGCCAGGACCTGTCGTTCTACGACCAGGCGACCGGCGAGCGCTACACGCCGTACGTGATCGAGCCGGCAGCCGGTCTGACCCGCTCGTTCATGGCCTTCCTGATCGACGCCTACACCGAGGACGAGGCACCCAACACCAAGGGCGGTGTCGACAAGCGCACCGTGCTCCGGCTCGACCATCGCCTGGCGCCGGTGAAGATCGCGGTCCTGCCGCTGTCGCGCAACGCCGACCTGTCCCCGAAGGCCAAGGACCTCGCGGCCGAGCTGCGCCAGCACTGGAACGTCGAGTTCGACGACTCCGGCGCGATCGGCCGACGCTACCGCCGCCAGGACGAGATCGGGACGCCGTACTGCGTCACCGTGGACTTCGACACCCTCGAGGACAACGCGGTGACCATCCGCGAGCGGGACTCGATGAAGCAGGAGCGGATCGGCCTCGACCACGTGAAGGGCTACTTCGCCGAGCGCCTGCTCGGGTGCTGATGTCCGGTGCCGCCGTGACCGGGTGCCGGCTCCGGTGGACCTGACCCTGCTCCTGACGGCCGCGGTGCTCGCCTTCGCCGCGGCCGTCCAGATGACCAGTGGATTCGGGTTCGCGCTGGTGGCCGTGCCGCTGCTCGCGCTGGTCACCGGCCCGCACACCGCGATCCTGCTCGCGCTCGTCAGCGGCATGCTGTTCAACGCCTGGCAGGCCGCCGAGGGGCGCGGCCACCGTGATGCGGCGGTGGTCCGCCGCCTGCTCGCCGGCTCCGCGTTCGGCCTGCCGGTGGGGTACGTCGTGTTCCGGTCCATCGACGAGGGTCCGCTCACCGTCCTGGTCGGTGCGCTGGTGCTGGTCGCGGTGCTCGTGCTCGCGACCGGGTGGCAGTTCCCGGCCGTCTCGCGGACCGCGGACGTGGCGACGGGGCTGCTCACCGGCGTGCTGACGACCTCGACCGGCACCAACGGGCCACCGATCGTCACGCTGCTCCAGGGGCGACGGCTGCCACCGCACGAGTTCCGGTCGACCGTCACGCTGGTCTTCCTGGTGCTGAACGTCGCGGCGCTCGCGGTGTTCGCGGTGACCGGAGCGCTCACCGGTGAGGTGCTGAGGACCGCGTTGTGGTGCGGGCCGGCGCTGCTGGCCGGCGGGGTGGCCGGCTACCGGACGCGCAGCCTGCTGGCGCCCGCGGCGTTCCGCGCCCTCGTGCTCGGCCTGCTGACCGCGGCCGGCGTCACCGCTGTCGTGACCGGCCTGTAACGACCCCGCGTGCGCCGGCCGGGCGTGCGCCTGGACTCACCACCTGCATGTCACGATGTGCGGGTGAACGGCTGGAGAACGCGTACGTCCCGAACCGCTGCTGCCACCGCCGTCGCCGCCCTCGTGCTCGCCTCGTGCGGCGGGGGAGACGGCGACGAAGCGGAGGAGACACCGAGCCCGACCGTGTCCCCGTCCCCCTCCTCGACGGTGGCCGTGCCTGCGGGCGTCGAGCTCACCGACGTGGGGGCGGACCTGACCTTCGGTGACACCGCGGCGGTGATCTTCGAGCCGAACCAGAAGCGGGGCAGCGTGCTGGCGCTGACGGTGAAGAAGGCCGAGCGTGGCCGCACCAAGGACTTCTCCGGGTTCATCCTGGACGACTACACGCGCAACGCCACGCCGTACTACGTGGACGTCGCGGTGAAGAACGTCGGAGAGGGCGACGTCGGCGGCAGCCCGGTCCCGCTGTGGGGCGTCGACGCGCAGAACACGCTGCTGCCCGCGGCCAGCTTCACCACCAGCTTCCGCAAGTGCCCCTCCGAGCGGCTGCCGAAGAAGTTCGGACCCGAGGCGTCCTTCTCCACCTGCCTGGTCTTCCTCGCCCCGGACAAGGGCACGATGGAGGCGGTGAGCTTCCGGCCCAACCAGGAGTTCGACCCGATCGAGTGGACCGGTGACATCGCCGGCCCGGCGCAGAAGCCGAAGCCGAAGAAGAAGGCGAAGCGGGGCTAGCCGCCCTCGGCGATTTGGGCCGGTCCGGGACGTCCGGGGACAATGGCGGCCATGACCACCACCCCCACCGTGCCCCGGGAGCTCGTCCTGGGCAGCCTCCGTGTCGACACGCCCGTCGTGCTGGCGCCGATGGCGGGGATCACCAACGCCGCCTACCGGCGGCTGTGCCGCGAGCAGGGCGCGGGGCTCTACGTCTGCGAGATGATCACCTCCCGCGGCGTCGTCGAGCGCGACGCGACGACGATGTCGATGCTCACCTTCGACGAGCTCGAGGACGTCCGCTCGGTCCAGCTCTACGGCACCGACCCGGTCTACATCGGCAAGGCCACCGAGATCCTCTGCGCGGAGTACGGCGTCAACCACATCGACCTCAACTTCGGCTGCCCGGTGCCCAAGGTCACCCGCAAGGGCGGCGGCGGTGCGCTGCCGTGGAAGCGCACGTTGCTGGGGGAGATCCTCACCGCGGCGGTCGCGGCGGCCGAGCCGTACGACGTGCCGGTGACCATGAAGACCCGCAAGGGCATCGACGAGGACCACCTGACCTACCTCGACGCCGGCCGGATCGCGCAGGAGACCGGGGTCGCCGCGATCGCGCTGCACGGCCGCACGGTGAGCCAGGCCTACTCCGGCCAGGCCGACTGGGACGCGATCGGTGACCTCGTGCAGCACGTCGACATCCCGGTGCTCGGCAACGGCGACATCTGGGAGGCCGGCGACGCGATCGCGATGGTCGAGCAGACCGGGGCGGCCGGTGTGGTCGTCGGCCGGGGCTGTCTCGGCCGGCCGTGGCTGTTCCGCGACCTGGCCGCCGCGTTCGCCGGCGAGCAGGTGGCCACCTTGCCGACCCTCGGCGAGGTCACCACGATGATGCGCCGGCACGCCGAGCTGCTGGCCCAGCACATGGGCGAGGAGCGCGGCTGCAAGGAGTTCCGCAAGCACATCTCCTGGTACCTCAAGGGCTTCTCCGCCGGGGGTGAGCTCCGGCACTCGCTCGGCCTGGTCAGCACGTTGGCCGACCTGGACCGGTTGCTCGAGCGGCTCGACCCGGCCGAGCCGTTCCCCGTCGCGGAGCTCGGCACGCCGCGGGGGCGGCAGGGCAGCCCGCGGCGCGTCGTACTCCCCGAGGGGTGGCTCGACGACACAGACGGCTCCGGGTGGGGGGTCCGGGAGGACGCCTCGGAGATGTCGGGCGGCTGACCGCCCGGTCTGGGCCACCGCCGAGGCGTGGTTTCAGCCACGCCGAGCGGGGGCAGTTTGTCCCCGGCGGGGGCACTTGTGCTTCACTCGGACCCGGACTTCTTCACGTCAAGACACTGGTTGGTGATTCGTCGTGGCGTCAGCTCGCCACAAGCACGTGCTCCGCGCCGAGCCCCCGCGCGGACGACGCCTGCGCCGCATGGCGCTGCCGGCCGCGGCCGTCCTGGCCCTGGGTGGCACCACGACCGCCCTCGCGTGGCCGGACGCCCCGGAGCAGTCGACGGCGGCGATCTCGTTCAACGTGCCGGAGACGGTCGCCTCACCCGTCCCCATGCGCGTGGCGCCGATCTCCCGCTCCGCGGAGCGGGTCCGGCTCGAGGCGAAGCCCCCGAAGGCCGTCGGGCACATGTTCGCCACCGCGGCGGTGAACATCCGCACCCAGCCGTCGGAGCAGGCCCCGCGGGCGGGCTCCCTCGAGTGGGGCGAGAAGGTCCCGGTCTCGGGGAAGACCCGGGGTGAGTGGACCGAGGTGGTCATCGACAAGACCTCGCTGTGGGTCAACAGCGCCTACCTCGCGGAGAAGAAGCCGCGCCCGGAGCCGGAGGAGGAGCAGTCGGTGGCCGGGGCCGTGTCGTCGGTCGTCTCCGCCGCCGCGTGTGCGAGCGGATCCGACGTCGAGGCCGGGCTGGTCGCCAACGCGATCGCGGTGCACCGAGCGGTCTGCGCGGCCTTCCCGTCGATCACCTCCTACGGCGGGGTGCGCGAGGACAGCGGCGAGCACGGCACCGGTCAGGCGCTCGACATCATGGTCTCCGGTGACCTCGGCTGGGAGATCGCGGAGTACGTCCGCGCCAACGCCGGCGACCTCGGGGTCAGCGAGGTGCTGTACTCGCAGAAGATCTGGACCGTCGAGCGCAGCAGCGAGGGCTGGCGCTCCATGGAGGACCGCGGGTCGACCACGGCCAACCACTACGACCACGTGCACGTCACGGTCTACTGACCCACCATGCCCGCGCCGTCGGTGGTCGTCTTCGACGTCAACGAGACCCTGTCCGACCTCTCACCCCTGGGGGACCGGTTCCGAGAGGTCGGTCTCGACGCCTCGCTGGCGCCGCTGTGGTTCGCCTCGGTGCTGCGTGACGGATTCGCGCTGACCGCGGCCGGGGCCACGGCACGGTTCGCGGACCTCGGCGCGGAGGTGCTCCGGTCACTGCTGCCGTCCAGCGCTGACGCCGACCGGGCGACCGATCACGTTCTGGCCGCGTTCATGGAGCTGAGCCTGCACCCGGACGTGGTGCCGGGCATCCGGGCGCTTCGGGCCGCCGGCCTGCGGCTGGTGACGATGAGCAACGGCTCGAGCGCGGTGGCGGAGTCGCTCTTCGCCGGCACCGGTGTGCGCGACGAGCTCGAGCACCTGCTGTCCGTGGAGGAGGCGGGGGTCTGGAAGCCCGCCGCGGGCGCCTACCGGTTCGTCGCCGAGCGTTGCGGGGTCGACGTCGGCGACCTGGTGATGGTCGCGGTGCACCCCTGGGACCTCGACGGCGCCGCGCGGACGGGCCTGCGCACGGCCTGGGTGGACCGCGACGGCCGGCCCTACCCGTCGTACGCCACCGCGCCGACGTGGACGGTCTCGTCGATCGAGGAGCTCGCGGACGTCCTCCGCTGACGTGACCGGGCCGGTGCTGTCGGCGGCGGGCAGTAGGGTGCGAGGCGATGGGGTCGATGGAGAGGCTGTACGACGACGCCTCGTGCGCCCGCTGGGTGGACGAGCCGCCCAAGCGTGCCGAGCGGACCCCGTTCGAGCGTGACCGTGCCCGACTCGTGCACTCCGCGGCGCTGCGCCGGCTGGCCGCCAAGACCCAGGTCGTCGACCCGACGACCGACGACTTCGTCCGCAACCGGCTGACCCACACCCTCGAGGTCGCCCAGGTCGCCCGCGACCTCGCCAAGACGCTCGGCTGCGACCCCGACATCGTGGAGACCGCGGCGCTCGCCCACGACATCGGGCACCCGCCGTTCGGGCACAACGGCGAGCGCCTGCTCGACGAGGTGGCGCAGGCGTGCGGCGGCTTCGAGGGCAACGCCCAGACCCTGCGGATCTTGACCCGGCTGGAGGCCAAGTCCACCGATGCGGAGGGTCGCTCGGTGGGTCTGAACCTCACCCGCGCCACCCTTGACGCCAGCACGAAGTACCCCTGGACCCGCGACGACGCCCCGCGTGGCAAGCGGGTCGACTCCGACGGGGAGCTCTCGCCGGTCCGCAAGTTCGGCGTGTACGACGACGACCTGGCCGTGTTCACCTGGATGCGCGAGGGGGCCGAGCCGGGGCAGCGCTGCCTCGAGGCGCAGGTGATGGACCTCTCCGACGACGTCGCGTACTCCGTCCACGACCTGGAGGACGGCATCGTCGCCGGCCGCATCGAGCTCTCCGGGCTGCTCGACGCCGGTAGGCGCCGCGCGGTGTGGCACACCGTGCGCGACTGGTACCTCCCCGACGTCCTCGACGCCGAGCTCGACGACGCCCTCGCCCGGCTGCAGGCGATGCCGTCGTGGCCGGACGCTCCGTTCGACGGCAGCCGGCCTGCCCAGGCAGCGTTGAAGAACCTCACCAGCGACCTGATCGGTGCGTTCTGCACCAGCGTCCAGCACGCGACCCACGACAAGTACGGCACCGGGCCGCTCAGCCGCTACGCCGCCGACCTCGTGGTGCCGCGGGAGACGGGGCTGGCGATCGCGGTCCTGAAGGGGATCGCCGCTCACTTCGTGATGCAGGCCGCGGACCGGGTCAGCCTGATGGCCACCCAACGGGAGATCCTGGCCGAGCTGGTGGTGGCGCTGGTCGACCGGGGGCCGGAGGCGCTCGAGCCGGCCTTCCGCGACGACCACGCCCGGGCCGGCTCCGACGCCGCGCGGCTGCGGGTGGTGGTCGACCAGGTCGCCTCCCTCACCGACGCCTCTGCGGTGCAGTGGCACGAGCGGCTGGTCCGACGCCGCCGTGGCTGACCCGCACCCGTCCCGCTCGGAGCCCGCCGGACCTGCCCTGCTCACGGTCGGCCATGGCCGCCTCGACGAGGAGGGCCTCGGAGCTCTCCTGCAGGATGCGTCGGTGGAGCTGCTGGTCGACGTACGCCGGTTCCCGGGGAGCCGCGCGAACCCAGCGGTCAGCCGGGACGCGCTCCCCGGTTGGCTGCCCGGCCTGGGCATCGACTACCGCTGGGAGGAACGGCTCGGCGGTCGCCGCAGGCGTGACAAGGGCGACCAGGGTGACCCGTGGTGGCGGGTCGAGGCGTTCGCCGCCTACGCCGCGCACACCAGGACGCCGGAGTTCCGCGACGCGATGACCGAGCTGCTCGACGAGCTCGCGGAGCGCCGGGTGGCCGTGATGTGCAGCGAGAGCGTGTGGTGGCGCTGCCACCGACGGGTGATCGCCGACGTCGCGGTCGTCGCACACGGAGTCCTGGTGCGCCACCCCATGCACGACGGCCGGCTCACCACCCACGAGCCGTCCGACGGCGCGCGGCTGCGCGAGGACGGGCTCGTCGTGTGGGACCGCGCCTGACCGGTCAGATCCAGGGACGCAGCCGGCTGAACAGGTCGGGAGCGAGCGCCTCCCGACGGGTCTGCATCCAGCGGTTGCCGTGCTCGCTGGCCCAGCCGAGGTCGACCAGGTCGTGCTGCGCCGACGCGGGTGCCGGCTCGGATGGTGGCTCCTCGAGGTCGACCCCGCGGCGCACCAGCTCCGCGCCGAGCCACTCGACCGCGTCCACCCCGTGGCGGCGCCGGCCATGGTCGTCGACGAGAACCGGCACGATCTCGCCGCCGGCCGACCAGGACCTCCGCCAGTCGCGCACGAGCCGCCACGCTGCCGCGGTCACCGGGGCGCCGGTGACGTCGACCGCGTAGCCCCAGTCGCGGAGCAGGTCGCTCGAGGAGTGGCCGCTGCGGACGACGTCGACGAGCAGGGTGCGCACCAGGCGGGCGTCGCCCAGGTCCACCGCGTGCATCCAGAACGCGTCGAACAGCAGCTGCCGTGCCGGGCCTCCCACGCCGGCCAGCGCCGCCTCGGCATAACCGGACACCGCCGGCTTGGTGTACGGCACGAACCCGGCGAGCGCGTGCGGCAGCCGCTCACCCGGGAGCAGCCGGCGGGTGACGTGGTCCAGGTCGCGCCGGGTGAGAGCGAGCCGGGCGGCGGGGGAGGGCCCACGGCCGGGTGCCGGGCGGTCGTGCTCGACCATCCGCCAGTCCACCTGCACGCCCGCCCGCTCCAGCAGCGCGGCCCGGCGGGAGGCCAGATAGCTCCAGGGGCAGGTCAGGTCTCCGTAGAGGACGATCCCGGCCGGTTCGCGCTCGAGCGACTCGGCGGCACCGAAGGCGGTGACGGTGGTGGTTTCGGCGGTGACGGTCATGGCTTCCCTTCCTCCTCGTGATGAGATTTAGGCAACATTGTTGTGACCTAAATCGGCAGGGTCGACGGTCCCTTGCGCATCGCCGGCCGGTGCGCTCCATCGCTGTCGGAGGGGCAGAGTCGCAGGATGTCCGCCGGCAGGCTCGGCTTCGCCGTCACCACAGGTCAGCTGACCTGTGGTGACGGCTCGGGGCCCGATTTCGGTGTCAGAAGCGTTCAGCTGAGCTGTTGTGGCGATGGCGCGGCGATGCTTGTGCATCGCCGGCCGGTGCGTCCGTCGTACGACGTAGACTCCGCCTCGTGGCAGGCCTGATCCGTGAGGAAGACATCGCGCTGGTGCGCGAGCGCGCCCGGATCGACGAGGTGGTCTCCGACTACGTCACGCTGCGCAACGCCGGCGGCGGCTCGCAGAAGGGGCTGTGTCCCTTCCACGACGAGAAGTCGCCGTCCTTCCACGTCACCCCCGCCCGCGGGTTCTTCCACTGCTTCGGCTGCGGGGAGGGCGGCGACGTCATCGACTTCCTGATGAAGATCGACGGTCTCGGGTTCGCCGAGTCCGTCGAGCGGCTGGCCGACAAGTACGGCGTGCAGCTGCGCTACACCGAGGGTGCCGAGCGGCCCCAGCGCCGTGACGCCAACCTGCGGCCGCGGCTGATCGAGGCGCACAAGGCGGCTGCCGCGTTCTACGTCGAGCAGCTCGGCTCGCCGGGGGCGCTGGCCGGCCGCCAGTTCCTCGCCGAGCGCGGGTTCGACAAGGACGCCGCCGAGACGTTCGGGGTCGGCTTCGCCCCGCGCGACGGCGACGCGCTCTACAAGCACCTGCGGCAGAAGGGCTTCCGCGACGAGGAGCTCGTCACCGGCGGTCTCGTCGCGCAGGGCCGCAGCGGCCACTACGACCGGTTCCGAGGGCGGCTGCTGTGGCCGATCCGGGAGACCAACGGCGACGTGATCGGCTTCGGGGCGCGGCGGCTGTTCGACGACGACCGGGTCGAGGCGAAGTACCTCAACACCCCTGAGACGCCGATCTACAAGAAGAGCCACGTGCTCTACGGCATCGACCTGGCCCGCCGGGACATCGCGCGGACCTCGCAGGCCGTGGTGGTCGAGGGCTACACCGACGTGATGGCCTGCCACCTGGCCGGCGTCAACACCGCCGTCGCCACCTGCGGCACCGCCTTCGGCGAGGACCACGGCCGGGTGCTGCGCCGCCTGCTGCACGACCACGAGGAGTTCCGCGGCGAGGTGATCTTCACCTTCGACGGCGACGAGGCCGGCCAGCGGGCGGCGCTGCGCGCCTTCGGTGGTGACCAGCAGTTCGTCAGCCAGACCTATGTCGCTGTGGAGCCGGACGGTCTCGACCCCTGCGACCTGCGGCTGCAGAAGGGCGACGCGGCGGTGCGCGAGCTGGTCGCCCGGCGGATCCCGCTCTACCGGTTCGTGCTCAGCAACGTCGTCTCCCGCTACGACCTCGACCGCGCCGACGGCCGGATCGACGCGCTGCGCGAGGCGGCCAAGCTGGTGTCGAGCATCCGTGACCGTTCGAAGGTCGAGGCGTTCGCCCGCGAGCTGTCCGGCATGGTCGGTGTCGACGTCGAGCAGGCCCGGGCAGAGGTACGTCGAGCAGCGGCGCGTGGCCCCAAGGCCGACGAGCGGCGTCGGCCCGGCTCCGCTCCGGCATCCGCGCCGGCAGGCGGACCGTCGTACACCGAGGCACGGCCGGCGGCCCCACCGCTGCCGGACCTGCGTGACCCACGCTTCGCGCTGGAGCGGGAGACACTGAAGCTCGTCGTGCAGCACCCTGCGGCCGTCGGTCAGATGGCTGCCGAGGTCGACGGCCATGACTTCACCCACCCGACCTACCGCGCGGTGTGGGACGCGATCGCCGCCCTGGGTGGTCCGTCGGCAGGCAACGACGGCTGGGTGTCGCGGCTGCGCGAGAAGACCACCGACGAGGCTGCGGCGCACACGCTGAACGCGCTCGCCGTGGAGCCGTTGCTGTCGGCGAAGGAGCCCGATGCGGCCTACGTCGCCGCCCACGTCTACCGACTGCAGGAGCTGACCACGCTCCGCCGGATCACCGACCTGAAGTCCAAGCTGCAGCGCACGAACCCGGTCGACCACGCGACCGACTACAACCGGATGTTCGGCGAGCTCGTCGCGCTCGAGCAGCACCGGCGCAACCTGCGCGAGCGGGCGATCGGCGGCGAGACGCTGTGATCCGCAACCCGTTCAAGCGCGGCGTGAGCGTGCCCGACGAGGTGGTGGCAGCGGCCGCGCTCCGGCCGGGGGAGAAGGTCCTCGCCGGCACCCGCACCACCGACGGCCGTTGGCTGCTCGGCACCCGCGACGCCCTGCAGGTCGTCGGGACGCCGGGGGCCGAGCCCGGGCCGGTGGTCGAGCCCGGGCCGGTGGTCGAGCCCGTCGAGACCCGGATCCCCTGGGAGCAGATCGAGCGCGCGGACTGGGACGGCGACGCGCAGCGGCTCGTGGTGGTCGAGGTCGGCGAGTTCGGCCGGGTCCAGCCGCGGCACGAGTTCCCCGTGGCCGAGCCGGGCCTGCTCCTGGAGCTGGTTCGCGAGCGGGTGACCGCCTCGGTGGTCCTCCAGCGGCGCGTCGCCGTGCACGGCAAGCGTGGCCTGCTGGTGATCGGCAGGAGGGCGCCCGGCGGAGACGGCGCCGTCTCATGGGCCTACCAGTTCGACGCCGGTGTCGATCCCGAGGACCCCGCCGTGCTCGCCGCGGCAGAGGCGGGACTGCGCGCGGCCGAGGCCGATCTCGGCATGTGACGCGGCTGGGGCTCCTCGATTTAGCGTGAGGGCGGATCACTTGCTAACCTATCGGCGCTGCGCGATCCCCTGTAGCTCAATTGGCAGAGCATTCGGCTGTTAACCGGAGGGTTGTTGGTTCGAGTCCAACCGGGGGAGCTCACGGAAGACGAAGGCCCTTCGGGGCCTTTCGTCGTTTCAGGGGGGGGTCGCGTCGCCCGGGCGGGGCCGGAGCTGTCAGTGCAGGCCCTCGGTGTCGCCGGAGAGCTTCTGGGCCAGCCAGATCGGCACGATCGACAGCAGGATCAGCACGACGGCCACCACGTTGACGACCGGCGCCTGGTTGGGGCGGAAGAGGTTCTCCAGGATCCAGATCGGCAGCGTGGTCACGGTCGACCCGGCGGTGAACGTGGTCACGATGATCTCGTCGAAGCTGAGCGCGAACGCCAGCAGGCCGCCGGCGAGCAGGGCGGAGCGCAGCTGCGGGAAGGTCACCAGCCGGAACGTCGTCCACAAGCCGGCGCCGAGGTCGGCCGACGCCTCCTCCAGGCTCCCGCCGAGCCGGCGCAGCCGGGCCTGGACGTTGTTGAACACGGTGACGATCGTGAACGTCGCGTGCGCCACGATCAGCGTCATCAGGGACAGCTGGATGGCGAGGATGCCACGGAAGGCGTTGTTCAGCGCGATGCCGGTGACGATGCCGGGCAGCGCGATCGGCAGGATCACGAGCAGGTTCACCGAGCTCTTGCCGAAGAAGTCGAACCGCTGCAACGCCAGGGAGAGCAGCGTGCCGAGCACCAACGCGATCCCCGTCGCGGCGAGAGCCACCTCCACGCTGGTGACCACCGCGTCGCGGGCGCCCTGGCTGCGCCACGCACGACCCCACCACTCCAGGGTGAACCCGTCGAGCGGCCAGGTCATCGCCTGGTTGGGGTTGAACGAGTTGACCAGTACGACGAGCAGCGGCACGTAGAGCACGGCGAGCACGAGGACGGTCGCGAGAGCCAGCAGTCGGCGGGCGGTCTTGCTCAGGGTCATGCCGGGTCCTTCACAGGTTCTCCAGGGCGCCGGTCCGGCGGACCGCGGCGAGGAAGACGATCATGATCGTGATCGGGATCAGCGCCACCGCGGCCGCGAGCGGCAGGTTGTTGGCCGCACCGGCGTTGGTGTACACGAGGTTGCCGAGCATCTGGTTGGCACCGCCCACGATGTTGACGGTGATGTAGTCACCCAGCGTCAGCGAGAACGAGAAGATGGAGCCGGCGATGATCGCGGGCAGCAGCAGCGGGAACATCACCGACCGGACGGTCTGCCCGGTCCGCGCGCCCAGGTCGCTCGAGGCGTCGAGCAGCGAGTCCGGCACCCGCTCGAGGCCGGCGTAGATCGGCAGGATCACGTAGGGCAGCCAGATGTAGGCCTGGGTGATCACGATCGCGGGCAGCCCGTAGCCGGGCGACTGCACACCCAGCGGCGCCCCGAGCCACTCGATGAGCCCGCCGTCGGAGAGCGTCGACCGCCAGGCGTAGGCCTTCACCAGGTAGCTGGCCCACAGCGGGGTGAGCACGGCGATGACCAGGAACCGCTGGAGCCGGGGCGAGGCCACCTTCGCCATGTAGAACGCGATCGGCAGCGCCACCAGTACGTCGATCACCGTGACCAGCAGGGCGATCCCGATCGTGCGCACGGTGACCGTGCGGTACAGCGACCCGGTGAGCACCGTGCGGATGTTGTCGAAGGTCCACACCGACCGGTCGAGGTCGCCGGTGAAGCTGTCGACGGTCCACAGCGCGGTGATCAGCAGGGAGGCCAGCGCGACGACGTACACCAGCACCAGCCAGGCCAGTGGTGCGGACAGCAGCAGGCCGAGCCGGAGCCACCGCAACCTGCTGAGCTGGGAGGAGATCCGCCGCGCGGCCGTCGCCCGGGGGACGGGGACGGCCGCGCGGGCGGTGTCGGAGGACATGCAGGGTCAGCCCTTGATCTCTGTCCAGGCCTGCGTCCACTGGGAGTAGTCGGTGCACTCGACGTCCTCGCGGCCGTCCAGGCACTCCTTGACCGGGGTCCGCCAGTACCAGAGCTGGTCGGAGTAGGACTCGTCCCCGGCGTGGAAGATCTCGCAGTGGTCGGGGTTCTCGGTCTCGGCGCAGGCGGCCTCGCTGTTCGGCGCCTCGCCGAAGTACTCGGTGGCCTGGGCGTTGGCCTCGGGGCTGACGATGTGGTTCATCCAGGCGTAGGCGCAGTTCACGTTCTCCGACTGCGAGGACAGCATCCACGTGTCGTTCCACGCGGTCGCTCCCTCCTCGGGCAGCACGGCCTTGATGTTCGGCTTGTCGATCGCGTTCACGATCACCTGCCACGTCGTACCGATCACGCTGTCGCCGGTCTGGAAGGCCTGGATCTCCTTGAGGTAGTCCGACCAGTACTCACCGACGTACTCACGCTGGGTCTTCAGCAGCTCCACCGCAGCGTCGAGCTGCTCCTGGTCCAGCGCGTAGGGGTTCTCGATGCCGAGGTCGGGCTGGGTCTTCATCAGGTACAGCGCCGCGTCCGCGATGTAGATCGGCGAGTCGTAGGCGGTGACCTTGCCCTGGTACTCGTCCATCTCCGACGGCTCGAAGACCGCACCCCACGAGCTCGGCTCGTCGACCACATCGGCGTTGTACATCAGCAGGTTCGCGCCGTACCCGTGCGGGATGCCGTAGTTCACCCCGTCCACGGTGTTCCACTCGGTGTCCTTGAGGAAGTCGAAGATCCCCTCGTAGTTCTCGACCAGGTCGGTGTTCACCGGCGCGGCGTCGCCGCTGGCGATCAGCCGCAGGGAGAGGTCGCCGGAGGCGGCGATCACGTCGTACTCACCGGTCTTGGCCAGGTTCAGCGCCTCGTCGGAGGTGCCGTAGACCTTGCTGGTCACCTGGCAGCCGGTCTCCTCCTCGAAGGAGCTGACCCAGTCGACGGCCGGGTCGTTGCTGCCGTCCTCGACGTAGCCGGGCCAGGCCAGGATCGACACCTGGCCTTCGTACTCGCCGAGCTCCTGGAGCGCCTCGCCGCCGCCGTCACCCCCGCCGCCGTCGTCGCCGCCGCCACAGGCGGAGAGCGCAAGGAGGGAGCCTGCGGCGAACGCCGCCGCCACGGCGCGGCGACCGCGCCCGTTCATCGTGTGCTTCATCGGTTCTCCATCTCGAAGGGGGGAGTGGACAGGGGCGTCTCCGGCTCCGTCGACTCCTCGGTGAGCGGGACGAGGTCGTCGGTGGACCAGGCGGCGACGACGCTGTCGCCGCGCTGCTCGGACTCGGCGTGGCTGCCCGTGCTCTGCTCGAGCACGACCAACGGCGTGCCGTCGGCGAGCCGCACGTGGATGCGATGCCCGGTGCCGAGGTAGATCGCCTCGGTGATCTCGCCGGCGACGCGGATCACGCTGTCGCCGGAGGCCGGTACCTGCCCCGCGGAGGCGGGGGAGAGGGTGATCTTCTCGGGACGCAGGGCGTGGCTGCCGCCGCGGCCGAGCAGACGGCGCGAGGTGGCGTCGTCGAAGATGTTGGAGGTGCCCACGAACGAGGCGACGTACGGCGTCTCCGGTCGCTCGTAGACCTCGGCCGGCGTCCCGAGCTGCACGATCCGGCCCTCGCTGAACACCGCGATCCGGTCGCTCAGCGTCAGCGCCTCCTCCTGGTCGTGGGTGACGAAGACGAACGTGATGCCTAGCTCGCGCTGGAGCTGCTTCAGCTCGACCTGCATCTGCTCGCGCAACTTGAGGTCGAGGGCACCGAGGGGCTCGTCGAGGAGCAGCACCTTCGGTCGTACGACGATCGACCGGGCCAGCGCCACACGCTGCCGCTGCCCGCCGGAGAGCTGGTTGGGTCGCCGCGCCGCGAGATGTCCGAGCCGGACCGTCTCGAGCGCTTCCCGAGCGAGGGCGTGCCGCTTGCTCTTGCCGACCTTGCGGACCCGGAGGCCGTAGGCAACGTTGTCGAGGACGTTCATGTGCGGGAACAACGCGTAGTCCTGGAACACGGTGTTGACGTTGCGGTCGAACGGCGCGGTGTCGGTGACGTCCTCGCCGTCGAGCTCGATCCGCCCCTCGCTGGCAGTCTCGAACCCGGCGATCAACCGCAGCACGGTGGTCTTGCCCGAGCCGGACGGGCCGAGCATCGAGAAGAACTCCCCGTCGAGGATGTCCAGGTCGAGGCGGTCGACCGCGGTGACGTCGCCGTAGCGCTTGGTCACCGAGCGCAGCGAGATCGCGGTCGGTTGCGGCTCGGGCAGGGCAGTCATCGGCGTCCTTGTCTCGTCGGCGGCCGTCGGCGCGGGGTGCGACGTGGGTCACAGTGCGGATAACATATAGAAGCAGAGGTTAAAGGTCTAGGCCTTCCGGGCTACAGTCCTGCAACGCGTCTCGAAAACGGACGATCGGGGAGGAATGTCGATGGGGAGGGCCACCCGCCACGCCTCGCGCGCCCGTTCGGCGGTGTTCGCCCCGCTCGGCGACCCCGGCCGGGCCGCCCGGGTGGAGCAGCGACTGGCGGAGGCGATCCGGGCCGGTCTACTCGCCGACGGGGAGCGGCTGCCCAGCGAGACCGAGCTGGCATCGATGCTCGGAGTGGCGACCGTGACCGCCAGGGAGGCGCTCGTCGCGCTCCGCGCGCAGGGGCTGGTCACGACGGTGCGGGGCCGCGGCGGCGGCAGCTTCGTCACCCGACCCAAGCACCCTGACGAGAACCTGCTCAGCAGCCGGCTGGCGGCCATGTCGCGAGTCGAGCTACGCGACCGAGGCACGGTCTACCGGATCATCCTGGCCGGCTGCGCCGAGCTCGCCGCCGAGCGCGCGGACGAGTCCGACGTGCGGGACCTGCGCGACCTCCTGGTGCCCGCCGACGAGCCGGACGTCGCCCGATGGCGCCACGCCGACTCCGAGCTGTTCCTGTCGGTGGCCGCGCTCACCCAGTCCGCCCGGATGACCCGCGAGGTGGTCCGCCTCGAGGCCGACTTCGGTGCGGTGCTCCGGCTGCCGTTCGCCGACCGCGACTTCCGCGATGAGACCGCCGACCGCCACGCCGCACTGGTCCAGGCCATCGAGGCCCGCGACGGTGCCGCCGCCCGCTCGGTGGTGCACCGGCACGTGGACGATGCCATGGCGCGTGTGGTCGAGAGGCATCTCGAGGTGCGACGATGACCGACGGGCCTCACCCCCGCCACCGGCCGAGGAAGTGATCGACATGCCGACGACGACTGCGACCCTGGGTCCCGCACTGGAGCAGGTCAGCGCCCTCTTCGAGGGGCTGTTCGCCGACATCGACCGGATGCGCGCCCGCCTGGAGGACCTCTTCGCCGGCGGCGAGGTCGACGCCGCCGCGGTGCTGACCGTGGTCGAGCCCCCCGCGCGGGCGCTGCTGGACCGTGGGGTGGTGCTCGGAGCCGGCTACGTCGCCGGGCGTGACGCCCTGGTGGACCGCGAGCTGTACCTCGCGTGGTGGCAGGGTGACGACCAGCAGCTGCTCGGCGAGTCCGACGCCCCCGCCAGCGGAGACCCGTTCGACTACACCCGGCGCGAGTGGTTCCGGGTGCCACAGGAGACCGGCCGGCGACACGTGACCGGCCCCTACGTCGACTACGTCTGCACTGACGAGTACGTCGTCACGTGCACCGCCCCGGTCGTCGTCGGCGGCCGCACGGTCGGTGTGGTGGGCGCCGACATCCTCGTCGAGACTCTCGAGAACCTGCTCCTGGGCACGCTCAGCACGGCCGGCGCCACGCTGGTCGGCGACCACGGCCGGACGATGGTCTCGGCCGACCACCGGCTGGCCCCGGGGACCATCTGCGACCTCGACTCGGTCCGGCAGCGGATGGAGTGCCCCGGCCTGCCGCTGTCGCTGGTGGTCCGCGGCTGAGCTAGTCGCCCCACCCCATCGAGAACACCTCGAACGGGGCAGCGTGCCGCACGCCGAGGCGGGTTCCGGTCGCGCGCGACATCCCGGCCAGGAACTCCTCGGGGTCGAAGTCCGCCCAGCCGAGGCCGTCGATGTAGGCCCGGTGCGCCTCCAGCGACGCAACGCCCCGGTCGAAGGTGTCGGTGATGTCGGCGGCGTGTCGCGACTCGGGAGAACCCGCCGCCCAGACCTCGCGGACCCCGCCCCACGGCTCGAGCCCGTTCTCGATGTGCTCGTGGAACACCCACCGGTTGCCCGCGTCGCGGACCGCGTCCAGCGTGGCCCGCCCGGTCGCGATGTGGTCGGCCTGGTTCAACGCCCGGCCGCCCCAGGTGTCGCGGAAGTTGTTGGTCACGACGATGTCGGGGCGGTGCCGTCGTACGACGCCGGCGATCGCGCGACGCAGCGGCACGCCGTACTCCAGGACCCCGTCGACCAGGCCGAGGAACTCCACCTCGTCGACGCCGACGATGCGCGCGGACTCGACCTGCTCGGCCTCGCGCACCTGCCGCGCCTCGTCGGGGTGCATGCCGTCGATCCCGGCCTCTCCGCTGGTGAGCATGCAGTACACGACGCGTTTGCCCTGCCCGGTCCATCGGGCGACCGCGGCCGCGCCGCCGAACTCCATGTCGTCGGGGTGCGCCACCACGCACAGGGCGGTCTGCCAGTCCTCGGCCACGTGCTCGAGGTCCGGTCGCTGCGTCTCGGTCATGGTCCGAGCATGGCAGCGTGCCGTCGGTTCCGACAGGCTGGTCGCGTCGGCTGCGCCCCGCCGTACCGCGCGTGGGGGAGGGGTGTCACGGACGGTAGGCTGCCGTCCGCGCCGGCAGGGACGCCGCCGGCTGTCACGGGGCGGTAGCTCAGTCGGTTAGAGCAGAGGACTCATAATCCTTGGGTCGTGGGTTCGAGTCCCACCCGCCCTACCCTTCTGACCTGCGGAAACGTGGGCCAGGGCCTGTTCCGTTCCGGGGAATGGGGTGTTCGCCCCCCAGTTCGTCCCCCAGTTGGTTCCGGCGTCCCCCATCACGCACCCCCCAGCGCCTTGGTGAACACGTCCACCGCCTGGCCCTGAAGGCCGGGGATGACGTGCCCGTACGTGTCCAGGGTGATCTGCACCGTGGCGTGCCCCAGCCGCTCGGACACCACCTTCACCGGCACCCCGTTGGCCAGGAGGATCGTGGCGTGGGTGTGGCGGAGCCCGTGGAACGTGAGCCGGGGCAGACCCGTCGCCTTCACCAGTCGGTCATGCACGGTGGAGGCCGTGTCCGGGTGGAACAGACCCCCGTCCTCCCGGGTGAACACCAGGCCGTGAGCGGGCCACGCGCCGCCGAGCGCCAGCCGGTCCTGGGCCTGCTGGGCCTTCCACGACTTCAGGACCGCCACCGTCTCCTGGTCCAGGTCCACCCGTCGTCCCTTCCCCGACTTTGGTTCCCCGTGGATCACCTTCATGCCGCCGCCGTTCGGGTCGTCCACCGCCGTGATCGTGTGCCGCACCGACAGGTGGCCCGCGTCCAGGTCCACGTCCTGCCAGCGGAGCCCCACGACCTCACCGCGCCTCATGCCCGTGTACGCCGCCAGCCTCGCCAGCGGGTAGAACCGGGCCTCCTGGGCCTGGACGTGCCCCAGGAACGCACCCAGTTGGTCGGCGGTCCAGTAGCGGAGCGTCACCCCACCGGATCGGCCCTGCTTGGGCCTGGCGTTCCTGGGCAGGTCACGCGCTGGGTTCGTCGTCCGCAGACGCGCCTCCACCGCGTCCGCCAGCGACCGCGACACGGTGGCGTGAATCCGGGCCACCGTGTTCTCCGCCAGCGGCTTCCCCTTCACGCCCTCCTGGCGGAGTCGCCCGTAGAACGCGGCCAGGTCGGCCCCGGTGAGCCGGTCCAGGCGGACGCCACCCAGTTGCGGCACCAGGTAGACCCGGACGTGCCTGGCGTACCCCGTGAGGGTCGTCTCCCTGACTTGGTTCTGGAGGCTGGGGAGCCACCGCCCGGTCAGGAACTGCCCGTACGTCATGGGTTCTGCCGAGGGCTGCCAGGTGCCGTGGTCTTGGGCGTGCAGGGCGTCCCGGAGGGCCTTCCTAGCCGCCGTCTTGGTCTTGTGGGCGGGGAGCCACCGCTCCCGTCGCTTGCCCTCCTGGTCGTAGTAGCGGACCACCGGGTAGTGCTTCCCGTGGCGTTCCTTCACGACCCCACTGGGGCCTCTCCCGTGGTTCGTCATCGCTTCCTCCTGTCGTTAGGGATCAGGTCCAGTTGCCTGGCCTTCCTGACCCAGTTCGCTGCCGTGGTCCGCGCTCTCGCCCTGTCACGCTCCACCCGAGCCGGGATCAGTTGATCCCTGACCGCTGCCGTGGGGTGCCGGTCACCCCGCGCCACCGCGTCGTTGTAGACCCTCGCCACGTCCTCCCAGTGCTCCGGCGGGTAGGAGGCCCGCATGGGCTCCCGGAGGGCCTTGGCGCGTTCCCTGGCCCTCGCCTTGGCCGCCGGGTCCACCGCCAGGGCTTCCGCCCCCACGGCCTCCCAGCGGAGGTTCCGCCGCGTGTTCTCCCGCAACGACTCCCACGGCAGGTCCCGAAGTAGGGCCTTGGTCACCACCGCCAAGGCGTTCCCGTCGATGGGCTCCAGGCCGGTGAACTCCCGGGGCTCCCCACCCACGTAGTAGGTGGTCGTCCCGTCGTCGGATGCCCCCACCTGGCGCAGGTTCGGCGCTGCCCCAGGTCCGCCGTCGTCGCTGGAGTGGAAGGACCGGATATCGACGCCCACCACCTGGGGTGAGCCGTTCACGGGCTGCCACCACAGGGTGACCTCCCAGGGACCCAGGCGGGTGGCCTTCCGCTGGGGCCAGTCAGTGTTGGTCGTGTCCATGCCCCTAGATTACACGGTTCTGTAACGAGCATGTAGGAACGAGCCATGTAGGCGTGGCATCGGACTACACGGCTAAGTGTTCCCAGTGACTACACGAGCCTGTCCGCGCTATGTAACGTCGCTGGCGTGAACGAGACCACGACCGCACCCGACCCCGTGGCCCTGGCGCGGGTCAGGCACCTGGTCACCACCGGCACCGCCAAGCATGTGCGGGTGTCCGCCGGGGTGTCCCAGGTGGAGATAGCCCAGGCCATCGGCGTCACCCACGCCGCCATCAGCAACTGGGAGAACGGCATCCGGAAGCCCAGGGGCCACGCCGCCATCCGCTACCTGGCCGTCCTGGACGGACTCATGGGGAGGCCGTCGTGACCGCGCCCACCGTGGCGGACCTCCGCGCCTGCACGACCGTCACCATCGCCCAAGCCGGGGCCTTCCTGGGCATGAGCACCGCGACCGCCTACCGGGCCGCCGCTGAGGGCACCCTGCCGGTCATCACCGTGGGCAAGACCCGCCGCGTGCCAACGCCGCGCCTCCTGGCCCTGGTGGGCCTGCCGTACGAGCCCCAGGGCGAGCCCGAGCACGCCGGGAGCCCGTCGTGACCAGGAACTGGCGTCAGGCCCCGTACCTGACCCTGGGCGAGGCCGCCGACGTGCTCAGGGTGTCCCGCTCCAAGGCGTACGAGATGGCGCACGCCGGGGACCTCCCCACCCACCCCGACGACCTGGGCCGCCTCCGCGTGAAGCCCGCCGACCTGGAGCCGCTGGTGGCCGCCCTGGAAGCCGAGGCGGACGCCCAGCCCGACCTGTTCGGGAATACCCCGTGAGTCGCCTGGAGCGTGCCCAGCGGGCCATCGGTGAGCGGTGGGACGTGTTCCTGTGGCAGCGCACCGTCCGGCGCGGCGTCCGCCTGGGCAAGGTCACAACCACCGACCACACGGTGGCACTCGCCCTGGCCGAGCACGCAGACCACGGCACCCCTCACGGGGCGCGACCGATGACCTACACGCTGGCCAGGCAACTGGGCATCCACAAGGACACCGTGACGGACTCCCTCCGGAGGTTGGAGCGGGCTGGCCTGGTCGCCACGGTGAAGCGCGGTGGAGGCACCGGGGCCAGCGCCCGTGGGTCACTCCGGGACCTCACCCTGCCCGACTGGGCGCTAGAAGCCGCCGAGGCCGAGGGCCACGAGTCCGACATGTCCACCCTGAACTCACGGCGTCACGACCGTGAGATGCCGAAACTCACGGCGGAACTCACGGTGGAACTCACGGTCCCTGGACCCCCACATACCGAGCCCACCGAGCCAACCACCTCCAGCCCCCCAACCCCCCAGAGGGGGGCACGCCGCCGCCGACGCCCATCCATCGTCCGGGACGCCAACGCCGACCACTGGGCCAACGGCGGTGGATTCAGCAGCGACGACGCGACCACGACCACCAGCGGGAGCACCAGATGAGCAACGACCAGAAGCGCCAACAGAAGCGGGAGACCACCACGCTGCCGCTCACCGTCGTCCCCCTGGACAACGGCTACCGCCTGGCCGAAGGCGTCCAGCCCGACGGCACCACCGCCTACTGGCTCCTGTCCCCCGAAGGCGACGACGCCCCCCAGGGATGCGCCTGCCGCAACTGCGCAGGCCACGAGCACCACAACCCATTCCGCACCATCTGCGGAGCCGCCACCAAGTCCACCGGGAAGCCCTGCCAGGCCAAGGTCCGCGTAGGCGAACGGTGCCCCATCCACCGAGTCACCCACACCAGGAGCAACTGACCATGAGCCTCCCCGCCGTCACCGCCACCGGGCGACTCGCAGCAGACCCCGAACTCCGGTACACCCAGGCAGGCCACGCCGTCGCCTCCCTCCGGATCGCCTGCACCGACCGACGCCGCACACCCTCCGGAGACTGGGAGGACGGAGACACCACCTGGCTGGACGTGACCGCCTGGCGCAACCTGGCCGAGGCCGCCGCCGAGCACCTGACCAAAGGCGACCTGGTGGCCGTCACCGGACGCCTCACTCAGCGGGAGCACAACGGCAAGACCTACCACGGCATCACCGCCGACACCCTCGCCCGTGGACTCCAGACGCCAGGACGACCCGCTCAGCGCACCCAGTCACCCCAACCCCAAGACCCATGGGGCACCCCGACCAAGCCCAGCGACGTGTGGTGACCCATGACCACCACCGAAGCCGCCAGGCACCACGCCGAAGTAGGGCCGTCCGTCAGGCCGTGGGCGGCCTGTCTGCACGGGGGGATGATGCGCGTCTACCTGCGCACCGTGCCGTGGGTGTGGGCCGTGACCGCTGCCGCTGGCCTGCTGACCTGGGACCTGACCGCCGACCGGGCAGAGGACTGGGCATCCCTTCCGGCCCCTGTTTCCGCAGGTCAGGAGGGGTACGTCCCCCAGTCGTCCCCCAGCGGGGAGGTGGCGGAGTGACCGCCGGGCACGACGGCAGGGACACCCCAGCCCCCAACAACCAGCCCGCGTCCGGCCTGCCCGCCCGTGGCTACTCCTGGGAGCCGTTCCAGCCTGGGCACACCCTGTCCCTGAAGCACGGGGCCTACTCGGAGCGCCTGGTGGAGCCCAGGGCGCGGGAGATAGCCCAGGGGATGGCCGACGCCGGGGAACTGCCCGACTACCTGGCCCAGCCCCGCTACCGGGGCGCGGTGATGGACCTGGCCAGGGCGCTGGCCCAGCGTGAACGCCTGGTCACCTGGCTCACCGAGCACGCCACCGAGGGGACGCCGCTGGAGTTGGCGGAGAACGGGGAGGTGCGGGGCGCTGCCGTACTGCTGGAGCGGGTGGAGCGGGCCATCGAGCGGCACCGGGACCGGCTGGGCCTGTCTCCGCTGGCGGCTGCCCGCCTGGGGAAGGACGTGGCCGCGTCGCGGGTGTCTCTGGCTCAGGTGTGGGCGCAGATGGACGCGGAGGACGGGGAGGCGTGATGGGTCAGGTGGTGAGCGTCGCCCAGATGAGGGCGAGGGTGGCGACCGCCAGGACGATGGTGGCGGCTGCCAGGACCTTGGTCCAGCGGACCATGGCGGCGGAGTGGGCGTTCGCTGCCGCCGTGCTCGCCAGCATGTCGAGGTGCCCGAGTTGGCGGAGTAGGCGGTCCTGGTGGCTCAGCCAGCCGTCGAACACTGACGCCGCTACGTCGTACTCCAGTTGCCTGGCCTTGATGGCTACCTGGTCGTGGGTGGCCATGGCTTCTCCGAGTCGGGCGGCGGCTCGGTCTACTCGTTCGGACGACGACTGGGTGCGCTGGGAGGCTCTGTTCAGGAGGTGCTGGAGACGGTCGGCGTCCTGCATGTCTTGGGCGCTGATGACGAACGTGTCGTGTTCGTGGCCCTGGTGGTCGCGGGCGTATGCGTCGAGGTGTCCGTCTCCGTCGTTCATGGCGGTGAGCCTCCCATGACTTCCGTTCAGGTGTCTGGTTCCAGGCTGGCGCGGGCGCGTGACGACCTTGGCACGTTCGCCGCCCTGGTGGGGCATCCGCTGACGCCGTGGCAGGTGGCGGCGCTGGCGCTTCGGCGTCTGTTCACCGTGGTCGTGGGGCCGAGGCAGGTGGGGAAGTCGCGGGCGCTGTCGGTGCTGGCGGTGTGGTGGGCGTTCCGGCGTCCGGGCCAGACGGTGCTGATCGTGTCCGCTGGGGAGCGGTCCTCCAGGCGGCTCCTGGGGCAGGTGCGCCGGGTCCTGGATCATCCGCTGCTGGCCGGGGAGGTGGTGGAGGAGTCCGGGGAGCGGGTGCTGCTGGGGAACGGCTCCCAGATCGTGTCCGTCCCCGCGTCGGAGCGGGCCATCCGTGGGTTCACGGTGGACCTGCTGCTGGTGGACGAGGCGGCGTTCGTGTCGGACGACGTGCTGGAGGGTGCGGCGCTGCCGACGATCACCGCCAGGGAGGCGGAGGGGGCGCGGGTGGTGATGGCCTGCACCGCGTGGGAGGCCAGCGGCTTGTTCTACAGGTTCGCCATGCAGGGGGAGGGCGGCCACGACGACGTGGAGACGTTCCGGTGGCGGCTGGCCGACGCGTCCACCGACAACGGCGGGTGGATCACCCCCGGCTACATCGACCTGATGCGGTCCACGATGGACCCGCTCCGGTGGAGGACGGAGTACGAGTGCGAGTTCGTGCAGGGTGGGGCTGGGTTCTTCTCCCGCGACGACCTGATGGCCGCCGTAGCCCCCTACTGCCTGACGCCGCCCGATGAGGCGGAGGGCGGGACGGTGGTCCTGGGCGCGGACTGGGGTAACCGGATCGACTCCCACGCCGTCACCCTCCTGGGCGTAGTGGACGACTACGGCCTGAACGGTCACCCGGTGTTCTTCCTGCCGTGGCTGGAGACCTCCCAGGCCCGTTACCGGGTGCAAGTGGACCGGGTGGCCCGGGTCGCCAAGGCCGCACCCAGGCGTGGCTGGCGGGGTGGGTTCACCGCCGGGAACACCGGGGTGCCGTTCATCCACCCAGGGACCACGAAGGGCTACCAGGTGGCGCAGGTGCTGTCGGAGACCAACGGCGTGGGCGGACCCGCCACCGAGGCCCTGGAGGACGCCCTGGGCGAGTGGCGCGTCACCCGCGTGAACACCACCCAGGCGTCGAAGGAACTGGCGTTCGGCAGGCTCTTGGACCTGCTCTCCAGCAACGCCCTGGTGCTGCCCGACGAGCCGCAACTACTGCGGGAACTGGCGGGCCTGGAGGCGCAGGCCACCCAGAACGGTGGGGTGCGGATCGCCGCCGCCGGGACAGGCCACGACGACCTGGCGTTGTCGCTGTCGTTCGCGGCGCTGGCGCTCACCCCCGACATGGACACGGGCCGCACGTCGGACCCGACCCGGAGGCCGCCGCCGGAGGACTGGGTGGCCACCCCGAGCGGGCTGACGATCCCCGCCCACCCGAGGCCCGTCTGGGGTGGCTTCCACTCGACCCGCCACTACGTCCACATCACCAACTGATTCAGGAGAACGAAACGACATGAGCACGACGACCGCGACGACTGTCCTGGCCGACTGGCTGGAGGGGGAACTGGCCGTCACCCGGGCCGTCCTGGAACGTGCCGTGGCCCGCTCGGAGGCCCTGGCGGGGCTCCTGGCGTTCGTCCGGGACGCCGAGGCCGACCTGGGGCAACCCGTCACCCCCGACGCTCTGGAGGCCGCCGCCGTGAAGGTCGGAGGGGAACGCCGCCGCGCCGAGGTGGCCGCCCTGGTGGACCAGATGGGCGACCCCCTCCACCTCGCCTGACCGGCCACCCGAGAAGTACCCACAACTACCCACCGAACAGGAGAACACCGATGGCACGAGACCGACTGGCCGCCCTGATCTACCCCGACGTGACCGACTGGCCCGAGTTCACCCACCTGACCGCCCAGCACGCCGACCTCCAGGCCCGCTACCGGGACGCCATGACCGAGGCGGACCGGCTGGACCGCACCAGGGACACCGCCCTGGAGAAGGACCGGGAGGCGTACGCCCAGGCGCTCCTGGACGGCAAGGGCGACCCCGGTCAGAAGCACACCCAGGCGCACGACAAGGCCGCCGCCGACAAGCGACGTGAGGGCGACGCCCTCCGGGTGGCGGTGCAGCGCACCGAGGACGCCATCCAGGACCTCCTGGAGGACCAGGGCACCGACCGGGTGGCCGCCCTGGAGGCGGACGTGGCGGAGGGCCGGAAGAAGGCGCTGGTCCTGCTGGGTGAACTGGCCGACCTCCTGGGTTCCATTCAGGAGACCAACGCCCAGGTGGCGTGGGTGCGGAAGGCGCTCCGCGACGGACGCCCCACCTCCTACAAGGGCGGCAACGCAGGCACCACCGGCTACGTGCAGGGCCTGAAGGGACCCAACGGCTACGACCACACCGTGGCTGACGTGTTCGCCGCCCTGAACCGCGCCCTCCAGCCCCCGGCACCCGTGGAGCCCCGCCGCCCCGGCAGGCACGTCCCACCGGACCAGCAGAACTGGGGACAGGTGGGGGCCGCTCTCACCTCCGGGGGTGGCGTGTGAGCACCAACGGCGACATGAACGGCTGGATTCGGCAGGCCATGACCCCCAAGCACGCCCTGGAGGCGTTCGTGGGCCTCCTGGCAGGCCGAGACCCAGCCGACGACGCGCAGGGCCGCCAGGAGACCGCCCAGGCCGCCCAGCAGGGACAGCAGGGAGGCCAGGGGTCCGGCACCGGCACCCAGGGCCACCAGGAGGGCCAGACCCCGACCAGGCGACGAGTGGACGCCAACGCCGGGGAGGGGAACCGCCCGGAGAACCAGCCCGACGCGGGCGGCACCTCACACCAGGCCATGAACCGGCTCCTGAAGGAGGCCGTGCGGAACAAGGACCGGGGCTGAACCGTGGGCGACTGGCGGGAGCGGGCGGAGTGCCGGAAGTCCCCGCACCCGGACGCCTGGTTCACCGAACGGGTCACCGCTCGGGGCCGGGAGGTGGCGGAGTACGCCCTGGGGTTCTGCCGTCGCTGCCCCGTCCGGGTCGAGTGCCTGGGGGCCGCCCTGGCGCTGGACGTGCGGTTCGGCATCTGGGGTGGCACCACCAGCGCCCAACGCGGCTGGCACGACGACACGCACCGTGCTCAACCTGTCGGCGGTGCCGGGTAGCGTCACCAGCGGATCGGGTCGTGTCGTTCTCCTGGCGCACGAAGGCCCCCGGCGGTTGTCGTTCCCGCCGGGGGCCTTGTCTCGTTCAGGGGTGCAGGTTCAGGGCCATTCCTGGTCGAAGTGGAGTGGGCCGCCGAGCCGTTCCGCCGCTCGCTCCTGCTCCTGCCGGATCGCCTCCTGGAACCGTCCCACTGGGTCGTCGTCGGGGTGGTCGTCGTACGCCATCGCCCAGACCTGGCCAGGGATGAACGGGTCCCACACGCCGCTGGACCCGTTCACCAGGTCGTGGCCTTCCTGGACCGTCACCACGACGCCGACCCGCCACAGGGAGCCCGCCGGTTCCCCCAAGTCCTCCCAGGTGTCCAGGAGTACGCCGGGAGCCTGGTGGGTGGCCAGGAGGCGCACCGAGTGGCCGTGAACGTTGGCCTCCATCACGCCACCCCCCTTCCGTCCCCCAGTTCGCCCCCCAGACGACTGAGAACCAGTGAGAACTGGGGGGCATCGGACACCCCGTTCAGGCCCCGATTCACGCTCAACTGAGCCTGATTGAGACCGGCTGAGAACGCCGATCCTTCACTCATAATCCTTGGGTCGTGGGTTCGAGTCCCACCCGCCCTACCAGGCTTTCTCCCAGGTCAGGACGCATCGCCTCAGCGCTCGCGAAGTGGGCACAGCCTCGAGGGTTCAAGCCCCTGGGCTCAACAGCCGCAGCCCACGTCGTCCGTGCCTGTGTGCCAACGTCTCACGTCTCACCGGATTGACGTCTCGCCGCTGACTGGGGAGACTCCCTCCTCGGGTCAAGGAGGCACGACATGGGTATGGACAGTGCCAGGCTGTCGGCACGCGCGAGACAGCCCGGTCACGACCGGACGTTCCGCGAGTCCGAGCAGAACTTTGTGGCCGCCTTGAACAAGATCCTCGACCCGGACGAGTGGAAGGTCGAGGACCACCCGCGCGACCTGGCCAAGATCATCTCGGGCAGGTACGGCGTCGTGCCGGAGGCGGCGATCACGTTCCTGCCGACCGGGCGCAAGATGTACTTCGAGGTCAAGAAACAGGGCCCTGCGGGCAACGCCGACGAGCGGGCCTGCAAGCACCACACCGTGCAGTTCTACAAGCTGCTGCACGAGCACACCGGCTACGACTACCACCCCTTCGTCACCGTCATGTGCGAGAACCTGGCGTTCGACGACCGGTACACCCTCAAGCACCCGGCGTACTTCGAGGACGGGCACTACTTCTGCTGGGTGAACTACGACCTCGACGCGCTGGCCGACTTCCTCGCCGACCTGGCGACCAGGTGGCTGATGGACACCGAGCCGGAAGCGCCGCAGGAGCTGCCCCAGTAGCGGCCTGGAACGGCGAGGCACGGCCGGATCTGTCGGCGCCCGGACGTAGGGTTCGGTCATGATCAAGTACCTGGGCTCCAAGCGCACGCTGGTGCCTGTCCTGGGAGACATCGCGCAGAGCGTGGAGGCACGCACCGCCGTCGATCTGTTCACCGGCACCACCCGCGTCGCCCAGGAGTTCAAGCGGCGTGGGATCTTCGTCACCGCGACCGACGTCGCCACCTACAGCGAGATCCTCAGCGACTGCTACATCGCCACCGACGCCGACTCCGTCGACCTGCAGGAGCTCGACAACGAGCTGAAGCGTCTCAACTCGCTGCCGGGTGAGCCGGGGTACTTCACCGAGACGTTCTGCGAGGCGTCCAGGTTCTTCCAGCCCAAGAACGGCGCCCGCGTGGACGCGATCCGCCGTGCGCTCGAGGCCGAGCACCGCGGCTCACCGCTGTTCCCGGTGCTGCTGACCAGCCTGATGCTGGCCGCCGACCGGGTCGACTCCACGACCGGGGTGCAGATGGCCTACCTCAAGCAGTGGGCCCCACGGTCGTTCAACGACCTCGAGCTGCGCCGTCCCGAGCTGCTGCCCGGCCCCGGAGCGACGATCCGCGGTGATGCGCTGGCAACGGTCGAGAGCCTCGAGCCGGTGGACCTGATGTACCTCGACCCGCCGTACAACCAGCACCGGTACTTCACCAACTACCACATCTGGGAGACATTGGTGCGGTGGGACGAGCCAGAGCACTACGGCGTCGCCTGCAAGCGCGTTGACAGCCGCGACGACTCGACGAAGAGCCGGTTCAACATGCGGCGCCAGATGGCGCCCGCCCTGGCGGAGGTCATCAACCGCGCCAAGGCGGAGGTCGTGGTCGTCTCCTACAACGACGAGTCGTGGATCACCGCGGAGGAGATGATGCACTCCCTGCGCGAGGCCGGCCACGAGGACGTCCGCCTGGTCGCCTTCGACTCCAAGCGCTACGTGGGTGCGCAGATCGGGATCTTCAACCCGTCGGGGGAGAAGGTCGGTAAGGTCTCCCACCTGCGCAACACCGAGTACGTCTTCATCGCCGGGCCCACGGCCAAGGTCGAGGCGGCGGTGCTCGCCGCGCACGCGAACCCGCGCAGCCAGCAGGACGCCGTGCTGTTCTGAGTTGCCGCGGGGCTACATCTCCTCGTGCGTGTCGGGGTCGCCGCCGAAGAGCCGGCCGTCCGTACGGGCCAGCGAGGTGATCGCTGCGACCTCATCGTCGGAGAGCTCGAAGCCGAAGACGTCGAGGTTCTCCACCTGCCGTGCACGCGTCGCCGACTTGGGGATCGGCAGGCAGCCCAGCTGCAGCTGCCAGCGCAGGATGACCTGGGCCGGCGTGACGCCGTGCGCCTGGGCCGCGGCGGCCACGGGCGGCTCGGCGAACGGCGCCTGCCGTTTGCCGAGCGGGCTCCATGACTCGGTGCGGATCCCGAGGTCGGCATCGACCTGTCGCATCCGCTCCTGCGGGAAGTAGGGGTGGAGCTCGATCTGGTTCACCGCCGGGGTCACCCCCGTGTCGTCGATGATGCGAGCCAGGTGCTCGTCGGTGAAGTTGGACACCCCGATCGAGCGGACCAGCCCCTCCTTGCGGAGGTCGACCAGGGCGCGCCACGCCTCGGTGTACTTGCCCACGCTCGGGTTCGGCCAGTGGATCAGGTGCAGGTCGAGGTAGTCCAGACCGAGCCGGTCCAACGACTCGCGGGTGCTAGCCACGGCGTCGTCGTACCCGTGGTGCCTGCCCGGGAGCTTGCTGGTGACGAACAGCTGCTCGCGGGGCACTCCGGAGCGTCGGATCGCTTCGCCGACCTCCCGCTCGTTGTCGTAGTTCACCGCCGTGTCGAGCAGCCGGTAGCCCACCTCGATCGCGCTGAGCACCGCCTCGACCCCGTCGTCGCCGCGCAGCGGGTAGGTGCCGAAGCCGACCCTCGGGATCTCGCGTCCGTCGTTGAGCGTGTACGTCGCAACCATGAATCGAACCTACCCCGCACCCCGCCCGGGGTCGTTCGACCCTGGGAGGGCAGGCGGTGCCCGCGTGACGATGGGACGAGGGAGGCCCGTGGTCGGCCGCCGTCGCCGGTCGTGGACCCGGAGACGAGGGGAGAGGTCCATGTCACGACTTCGTTTCGTCGGCGCGACCGCGTGTGCCGCCTTCTGCATCAGGATCGCGGTCCCGGCACTCGCCGCGGAGATCACCGGCACGCCCGGTGATGACGAGCTGACGGGGACGGACGGCCGGGACCGGATCGCCGGCCTCGACGGGGACGACCTGATCAGCTCCGGGCGCGGGGCGGACCGGGTGCTGGGCGGTGACGGCCACGACGTGATCTACCTGGGCAAGAACCCTGTGTTGCTCGGCCCGTCCGGGGACGAGGCGCTCGGCGGCCGCGGGGACGACCTGATCTTCGGTGGTCCGGGCTTCGACGTGATCGCCGGCAACGGCGGCGATGACACGATCATCGGCGGTGCCGGCACCGACACCCTGGAGGACCGCATCGGCGACGACGTGCTGGTCGGCGGGCGCGGCGGCGACGCCGTCTACCTGGGGCCGGGCCGGGACCGGGTCTACCTCGGGTCCGGTGACGACGCGGTCTTCGTGGGGGTCGACGGACGACGGGACGTGGTGTTCTGCGGACCCGGCGAGGACCTGATCTACCGCGGCGAGACGCTGGATCCGCGGGACCGTTTCTACGGTTGCGAGGCCTTCACCGACCGCCCCTAGTCTGCGCTGCGTCGGTCCATGACCCGCCAACCTCCATCCTCCGCCGCTGCTTCGGCTCAGGTCGGCCCGGTCGAGGCCGATGAGGCAGGCGGAACATGGGGGAGGGGCCGGTGCACCGAGGCGTCGTGCAGCAGAGCGTGGTGGCAGTCGTCGCCACGCTCGGTGCTGTTCTTCTGGTGACCGGTCCGGCGTCCTCACGGAATCTGGTCGCCCTTGTCGCGGCCGCGGCATGCCTGGTGCAAGCCGTCTGGCTGAGGCGGCGAGCGAGGAGGGACCGACGGGAGCGCCACGTGTGGCGCTGGGCGGCCTGGACGGCGGCCGCGACGGGCCTCGGCCTCGTCCTCGAGGCGGTTCTGGGGCTCGGCCAGGATGCCGGGCACCGGATGGTCGGTCTGGGGATCGCCGCAGGGACGGGCGCGGCCGCGGTGCTGCTCTATCAAGGGGTGCTGCACTGGAACCGGTTCAAGACCTACGCCTCCGACCCTGGTGACTGGCTCAACGGTCTGAGCGCGGTCGCCGTGGCCGTCGCCGGTGGCGGACTGCTGATCCGCAGCGTCGAGGCGCCGATGAGCCGGTGGCCGGACCTGCAGCTCTCCCTGTGGCTGAGTCAGGTCGGCGCTCTGATCGTGGTGCTCGGGACGACGGTCACCATCGCGAACCTCGGCGGCCTGCGCAGCGACCGCCGGGTCTGGATGCTGGCCGGAGTGACCGCGACGGTCACTCTCGGCACCGTCCTCACCGCCTCGAGCGGCGACGCCCGGCTCACCCAGCTGTCCGTGCAGGGCGGCTGGATCCTGCTGGTCACCACGCTGAGCCTCGGCTCACTGGCGGTGCCGGTGCGGCCGGCACCGCAGCGGGCGACCTCGCAAGCGCCCGCGATCGGCGCACTCGTGGTCCTGGCCGTGAGCGTCGGGGTCCTGATCGCCAACGGCCTGGCCGACACGGTCGGACGCGAGTCGACCACGGTGTTCGCCGGAATCGCCGCGGTCGGCAGCGCCCTGCGGATGGTCCGCCTCGTCGGTGAGCTGGCCGAGCTGGCCCTGAGCCGGCACGAGGCGCTCACCGACGACCTGACCGGCATGGCCAACCGGCGCGCGCTGACCGCGGCTCTCGAGGAGGCCGAACAGCGCCGGCAGCCGGCGGCCCTGCTGATCATCGACCTCGACCGCTTCAAGCAGGTCAACGACCGCTACGGCCACGGCATTGGTGACGAGGTCCTGCGCATCGTCGCGCTCCGGCTGCAGGCCGACCTCACCGGCAGCACCGTGCTGGCCAGGATCGGCGGTGACGAGTTTGCCGTGCTGCTGCGCGGGTCCGCTGCCAAGCGTGCCACCGAGACGGCGTGGGGGCTGTTCGCCGCCTGCACCGACCCGGTCGAGGTGGACGGTCGCCGGGCCCGGCTCGGAGCCAGCATCGGTGTCGCCGGCACGGACCTGGTCGGCGGCTCCAGCGAGGAGCTGATGCGGCGCGCGGACGCGGCGATGTACGTCGCCAAGCGAGCAGGCGGCGGGGTGAACACGTACGACGAGCACGCCGACGTCCGAGCGCGCCGCGAGCACGACCTGCTCGAGGACCTGCACGCGGTGATCGGCGCGGACTCCACCGAGCAGCACCGCGAGCAGATCGTGGTGCCCTTCCAACCCCAGGTCGACGTCACGTCCGGGACCGTCGTGGGGGCCGAGGCCCTGGTCAGATGGGACCACCCCGAGCACGGGCTGCTCTACCCCGACGCGTTCCTCGACCTGGTCGAGCGGCACGACCTGATGCCCGAGCTGACCGGCATCGTCCTGCGCCGTACCGCCCAGGAGGTGGCGCACTGGCAGCAGTCAGGCTTCCCGGTGCGGGCGGCGGTCAACCTGTCCACCTCGTGCCTGAACCACCCGGACCTGCTGCCGTTCCTCGACGAGATCACCCGCGACGCGCTGATCGACCCCGGCCTGCTGGTGCTCGAGATCACCGAGACCACCTTGATGAGCGACCCGTCGCTGGCCCTCGAGGTGGTGAGCACGATCGCCGAGCGGGGGATCGCGATCAGCATCGACGACTACGGCACCGGCTACTCCTCGCTGACCTACCTCAACGACCTACCCGCCGAGGAGCTGAAGCTCGACCGCGCGTTCACCGCGCGCGTCGCCCAGGAGCCCCGCACGGCCGCTATCGTCGCCGGCACGATCGACCTGGCCCACCATCTCGGCCTGAGGATCGTCGCCGAGGGCGTCGAGGACGAGGAGACCCTCGTGAAGCTTGCGGCGCTGGGCTGCGACCACACGCAGGGTTACCTGCATGCCAGGCCGATGCCGGCCGAACACTTCCGGCACTGGCTCGCGGAGGCGGATGGCCGGAGCAGCCCCTCGCCGAAGACGGCGACCGCGCCGCGCTCCTGAGCCGGGCGTTTCAGGGCCCGGGTCCGACCGGCCTCAGCCGGGGCGCCGGGCCGTGGTGCCCGAACGGGACCTCGTCCTCGTAGCCCAGAGCCGCCAGCACGCTCGGCAGCAGCGCCTTGGCGGTGCGCCGGTATCCCGCCCCGGAGGGGTGGAACCGGTCCATGGCGAACATCTGGTCCGGCTGGGCCACGAAGAACGGACCCACCACGTCGGCGAGCGACACCGCCCGAGCGCCGTACTCGAGCGCCACCTCGCGCTGAGCAGTGGCGAGCTGACGGGAGGCGATCCGCGCCAGGGAGCGCAGCGGTTGCGGCACCGCGGTCAGTGCACCGAGGTCCGGACACGTGCCCACGACCACCGCGGTGGCCTGCTCCTGCAGCGCCTCGACGGCCTCGGCCAGGTGACGGCGGGAGACACCGGTCCGCACCCGGTGGGTGACGTCGTTGCCGCCGACGACGATCACGGCCACGTCGGCGGCGTAGCCGGCCGGGAGGCCTGCGAGCTGGGCCCGCAGCATCGACGTCTCCGACCCGACGTGCGCCGCCGTGTGCAACCTGACCGCGCGGGTGGTCCGTTTCGCCAGTCGCCGCGCCAGCTGGGCACCCAGGGTGTGCTTGGGGGTCTCCGCGCCCAGGCCGGCGGCGATCGAGTCACCGAGCAGCAGGAGGTCGATCGGGTCGCCGTACGCCTTCTTGTAGACCTTGTCCGCGCGAAGTGCCTCCTCGCCCAGAGGCTTGCCGATCACCTGGCGCGCGAGCCGGGCCTGCCTGCGGATCATCCCGCGTGCGAGCGCCGAGGAGACCAGCGCGCCCGCGGTCAGGACGGCCGCCGACGTCGCCAGCCGGTTCCTGCCGCGCCTGGCCGTGGGCACCCTCACCGTCAGGTGAGCTCGAGCGCGATCCGCCGCGGCGTGCGCTGACCCGGCAGGTCCGACAGTGCCGGCTCGGGCGTGGCGAGCCGACCCCTGCCCATGGCGTGCAGCGTCCACCCGGCCAGCTCCCAACGGTCGCGGTCCAGCCGGTTGCGCCCGTCGATGATCCGAGCGCTGCGAACCAGCCCGGCGGCCCGGTGCGGGTCGATCCTGGTGAACTCCGGCCAGTCGGTCAGGTGCAGCACGAGGTCGGCGCCGTTGAGCGCGGCCTCCACGCTCGCCACGTAGGTCAGGGCAGGCTGCACCGCGCGGGCGTTGTTGTTCGCCTCCGGGTCGTACACCCGTACCTCGGCGCCGGCGAGGTGCAGCCGGCCCGCCACGTCCAGCGCGGGGGAGTCGCGGACGTCGTCGGAGTGCGGCTTGAACGCCGCCCCGAGCACGGCGATCCGGCGACCGGGCAGGGTCGAGTCGCACAGCGTCCTGGCCAGCTCGACCACGCGCTGCCGAGCACCGGCGTTGGTTGCGTCCACCGCCTGCATGAGCGCAGGCACCGAGTGCGCCCCCAGCTCGGTGGCACGCGCGCTGAACGCCCGGATGTCCTTGGGCAGGCACCCGCCCCCGAAGCCGACCCCGGCGTCGAGGAACCTGCGGCCGATGCGGGGGTCGTCGCCGAGGACGTCGGCCAGCGCTACCACGTCCGCGCCCGACCGCTCGCTGACCTCGGCCATCGCGTTGATGAAGGAGATCTTCGTGGCGAGGAACGCGTTGGCTGCCACCTTGGCCAGCTCGGCGGTGGCGAGGTCGGTCACGTGCACCGGGCTGCCCGCGGCGATCGGCTGCTCGTAGATGCGGCGCAGCGTGCACTCCGCGTCGGGTCCGGAGACGCCGAAGACGAGACGGTCCGGGCGCAGCGTGTCCTCCACGCCGTGCCCCTCCCTGAGGAACTCCGGGTTCCAGGCGACCGAGGCGCTCACCCCGGGCGGGACCAGCCCGGCGACCAGCTCGGCGAGCCTGTCGGCAGTCCCCACCGGCACGGTCGACTTGCCGACGATCAGGCTGTCGCGGGTGAGGTGCCGGGCGAGACCGCGGGTGACCGCCTCGACCGCCGACAGGTCCGCGGCCGGCCCGGTGGTCGACTGCGGGGTCCCCACGCAGACGAAGTGCACGTCGGCGAACGCGGCAGCCGCGCGCAGGTCGGTGGTGAACCGCAGCCGGCCGGTCCGCACGTGCTGGGCGAGGAGCTCCGCGAGGCCCGGCTCGCTGAACGGCACCCGCCCGTCCGCGAGCATGGCCACCTTGTCGCGGTCGCTGTCGACGCCGAGCACCTCGAAGCCGAGCTCGGCGAGGCAGGCGGCGTGAGTCGCGCCGAGGTAACCAGTGCCGATGACACTGATGCGCATGTCCATGGGGCCACACCAGCAGCGCAGGCTGACCTGATCGCGCCGTCGAGGAGGATGTCGGGCGACCGGCTGGTGTACACCGCGTTGACCGCGCCGCCCAAGGTTGGGCCAACCGTCCCCGGCAGTTCACCGGCTGCTCGGATCGGGAACCGTAGCGTTGCCCGGTGATCTTGCGTGGCGGGCTCGGCTACTTCCTGGTGCTCGTCGGTGGGCTGGTCATCTCGGTGCTGCCACCGTCCAGCCCGGTGGCCGGGCTGCCGCTGCTCGAGGACCTCCGGGCGTCGATGCCGGGGCGGATGCTCGGCCTGAGCGTCGTCGTGCTCGGCCTCGGGCTGGGCGTCGCCGCCTGGCTCGAGCTGGTGAGGTACGTCGCTCGCCGTGATCGGCGCACCGACGCAGTCGCCCGAGGCCTCGTGCATCGCGCCACCCTCTGGTGGACGGCGCCGCTGCTCGTGGCGCCGGCGATGTTCAGCCGCGACGGGTGGAGCTACGCAGCGCAGGGTGAGCTCACCAGGCTGGGCCTCTCGCCCTACGTGTGGTCACCCTCGGTGCTCGAGGGCCCGGTCGTGGAGGCCGTGGACCCACGGTGGATGGACACGCTCACTCCGTACGGGCCCGTCCCGCTGGTGTGGGGCGGGCTGGTCGCGGAGGTGACCGGCTCGCCGTGGCTGATGGTCGTCGGCCACCGCCTGCTCGCCGTGGCCGGCCTGCTCGTGCTCGGCTACGCGGTGCCGCGGATGGCGACCTGGGCCGGACGCGACCCGGTCCTCGCCTCGGCGCTGGTGCTGCCGAGCCCGGTGATGCTGGCGCACGGTGTCGCGGGGCTGCACAACGACCTGCTCATGGTCGGGCTGATGGCGCTCGCCGTGGTCGTCGCGGTTGAGCACGGCTGTGCCCTGGGAGCCGTGCTGGTCGGTCTCGCAGCGGCCGTGAAGCTGCCCGGCGGCCTGGCCGGGGTCGGGGTCGCCCTGGCCACGCTGCGGGTGACGGCCGGCCGCGGCCGCCGGGTCCGGCGGCTCACCTCGGTCGCCGCGGTCTCGATCGGCACCCTGGTCGCCGTGGGTCTCGTCTCCGGCCTCGGGGTCGGTTGGGTCCATGCCCTCGGGGTGCCGGGCGAGGTGCTGACTCCGCTGTCGCTGCCGACGCAGACCGGCCGGCTGGTCGGGCTGCTGCTCGCGCCGCTGGAGACCGGCCTCACCACGGACTCCGTGGTCTCCGCGGCGAGGACGCTGGGTTCACTTGCCGCGCTGGTGTTCGCCGGGTGGGTCGCGCTCCGCGCACCCACCGGTGTCCCCGCTGCGGCGGTGCGCGCGCTCGGCCTGGTGATGCTGGTGCTCGTCGTACTCGGCCCGGTAGTGCACCACTGGTACCTGCTGTGGTGCCTGCCGCTGCTGGCCACCTGCCACCTCGGGTCGCGGGCCGGCGCCGCCCTGCTGCATGCGTCGTGGCTGTTCGGGCTCGTCGCGCCGCTGGACTCGAGTCTGCGCGGGGCCGGCACGGTGATCGCCCTCGGCGTGGGTCTCGTCGCCGTGGTCGCCCTCGTGCAGCTCCTGGTGCACCGCGCCAACGGAGCCGTGCCCGGCGCCGGCGTCCGACCCGAGGGTCGGGCGGACTATCCGGCGAGCTCCGCCGCGTCGTAGGTGGAGCGCCGGTGGAGCTCGAGCATCGCGTCGACGGTGCGCTGCCACGGGAACTGCTCGGCCCGCCGGCGCGCAGCTGCGCGGCGTGACGCCGGTGGACGGTGCGCCACCTCGAGCACCGCGTCGGCGAGCGCCGCGGGGGTCGGCTCGGCCCAGGCCCCGGACTGCTCATCGACCAGCTCCCGGGCCCCGCCGGCGTCCGCGGTGACCACCGGGGTGCCGGAGGCCAGCGCCTCGAGGACGGCGAGCCCGAAGGTCTCGCCCGGGCACACCGAGAGCGCGACGTCGGCCCTGCCGATCAGCCGGCTCAGCCGACGACGGTCCGCGACGTGCCCGTGGAACACCACGGGCGCGTCCTCCGCCAGGCCCTCGAGCTCGTCCCGGTGCGGCCCCTGGCCGTAGACGTCCATCCGCAGCGGCACGCCGCGACGGTGCAGCTCGACCGCGGTGGCCACCGCGAGGTGGGGGCTCTTCTCGCGCGAGAGCCTGCCGACGTGGACCAGCCGTAGGAGGCCCTCCCCGGGGGCCCGGGACGACGGGGGCCGGAAGGTCTCCAGGTCGACGCCGAGAGGCACCCGGTGCACCGGCGTCCCGGCCGCGGCGGCCTCCTCGCCGAACTCGCGCTCGGCGAAGGCGGAGGTCACCACCACGCCGTCGAAGCGACGCACCAGGAACCTGTTGAGCGCGGAGACCGAGGGCCCCACTCCGGCGACCCAGCCGGTGCGCAGCGTGAGCATCGCGTCGAGCCGCTCGTGGGAGAACAGCAGCGAACCGACGCCGTTCCGACGTGCCCACCGGCTCACGGGGACCAGGGTGGACTTGTCGGAGACCTCCACCGAGGTGGGACCGAACTCCTCCAGGGCGTCGATCACCCGCCACGGCTCCAGGATCAGCCGGTACCCGCCGCCCACGCGCGGTGCGCGCAGCTGCACGATGTCGCCGGCTTCGGTCGTGGTCCGTGCGTCCCGGGCGCCGGGGACCACGAGCAGGCGCTGTGCGCCGGCGGCGACGTAGCCCGCTCCCAGCGCGTTGACAGCGGTCTTCATCCCGCCGGAGGCGGGGCCGACGAAGTTCGCCAGCTGGGCGATGCGCACCCGCTCAGGCCGCCAGGCCAGGCGCCGCAGGCGCGAGCACGGCGGGGTAGTGCACCGCCACGAGCTCGTCCACCACCTGTGCCCAGCTGCGGTGCGCCAGGCCGGCGAGCGCGTCCCGGGCGAGGCGTTCGCGGAGACCCGGATCGGCGACCAGGGTCGCGACACTACGTCGCAGCGACGCCTTGTCCTCCGGGTCGTAGAGCAGACCGGTGCGGCCGTGGTCGACCAGGTCGACCGGTCCTCCCGCGGCCGGGGCGACGACGGGCACACCGCTGGCCTGCGCCTCCTGCACGGTCTGGCAGAAGGTCTCCGCCTCGCCGGGGTGCACGAACACGTCAAGGGAGGCGAACGCCCTGGCCAGGTCCTCGCCGCGAAGCATGCCGGTGAACTTCGCGTGCGGAAGCCGCTTCTCGAGCCGGCCGCGCGCCGGCCCGTCGCCGATAACCACCAGCCGAGCTCCGGGGATCGGGGCGAGCTCCACGAGCCGGCGCACCTGCTTCTCCGCCGCCAGCCTGCCGACGTAGCCGACCACGACCTGGTCGGGCTTCCGACGTGTCCAGTGCGCGTGCAGCTCCTCGCTGCGGCGTTCGGGCCCGAACAGGTCCAGAGAGACACCGCGCCGCCACAGGTGCAGATCGGTGACGCCGACCGCCTCGAGCTGGGCGTGCGACGCGGTCGACGGGACCAGCGTCCGGTCCACCCGGCGGTGGATCCGGCCGACCCAGCGGGCCACGACCGCGTCGGCGCGGATGCCGTACTGCCGGGCGAAGCCGCCGATGTCGGTCTGGTAGACCGCGACGGTGGGGATGCCCAGCCTGCGTGCGGCGCGAAGCCCCACGGCGCCGAGCGCGATCGGGGAGGCCAGGTGCACCACATCGGGACGGAACTCCGCGAGCGCGCGCTCCACCGCCACGTCCGGCAGCCCCAGGGAGAACGACCGGTAGCCGGGCAGGGACACCGACCGGACCCGGACCACCCGGACCGTGCGGTACCCGGTCAGGCCGGGACCCGGGGCGATCACGATCGCCTCGTGGCCGGTGGCGAGGAGTCGGTCGACGGTGTGGCGCACGGTGTTGGTGACGCCGTTGACCTGAGGGAAGAAGGACTCGGTGACGATCGCGACGCGCATGCCCTCACCGTGACGGCCCGCGGTGAACGCGCGGTGACCGTGTGGGCGGGGTTCGGTGAAGGGCGCGGGAGCGTCCGGTCACACCGCCCAGTGCCCCGGCCGCCGCAGTCGGTCGGGGAGGATGGTCGCGGAGTCGCCCTCGGCTGCGTCGAGCTGCGGCTGGGTGAGGAAGAGGCAGCCGCCGAGGTCGGCGCCGCTGAGGTCGGCGTCCCGCAGGTCCGCGCCGAGGAGGTCCGCGGACCGGAGGTCGCTGCTGCTGAGATCGGCGGCGATCAGCAGTGCCCCGCGAAGGTCCGCGCCCCGCAGGTCGCCGGGCGGCCGGCGGCCGGCCAGGTCGGCACCACCGAGCTCGGCGCCACCGGGGTGGCGCGCAACCCGGGTCTGCGCGCTGGCACGGCGAAGGAGGGTGCCGACCTCGGCGCGGGCATCGGCCACGTCGGCATCGAAGATCGGCGCGGGCGCCGATCGGGTGAGGGCATCGATGCGCTGTCGGACGGCTTCCAGCTCCGCCCGGAGCGGGGGTACGACGGGCAGGCAGACCGCCTCGTCGAGGTACCAGAGGAGCTCGTGCAGACCTCGGACGACCTCGAAGACGGCGAACATCTCCCGGGCCCGGTCGGGGTTCTCACGCCAGCCCCGTCCGTCGTACACGACCTGGGTGACCCGCTGTCCGGCGCCGAAGCAGTCGAAGGAGGCGCAGCCGCGGAAGCCCGTGTCCCGCAGCCGGTCGTGGATGCCGCACCGGTGCTCCGCGTCCAGGTGCCGGCACGGCTCGCCGGCCGCCTTGTCGAACCCGAAGTCCCGGGAGGCGGCGAACGGCAGCGCGACGCAACACAGCCCGACACACCTCGCGCAGTCCGCGCGCAGCTCCATGTCAGCGGCCACCGGCCAACAGGCGGGAGTCGGTGAGCAGCTCCTCGAGCTCGTCGTCGGCGACCCGTTCCAGGCGCACGAGCAGGAGCAGCGGCGAGCGCTCGTGGTGCGGGGTCCAGAAGAAGGTGTCGGGGTCCGAGGCGGCCAGGACGTCGCGCTCACGGGTCTTCACGGTCAGCACGTCGTCGTCCCACATGCGCGCCATCAGCGTCCGGACGAACCACGCCGGGCGCTGCCAGCTCAGCCGCTCGGTGACCCCGGGCAGCGCCAGGCACAACCGTCGCACGTCCTCCTCGGTCGCCATGGCACCACCGTTGCGCAGTGCTGCACGACTACGCAACTGCACTAACACGCAGTGGCGTGCATGATCATTCGCCTTACGAACCTGGACGAAAGGCCGTTGAATGTTCCGTGAGCGATCGGCGATGGGCCGCCGGTCCACCGAGGGAGATGGGGCGCACCATGAGCCACGTGCCACCGCAGAGGGCTACCGGAACGGTGCTCGCGCGTCCCGAGGAGATCATCGACCGCCTCAGCCAGGACCTCGAGCGCGCGATCTCGCTCGCCGAGGAGTGCCGCTGGCACTTCCCCGAGCTCAGTGCGGACGCCGACCGCCTCGCCGCCGAGGCGATGGCGCTGTTCGGCAAGAGCCTGCGCGCGCTGCAGGCCCGGGAGGCGCTCGAGCCCCCGCTGGCCGACGCCGGCTGACCTCGCGCGGCAGCTCCGGCTGCGTCGGTCCCGGGTTCGTCCAGGGCCGCAGGTCCGGTACCTTGTAGCCGACCCAGTCACGACCAGCAAGGACAGGGCCGACCATCCAGATGGACGACTCCCAACAACGTGTGCGTCACCGCGAACCCGGCGGTGACGCGACATGACGGCAACACTCCTCCTTCTCGTCTCACTGCTCCTCGTCGTCGCGTGCGGCGTCTTCGTCGCCGCTGAGTTCGCCTTCGTCACCGTGGACCGAGCCGCAGTGGAGCGGGAGGCAGCCACCGGCAGCAGGTCCGCCCAGGGCGTGCAGAGCGCGCTGCGCTCGCTGTCGACCCAGCTCTCGGGTGCCCAGGTCGGGATCACCGTCACCAACCTGGCCATCGGGTTCCTCGCCGAGCCCGCGATCGCCCAGCTGGTCCGTGGCCCGATCGAGTACGCCGGGGTCGCGGCGTCGGCGGTCCGTCCCGTCTCGGTGGGCATCGGCCTCGCGCTGGCGACGATCTTCACGATGGTCTTCGGCGAGCTGGTGCCGAAGAACCTGGCGATCGCCAAGCCGATGGCCACCGCCCGCGCCACGCAGGCGCTCCAGCGTGGGTTCACCACCGCCATGTCCCTGCCGATCCGGCTGCTGAACGGCTCGGCCAACGCGATCGTGCGCCGGCTCGGCATCGAGCCGCAGGAGGAGCTGCGCTCGGCGCGCACGTCGGCGGAGCTGGCTTCCCTGGTCCGCCGCTCCGCGCTGCAGGGCACCCTCGACGTGGAGACCGCCGAGCTGATGGAGCGCTCGGTGGTGTTCGCCCGGCGTACGGCGGGGGAGATCATGACCCACCGCGTGCACATGGACACCGTCGACGCCGGTGACCCGGTCACCGCGGTGATCGAGCTGGCCCGGGCCACCGGGCACTCGCGGTTCCCGGTGGTGGCCCGCGAGAACGACAACGTCGTGGGCGCCGTGCACGTCAAGAACGCCGTCGCCGTCGACGTCTCCGCCCGGCGCGGCACCAAGGTCCGCGACGTCATGGTCGAGGCGACCGTCGTGCCGGAGACCCTTCGGCTGGACCCGCTGCTCGCGCTGCTGCGCAGCGAGGGCTTCCAGATGGCCGTCGTGGTCGACGAGTACGGCGGCACCGCCGGCGTGGTGACCCTGGAGGACGTCGTCGAGGAGATCGTCGGTGACATCGCCGACGAGCACGACCCGCTCGGCTCGCGGGTCCGACGCCGCCGCGACGGCAGCTGGTCGGTCTCCGGGCTGCTGCGCCCCGACGAGGTCGCCTCGGTGACCGGCATCGCGCTGCCCGAGCACGAGGACTACGACACGGTCGCGGGGCTGTTCCTCCAGACACTGGGGCGGATGCCCGAGCCGGGGGAGCAGGTCGTCGTACCTCTCCCCGTCAGGCTCGGTGAGGACGGTGACCCCCTCCCGCACGAGGAGGCCGTGATCACCGTCGAACGCCTGGACGGCCTGCGCATCGACCGGCTGGCGCTGACCTCGCGGACGGTCCCGCAGGAGGGTCACGATGAGTGACCTCGGCGGGATCCTCCTCACCGTGGCACTGCTGGCCGCCAACGCGTTCTTCGTGGGCGCGGAGTTCGCGCTGATCTCCGCGCGCCGCACCCAGATCGAGCCGCGCGCCGCGGCCGGCTCCCGGGTCGCGCGGACCACGTTGCGGGCCATGGAGCAGGTGTCGCTCGTGATGGCCGGGGCCCAGCTCGGCATCACCGTGGCCTCGCTCGGCCTCGGTGCGGTGAGCGAGCCGGCCGTCGCCCACCTGCTCGAGCCGCTGTTCCACACCCTCGGCATCCCCGACAGCATGCTGCACCCGGTCGCCTTCGTCGTCGCGATGTCGATCGTGGTGTACCTCCACGTGGTGCTCGGCGAGATGGTGCCCAAGAACATCGCGCTCGTCGGGCCCGAGCGCGCCGCGCTAGTGCTCGGCCCGCCGATGATGGTCGTGGTCACCGTGCTCAAGCCGGTCGTGGTGGTCCTCAACGCGATCGCCAACGGCGTGCTCCGCCTGATGCGCGTGCAGCCTAAGGACGAGGTCACCTCCGCGTTCACCCGCGAGGAGGTCGCCGCGCTGGTCGACGAGTCGCGCGGCGAGGGGCTGCTCCCGGAGAACGAGTACGACCGGCTCTCGGGCGCCCTCGGCTTCACCGAGCAGACCGTGATGAGCGTGTTGATGGCACCCGCGGACCTGACCACCATCACCCGCGGGGCCAGGGTCGCGGAGGTGGAACGGGTCTGTGCCGTCACCGGCTTCTCGCGGTTCCCGGTCACCAGCGACGGGGGCGACCTGCTGGGGTACCTCCATATCAAGGACGTCCTGGAGACCGACCCCGAGCGTCGGGAGCGACCGGTCGACGACAAGTGGATCCGGCCGTTCGCGACCGTGCGCCCGGGGGACGTGCTGCACGACGCGCTCGAGACCCTCCAGCGCCGCGGCGCGCACATGGGCCGGGTGGTCGAGGACGACGGGACCGTGCTCGGCCTGGTCACCCTCGAGGACGTCCTCGAGGAGCTGGTCGGCGAGATCCGCGATGCCGCGCACGCCGAGGACGACGCCGTACACGCCGAGGACTGAGGCGCGATTCGGCTTCAGGGTGTCCGGTGAGGCACAATGGATCCCGATGCGCCGACCGGGTGCATCGAGGTCGTCTGCTTTCGCGCCCTGGACGGCGCGGTTTCTCTTTGACGGTGGCCCGCCGGTCCTGCTTCGCAGGACTGCGCTCGAGCCCCCTTCCCAGCCGAACGAGCACTGCGGCCACAACTCCTACCCAAGGACTGCTGTGCCCCACCACACCCATGCCGGGTCGACCCCGCATGCCCCCACCTTCCGTTCGCTCGACGTGCCCGAGGCCGTCGCACGCGAGCTCGACAGGCGCGGTCTGACCACCGCCTTCCCGATCCAGGCAGCGACGCTGCCGACCACCCTCGCCGGGCGCGACGTCCTCGGGCGAGGACGCACCGGCTCCGGCAAGACGCTCGCCTTCGGCATCCCGACGGTCGTGCGGGTCGCCGCCTCGGCCTCGCGCCGCGAGTCGATGCGCCCCCGTGGGCTCGTGCTCGTGCCGACCCGTGAGCTGGCGAACCAGGTGCTGGCCAGCATCGAGCCCCTGGCCGCGGCCATGGGGCTGCGCGCGTCCGTCGTGTTCGGCGGGGTCCGCCAGGGCCCGCAGGTGACCGCCCTGCGCAAGGGCGTCGACGTGCTCGTCGCCACTCCCGGTCGCCTCGAGGACCTGATGAACCAGAAGCTGTGCGACCTCGGCGCGGTCGAGGTCACGGTGCTCGACGAGGCCGACCACATGTCCGACATGGGGTTCCTGCCCGCCGTGAAGCGGATCCTCGACAAGACCCCGAAGCGGGGTCAGCGGATGCTGTTCTCGGCGACCATGGACAACGACGTCGACGTGCTGGTCAAGCGCTACCTGACCGACCCGATGACCCACTCGGTCGACTCCGCGGCCGCCCCGCCGCCGGCGATGTCGCACCACCTGCTGCACGTCAACGCCACCGACAAGGCGGCGGTGATCCGCGAGCTCGCCTCCGGGCACGGCCGCGCGGTGCTGTTCACCCGCACCAAGCACGCCGCCAAGAAGCTCGCGCGGCAGCTGACCGCGTCCGGCATCCCCACCGTCGACCTGCACGGCAACCTCTCGCAGAACGCCCGTGAGCGGAACCTGGCGGCGTTCAGCAGCGGGGAGGTGCGTGTCCTCGCGGCCACCGACATCGCGGCGCGGGGCATCCACGTCGACGACGTCGAGCTGGTGATCCACGTCGACCCGCCGGCCGAGCACAAGGCGTACCTGCACCGGTCGGGTCGTACCGCGCGCGCCGGCGCCGCCGGCGCCGTGGTCACGCTGGTGACCCCCGAGCAGAAGAAGGACGTCGCGGCGCTGGTGCGGCTGGCGAAGGTGAGCCCGACGAGCCTGGCCGTGCGCGCCGGCTCCGAGGAGCTGCGCCGGCTGGTCGGTCCGGAGGCGCCGAAGGTGGAGCCGACCCCGACCGTCACCGAGGCTCCGCACCGGCCGGCACGCGGTCAGGGCGGCGGGGGCGGTCGTGGCCGTGGTGGCCGCGGCGGCCAGAACGGACGCGCCGGACAGGGCAGCCACGCCGGCCAGAGCGGCCGGTCCAGCCAGAGCAGCCGGGCCGCCGACGGCGGCCCGGCGACCAGCCGCCCCGCAGGCAGCCGCAGCCGCAACCGGCGGCGCGGGGCGGGCAGCGGCGGCGCAGGCCGCACCCAGGGCTGACCTCGAACACGACGACGGGTGGGTGACCGCGAAGGTCGCCCACCCGTCGTCTGCGTTGTCGGGCCTCAGCCGAGACCCTGGACCTCCACGGTCACCATGCCGTCGACCACCGACCCCGTGCCGGCGCGTCCGGAACGACCGAGCATCGAGCCGTTGGGGCGGTACAGCGAGAGGTTGGCCAGGACCTGGTCGTTGCGGGGGCTCTGGCGCAGGCCGCGCAGGAGCGCCTCGAACGAGGCCGGCGCGGTCGCGGCGACGTAGCCGGCCTCGGCGAACTCGGTGCCGTCGCCGGGCGGCTGGCCGCCCTCGCCGCCGGGGAAGTACGAGTTGCCGCCCAGCACCTCCAGGTAGCCGCTCTTCCGGCCGATCCTGGCCGGCACCGGCACGTCCACCCGGACCCAGGTGTCGGGGAGCCGGGCGGAGGTGAGCAGGACCCGGAGCCGGACCGTGCGGTTGGCCCGGAGGTACAGCACCCGGTCGGTGCGCAGCGGTTGCCACCGGCGGCCGGCCTTGATCTGCACCTGCGCGATCGTGGACGCGGCGTAGTCGCGGGTCATCGTCGAGGTGGTCGACACGTCCTGGATCGTCACCTCCTCCACGTCGTTGAAGTGGATTTGGGCGAGCTGGTCGAACAGGTCGAAGCCGGTCTCGTAGGACACGTCGGTCTCGCTGGCGTAGCGGTCACCGTGGGTGAGGGTGAACGACCGCCCGTCGGCACGTCGGCCGCGGATGGTCCAGCCGAGCTCCGCCGTACCCTTGCCGGTCCCGTCGAAGACCCGGTCCTGGTCGGCGAGGAGGTGGAAGGACGCCACCTCCGGGACCGAGTCGGGCGCGCTGACGTAGGTCGTGCCGGTGCGCGACCACTCACCGGGCACCTCGACGTACGACGTGATCGCGGTCGTGGCGGGTGCGGCCGAGGGAGACTTGATGCCGAACAGGCCGGCCAGCCGGTCCTGCGTAACGGAGCCGACCGGAGCGCCGGCATTGGCCTGCTTGAACGGCAGGCCCAGCGGGTCCTCCTGGATGTACACCGCGTCGGCGCCGTGCATGGTCATCCGGGCCGGGCCGGTGAAGTTCATCGCGTGGCCGAAGGCGAGCACCTCATCCCCGCAGATCGCGGTCACCGTGCCGACGTTGACCGTGGACACGTCGCCGTAGGACAGGGAGGCGGCCAGGTTTCCGCCGACCACGATGGGGAGCTCGTCGGAGGCGGCGGTCACCGCGCCGCTGCGGTGCACCTGGACCCCGGAGAGGCCGAGCGCGTTCTCCAGCTGGCCGAGCCGACGGGCGGTCACCATGCCGGAGACGCCCAGCGGGGTGGGCAGCCGGGTCATCCCGGCCGTCGCCTCGCGGCGGGTCAGCACCCCGCGCCCGGTCAGGCGGCGCGCCAGCCCGCGGGGGAGCGAGACGGCCTGCCTGCTGGCCCTCGCGGCCGCGGTCGGCGTGGGCGGCTCGGAGAGCATCCGGTACATCTCCGCCGCCGGGGTGATCCCGGCGACGGGGGAGGCGCCGGTGCCGAGGCCGTACGACACCGCGCCGAGCAGCCGGCCGTCGGCGGCGTACACCGGCGACCCGGACATGCCCTGCCAGATCCCGCCGACGCGGTCGATCTCGGGGGAGGTGAACCGCGCGAGCACCATGTCGAGACCCGGTGCGATCCCGTCCCGCACGACGCCGAGGACCTCACCGGTGAAGCCGGTCGGCTCGGTGCCCGAGGTGACGGTGAGACCGGTGACCCGCTGCCCCTTGGTCACCTCGGCGACCGGGTAGGGGAGCGGGCACTGCGCCGAGGGGGCCGACTGTGCCGCCTGGACCGACGGCGCCGAGGAGGCGGCCGGCGTGCCGGTCAGGCCGAGCACGCAGAGCGCTGCCGTGGTCACGGCGGCAGCGGCCGTCCGCGAACCTGCCCGCAGGCGGGACCGGCGAGGCGTGGGGAGGTGCGACATCGAGGTTCCTTCGTGGCTGCCCGCTGCCGCCCCGTGGAGGCAGTCGGTGCTTGCCAAAGCATCGCGTACTGAATCGGCAGCGAGGAGCCGAATCCGCACGAGTCGGACCCGAATTTTCGCCTGATGACCGCCGCGCTGGACGGTGGCGCCACGAGGGCCCTGGTTGTGCCAGCATCGGGACATGAACGAGGTCACCAGGCCGCGCCTGGAAGGCAGCATCGCGGTCCGCGACGGCCGTCGGCTCGGCTTCGCGGAGTTCGGCTCGCCGCACGGCCCGGCGATCATCTGGATGCACGGCACGCCGGGTGCGCGACGCCAGATCCCCGTCGAGGCTCGGGCCTTCGCCGAACGGGAGCGGCTGCGGATCATCGGCATCGACCGACCGGGCATCGGCTCGTCCACGCCGCACGTCTACGCGGACATCCTCGACTGGACCGGTGACCTGGAGCTGGTGGCCGACGTGCTCGGCATCGACTCCATGCACCTGATCGGGCTCTCCGGTGGCGGCGCCTACGTCCTGGCCGCCGGCGCGGCGATGCCCGAGCGCGTGCGGGGCGTGGCCGTGCTCGGCGGGGTCGCCCCCACGCAGGGCGTCGACGCACCTCCCGGCGGACTGCTGGCACTGGCCGCTCCGTTCGCACCGCTGGTCTCGGCGGGCCGGGTCCCGATCGGGCTCGCGCTGACGGTCGGGGTGCGGCTGGCCAAGCCGTTCGCGGGCCGGGTGCTCGACCTGTACGCCCGGATGCAGCCGCCCGGCGACCGCGAGCTGCTGGGCCGGCCGGAGTTCCGGGCGATGTTCCTCGACGACCTGCTCAACGGCAGCCGCAAGCAGGTGACCGCGCCGCTGTCGGACCTGATCTTGTTCTCCCGGCACTGGGGGTTCGAGGCCGCCGACGTGAAGGTCCCCGTGCGCTGGTGGCACGGCGACGACGACCACATCGTCCCGCACCGGCACGGCGAGCACATGGTCGCGATCCTGCCCGACGCGGTGCTGCGCACGATCGAGGGCGAGAGCCATCTGTCCGGCCTCGGGCTGGCCGAGGAGATCCTGACCACGCTGATGGCGCTCGACCGACCGGTGGCCGGGACCTCCCTGGCCTGAGTCGTCCGGCACCCGATTTCTGGGATTTCTGGTGTCGGTGTGGCTTCTGAGGCGTCTCATCGGTCACAATGGGGCCACAACTTCACACGCGTGTCACCGAGACAACCTCGAAGGACCCGACGAGACCGCTGGGGAAGGCGTATCTCGACGCCGGGAACAACAGGAGGTCACGGTGACCACACGTCATGCGACACGGGGCGTTCTGTACGTCCACTCTTCGCCGTCGGCGCTGTGCCCGCACATCGAGTGGGCCGTCGGCGGTGTGATCGGCTCTGCCGTCAGCTTCGAGTGGACACCGCAGGCCGCCCAGGCAGGCACGTACCGTGCCGAGTTCTCCTGGACGGGAGAGGTCGGCACGGCTGCTTCGCTTGCCTCAGCCCTGCGCGGGTGGAACCACCTGCGCTTCGAGGTGACCGAGGAGCCCACCGCCTCCAGCGAGGGGGCCCGGTTCTCCTACACCCCCGACCTCGGCGTCTTCCACGCCGTGACCGGCATGCACGGCGACATCATGATCCCCGAGGACCGGCTCAAGGCCGCGGTGGTCAAGGCGGCGCTGGGGGAGACCACGCTGCTCAACGAGATCGACAAGCTGCTCGGCAAGCCGTGGGACGACGAGCTCGAGACGTTCCGCCACGCCGGCGACGGCGCTCCCGTGCGCTGGCTGCACCAGGTGGTGTGAGCCCCAGCCCGTCACCACCCGGTGGGTGACGGACGAGAGCTCACAGACCCGTAACGAATCCGAGTTCATCTGCGGGGATCGCGGATTCGGCCGACGATGATGACGTGCGTCGTCGGTCCCAGTGGTCTCTGCTCGTCGCGACCGTCCTCGCGGTCGCGGCCTGCGCCACGCCGCAGCCCGAGCCCGCAACCCGGATGCGTGCGGCGGTCGTGGTGGCCGGCGCCCACAACGACACCTCGACCCCGTTCAACCTGGTCTCCGTGCCGGGCCTGATCGAGCACGAGTACGACGGGCGGGGCCTGCGTGTCGGGGAGCTGGTGGCCGACGAGCTGGCCTCCCGGCGCTACCGCGTGACCTATCGCAGCGGGACCCTGCAGATCTCCGGGCAGCTGAGCGTGCCCCGTCGTGAGGGACGGTTCCCGCTGGTCGTCCTGGCCCACGGCTACGAGGACCCGGCCACCTACGTCAGCGGCCACGCACTCTCGCGGGAGCAGTCCTACCTCGCGTCCCGGGGCTACGTCGTGCTGCTGCCCGACTACCGCAACCACGGCGACTCCGACCGGGACGGCAGCGACCCGGTCGCGGACCCGCTCGGTTATCCCGAGGACCTGGTCAACGCGGTCCTGGCGGTCCGCCGCGCCGACCTGCCCTACGTGGACGCCTCCCGGGTGGGGGTGGTCGGGCGCTCCATGGGCGGCGGTGTCGCCATGAACGCGCTCGTCGCCCGGCCGGGCCTCGTCGACGCGGTCGCGCTCTACGCGCCGGTTTCCTCCTCGGCCGTCGACAACTTCCAGCGCTGGGCGGCCGCCCGCGACGACCTGGCCACCCGGGTCGAGGTCACCTACGGCACGCCCGAGGAGAGCCCGGAGTTCTGGCGCGAGGCCAGCGCGCGGACCTACTTCGACCGGGCCGACGTGCCGATCCAGGTGCACCACGGCACCGCCGACCCGGTCTGCCCGGTCGAGTGGAGCCGGTCGACGGTCGCCGCGCTGCGTGAGGCGGGGCAGACTGTGGAGTACTACGAGTACCCGGGAGAGGACCACCGCTTCGACCAGGGCTGGCCGCTGATGATGCAGCGGCTCAGCGCCTTCCTCGACGCCAACGTCTGAACCCGCGCGAGGAGGGTGATGCGCCGAGCGGTCGTCGCCACCCTGCTCACGGTGCTCCTCGCCTCCGGCTGCACCGGATCCGACGGTGCCTCGGGCCCCGCGACCTCGGCCCCTCCGTCCGGGTCGGCGACCTCGCCGCCCGCCGGGTCGTCCGCGGCAGGCCCGTCGCCGGCCCCGTCGCCCACGGCTCCGTCGCCGGCGGGGGAGAGCGACGTACACCCGGTGTCGCTGCCGGCCCTTTTCGCCAAGAGGTACGACGGGCACGGGCTCCGGCTCGGTGAGGTGCTGCTGCGCACCGACGCCTACACCCAGCACGCGGTGACCTACCGCGGGGACGGGTTGCGGATCTCCGGGATCTTGAACCTGCCGCACGGAGCCGGGCCGCACCCGGTGCTCGTGCTCGCGCACGGCTACATCGACCCCGACATCTACGTCACCGGCCAGGGCCTGCGCCGGGAGCAGGACTGGCTCGCGCGGGCCGGATACGCCGTGCTGCACGTCGACTACCGCAACCATGCGGGATCCTCACGGGACCCGCGGGCCGATCTCCGGCTGCGCATCGACTACGCCGTCGACGTGGTCAACGCCGTCCGCGCGGTCCGGTCCTCCGGCCTCCGGCGGCTCGACGGACGGCGGGTCGGGCTGGTCGGCCGCTCGCTCGGCGGCGGCGTGGTCTACAACGTGCTCACGGTCGCACCGGGGCTCGTCGACGCCGCGGTGGTGTTCGCACCGGTGAGCTCACGGGCCGAGGACAACTTCGACCGGTGGATCCGGCGGGACCCCGGTCGCGCCGACCTGGCGCGGTCGGTGATCCGGCGCTACGGGGCGCCGGAGCGCAACCGGAGGTTCTGGCGCGAGGTCAGCCCGCGGACCTACTTCGCCCGGATCACCGAGCCGGTGCTCATCCACCACGGCACGGCCGACGAGAGCTGCCCGATCCGGTGGAGCCACCGCTCGCTGGCCGCCCTGGAGCGGGCCGGCGTCCGGGCGCGGATGTTCGTCTACCCGGGGGAGCAGCACGCCTTCGGCCCCGCCTGGCCGACGTCGATGCGGCGGACAGTCCGGTTCCTCGACCGGCACCTCGGCTAGCCGTCTCGCAGCTCTGAACAGCGGTCATGCCCGGATTCAGGACCGTTTCTGCCCGATTTCGGGCAGGAAGTGGCACAAGCCTGCCCACAGGCGGCAGGATCTGGGTCATGCCTGACCCTGATCTGGTGCTGCGCATCGCCTCGTCGACGGGGCTGCGGCCGAGCGAGGCCGCCCGGGTGATCGACGACGTGGTGGCCTACTACGCGGAGTCCACCGAGGACTTCGTCCGCCGGCGGCACGACGAGCTGCAGACCTACGGCCTCAAGAACGCCGCGATCTTCGACCAGATCAGCAAGGAGCTCTCCGGCCGCGTCGTCGCGGCCCCGGACCTGTCGCTGCGACAGCTGCGCCGGATCGTCTACGGCTGAAGGAGCCACGAACATGTGCGGAATCGTCGGGTACGTCGGGGGCCAGCAGGCCGCCCCGCTGCTCCTCGAAGGACTCACCCAGCTCGAGTACCGCGGCTACGACTCCGCGGGGATCGCCGTACTCGGCCCCAGCGGGACCCGGGTCCACAAGCGCGCCGGGCGGGTGCGCGACCTGCAGGCCGACCTGCCCAGACGGTTCTCGGGCCGGATCGGGATCGGCCACACCCGCTGGGCCACGCACGGCGCCCCGACCAACGTGAACGCCCACCCGCACCTGGACGCCCGAGCCCGGATCTCGGTGGTGCACAACGGCATCATCGACAACGCCGCGGCGCTGCGCCGGCGGCTCGCCGACGACGGTGTCGAGCTGGTCTCCGAGACCGACACCGAGGTGCTGACCCACCTGATCGCGCGCTCGGCCGCGGACACGCTCGAGGGTGCCGTGCTGGAGGCACTCGCCCTGGTCGAGGGCACCTACGGGCTCGCGGTGCTCGACGCCGACCGCCCCGACCGGATCGTCGTGGCTCGCAACGGGTCGCCGCTGGTGATCGGAGTCGGCGACAAGGAGATGTTCGTCGCCAGCGACCTCGCCGCGCTCGTCCGGCACACCAGCCAGGTCCTGCACCTGCACGACGGCGAGCTGGCCACCGTGACCGCGGCCGGGTTCACGACCTTCACCCACGACCGGCAGCGCACCGACCGCACGCCCTCGCCGATCGACGTGGACGCCCAGGACTTCGACCTCGGCGGGCACGAGCACTACATGTACAAGGAGATCCTCGAGCAGCCCGCCAGCGCCGAGCGGGTCCTGCGCGGGCGGCTCGACGACCGCTTCGCGACCGCCCACCTGGGCGGCCTCAACCTCGACCCGCGGGAGGCGCGGGCGGTACGCCGGGTGAAGGTGCTCGGCTGCGGCTCGTCGTACTACGTCGGGCAGATGGGCGCGATGATGGTCGAGGAGCTGGCCCGCATCCCGGCCGACGCCGAGGCCGCCTCCGAGTTCCGCTACCGCAACCCGGTCATCGAGCCGGACACGCTCTACGTGGCGGTCAGCCAGTCGGGGGAGACCCTCGACACGCTCCTGGCCGTGCAGGAGATCCGTCGCAAGGGCGGCCGGGTCGTGGGCCTGGTCAACGTGGTCGGCTCATCGATCGCCCGCGAGTGCGACGGCGGCATCTACCTGCACGCCGGGCCGGAGGTCGCGGTTGCCTCCACCAAGGCGCTCACCACGATGGCGATCGGCTTCGCCCTGCTCGCATTGAGCCTCGGCCGGGTTCGCGACCTGTCGGTCAGCGACGGCAAGCGGCTGATCGCCGGCCTGCGGAGGCTCCCGGAGCAGATCGCGGAGGTCCTGGAGCGCGAGGAGGAGATCGCGGAGGCGGCGCGTCGCCTCGCCGGTGCCGAGAGCCTGTTCTTCATCGGCCGCGTCCGCGGCTACCCGCTCGCACGCGAGGGCGCGCAGAAGTTCAAGGAGATCTCCTACCGGCACGCCGAGGCCTACGAGGCCAGCGAGCTCAAGCACGGACCGCTCGCGCTGATCAGCCCCGCGGTGCCGACCGTCGCGATCGTCCCCGACGACGACCTGACCGAGCGCAACGTGGGGGCGCTGCACGAGATCAGCGCGCGTGGCGGTGCCGTCTACGCCGTGACGCACCCCGGCGTGGACCTCGGGGACGTGGACGCGGTGCGCATCGAGGTGCCGAAGAACGAGCCCGAGCTCGACCCGATCCTGCTCACGATCCCGCTGCAGCTGCTGGCCTACCACGCGGCCCGCACCCTCGGCCACGACATCGACAAGCCGCGCAACCTCGCCAAGTCGGTCACCGTGGAGTGAGCCCGCCGCGGGCGGCGTGGATCGACCACAGACCCCGGTCAGCTCGACAGGCAGATCCGAGGCCGCCGGGCAGACGCCACGCTCACCGGTCGGCCGGCGCGACCAACCTGCCTGTTGAGCGGACCGGCCGCCGGCAGCCCGCCGACCTCCCTGCGGTCCTCGACGGCCGCAGGGCGGTCACAGCGGGATGTTGCCGTGGGCGCCGCGGCGGACGGGGCCGGCGTCGGCGATCGCCCGCGCGATCGCGCTGCGGGTGGCGGCGGGCTCGACGAGCTCGTCGACCACCCCGATCTCGATCGCCTTCTCGACCCCGCCGGCGATCCGCTCGTGCTCGGCGGCGAGCTCGGCCTCGACCTGCGGCCGGATCTCGGGGGCGACCTCGAGCAGCTTGCGGCGGTGCAGGATCCGGACCGCGGCAACCGATCCCATCACGGCGATCTCGGCGCCGGGCCAGGCGAACACCCGAGTGGCGCCCACCGACCGGGCGTTCATCGCGATGTAGGCGCCGCCGTAGGTCTTGCGGGTCACCAGGGTCACCCGCGGCACGACGGCCTCGGCGAAGGCGTGCAGCAGCTTGGCGCCGCGGCGCACGACGCCGTCCCACTCCTGGCCGACGCCCGGAAGATACCCGGGTACGTCGACCAGCACGATCAGCGGCACCCCGAACGCGTCGCACATCCGCACGAACCGCGCCGCCTTCTCCGCCGACAGCGAGTCGAGACAGCCGCCGAGCCGGAGCGGGTTGTTGGCCACCACACCGACCGTGCGCCCCCCGAAGCGGCCGAGCGCGGTGACGATGTTCGGCGCCCACCGGGCATGCAGCTCCTGGGCGGTCCCCTCGTCGAGGACGGCCTCGACGAGCGGGTGCACGTCGTACGCCCGCTTCTTGGACTCCGGCAGCATGTCCGCGAGGTCGGTGTCGTGGACCGCGTCGACGTCGAGCGAGCCCTGGGAGCCGAGCAGGTGCGCGACCGCGCGGGCGCGGTCGAGTGCCTCGCGCTCGGTCTCGGTGAGGATGTGTACGACGCCCGACCGCCTGCCGTGGGGCTCGGGGCCACCGAGCCGCAGCATGTCGACGTCCTCGCCGGTCACCGACCGGACCACGTCGGGCCCGGTGACGAAGATCCGGCCCTCGGGCCCGAGGATCACCACGTCGGTGAGGGCCGGTCCGTAGGCGGCGCCGCCGGCCGCGAAACCGAGCACCACCGAGATCTGCGGGATCACGCCGGACGCCTGGGTCTGGATGTTGAAGATCTCGCCGACCGCGTGCAGGGACAGGACGCCCTCGGCGAGCCGAGCCCCACCGGAGTGCCACAGGCCGATCACGGGCACCTGGTCGGCCAGCGCCCGCTCGTAGGCGCGCACCACGACCTTGCAGCCGTCGACGCCCATCGCGCCGCCCATCACCGTCGGGTCGGAGCAGAACGAGACGGCCGGCGCGCCGTTGATCCGCCCGATCCCGGCGAGCATCCCGCTGCCGTCGTCCTCGCTGATCAGCTCCAGCGTGCCCTCGTCGAACAGCGCCGCGAGCCGGTGGTTGGGGTTGCGCGGGTCCTGCTCGCGGGGCAGCTTGGCGGGCTTGGCAGCCGTCGGTTGGGCGGTGACGGTCATGAGGACTCCTGGGTGCTCACGCGCCGGCCGACACCCGGGTGGGGCCGGTCGAGCGCTGGGGGAGGGCGGCGTCGGGTCAGACGCTGCGGAAGGCGACGGCGACGTTGTGGCCGCCGAAGCCGAAGGAGTTGTTCAGCGCGGCCAGCGGGCCGTCGCCGAGCTTGCGCGGCTCGGTCGCGATGTCGAGGCCGGTGTCCTCGGGGTCGTCGAGGTTGATCGTCCCCGGCACGATCCGGTGGTGCAGGGCGAGGATGGTCGCCACCGACTCCAGCGCCCCGGCGGCTCCGAGCAGGTGGCCGGTCATCGACTTGGTCGAGGTGAGCACGACCTTGCCGGCGGCGGAGCCCAGCGCGTTCTTGATCGCGGTGGCCTCGGCGAGGTCACCCTGCGGAGTCGAGGTCGCGTGGGCGTTGATGTGGACGATCTCGTCCGGCTCGAGGCCGGCCTCGCGCAGCGCCATCACCATCGCCCGGGTCGCGCCGCGGCCGGCCGGGTCGGGCTGGGCGATGTCATGGGAGTCCGCGGTGACGCCGGCGCCTGCCGCCTCGGCGTACACCTTGGCGCCGCGGGCCCGGGCGTGCTCCTCGGACTCGAGCACGAGCGCGGCTGCGCCCTCGCCGAGGACGAACCCGTCGCGCCCCTTGTCCCAGGGTCGGGAGGCGGCCGCGGGGTCGTCGTTGCGCTTCGACAGCGCCATCATCTGACCGAACGCGGCCATCGGCAGCGCGTGGACGGCAGCCTCGGTGCCGCCGACGACGACGACGTCGGCGCGGCCGAGCCGGATCATGTCGATGCCCAGCGCGATCGCCTCGTTGCCGGACGCGCACGCCGAGACCGGTGTGTGCACCCCGGCGCGGGCACCGATCGCGAGTCCGATGTTGGCGGCGGGGGAGTTCGGCATCAGCATCGGGATCGCCAATGGCGAGACCCGGCGGGGGCCCTTCTCGTTGAGGGCGTCGTAGTTGCCGAGCAGGGTCTGCACGCCGCCGATGCCCGAGGCCATCGCGACGCCGACCCGCTCCGCGTCGACCCCGGCGTCCTCGGCGCCGAGGCCGGAGTCGGCCCAGGCCTCGAGGCCGGCGACCAGGGCGAGCTGCCCGGACCGGTCGAGGCGCCGGGCCTTCACCCGCTCGAGCACCTCGGTCGGGTCGACCGCGACCTCGGCGGCGATCGTCGTGCCCAGCTGCTCGGCCCACGCGTGCTGAAGGGGACCGACCCCGGAACGACCCTCCAGGAGGGCGTCCCAGGTGCTGGCTACGTCGCCGCCGACCGGTGAGGTCGCGCCGAGGCCGGTGACCAGGACTCGAGTGCTCATGAGTGCTCCGTTCAGCCGTTCTGGGCGCGCTCGATGAAGGCCACCGCGTCGCCCACGGTCTTGAGGTTCTTGACCTCGTCGTCGGGGATCTTCACGTCGAACTTCTCCTCGGCCGCGACGACGACCTCCACCATCGACAGCGAGTCGACGTCGAGGTCGTCGGTGAACGACTTGTCGAGCTGGACGTCGTCGGCGGGGATGCCGGCGACCTCGTTGACGATGTCGGCGAGGTCGGCGCGGATCTCGTCGGTGGTTGCCATCTGGGGCTCACTTTCCTTGGGTGGTTGGTGTTCTCGATGTTTCGTCAGGTGGTGCGCCGCGGTCCGCCCCGTCACGGACCGCGGCCGCTACGGGACGGTGATGACCTGGGCGGCGTACGCCAGGCCGGCCCCGAAGGCGATCAGGAGTGCGGTGTCACCGCTCTTGGCCGTGCCCTCCTCGACCATCCTGGCCAGCGCCAATGGGATCGAGGCGGCCGAGGTGTTGCCCTGCTCGGCGATGTCGCGGGCGACCTGCACGCGCTCGGGCAGCTTCATCGTGCGGGCCATCGCGTCGATGATGCGCATGTTGGCCTGGTGGGGGACGAACACGTCGAGATCCTCGACGGTAATCCCGGTGCGGTCCAGCGTCTGCTGGGCGATCTTGGCCATCTCGTACGACGCCCAGCGGAACACCGGGTTGCCCTGCATCACCAGGTGGGGCATGGCCGGCCGTTCCGCGACGAGCACGTCACGCCAGTCCTCTCGCTGCCGGATCAGGTCGAACTGCTCGCCGTCGGAACCCCAGACGACCGGCCCGATCCCGGGCTCCTCGCTGGGTCCGACGACCGCCGCGCCGGCCCCGTCGGCGAAGATGAACGCCGTTCCGCGGTCGGTGGGGTCGGTGATGTCGGAGAGCCGTTCGACGCCGATCACGAGCACGTGCTTCGCCGTACCGCCTCGCACCATGTCCGATGCCAGGGCGATGCCGTGGCAGAAGCCGGCGCACGCGGCGGAGATGTCGAACGCCGCCGCCCGCTCGGTGCCGAGCTCGTGGGCGATCGCGGTCGCGACGGCCGGCGTCTGCAGCAGGTGCGAGACGGTGGCGACGATGACGCAGTCGACCTGAGCCGGCTCGATCCCGGCCTGCGCGAGCGCGTCGCGTGAGGCGGAGACCGACATCATCTGCACGGTCTCCTCGGGCGTGGCCCAACGCCGCTGCTTGATGCCGGAGCGCTGCTGGATCCACTCGTCGCTGGAGTCGATCGCGTCGACGATCTCGGAGTTGGGGACCACCCGGCTGGGCCGGTAGGCGCCGAGGCCGAGGACCCGGGCGTGCTCGCTGCCACGCTCGCCTACGGCCGGTCTGAGGGGGCTCATCAGGCCACGCCCTCGGGGTGCAGCCGGACCAACGGCTGGCCGGGGGAGACCAGGTCGCCGTCGTGGACCAGCCACTCCACGATCGTGCCGCCGTGAGGGGCGTTGACCGGGGTCTCGTCGCGCAGGCTGGCGACCGCGCCGACGGCGGTGTCCGGGGCGATCGTGCCGCCCTCGGGGAGCCCGTCGTTGAGCCGGAAGGTGCCCTTGGCCGGGGACACCAGCATCCGCCAGGTGGGGGTGGTGTCGATCTGCGAGGCGGTGCCGTGCTTGTCGCAGAAGGCGCGCGCGTCGTCGAGCTGGTCGGGCGTCTTCAGCGCGAACGTCTCCACGCCCTTGAGTGCACGCTTGGCGATCCCGGTGAGCGTGCCGGCGGGCGGCATCTCGAGGATGCCCGTGACGCCGAGGTCGGCCATCGTCTCCAGGCACAGGTCCCAGCGCACCGGGCTGGCGACCTGGCTGACGATCCGGCGGACGACCTCGCGGCCGTCGTGGACCACCTGCCCGTCGCGGTTGGAGATCAGCGGGGTGCGCGGGTCGTGGGTGGAGACGGCCTTGGCGAGCCGCGCGAGCACGTCGACGGCGGGGGCCATGTGCTCGGTGTGGAAGGCGCCGGCCACCGAGAGCGGCATCAGCCGGGACCTGGCCGGAGGATCCTCGGAGAGCTGCGCAAGCTGCTGGGTGGTCCCGGCTGCCACCACCTGGCCGGGGCCGTTGTCGTTGGCTGCGGTCAGGCCGAGCCCGGCCAGCTTGGCGAGCACCTCGTCGCGGTCGCCCCCGAGGATCGCGGTCATGCTGGTCGGAGTGGTCCGGGCCGCGGCGGCCATCGCCTTGCCGCGCTCGCGGACCAGCACCATCGCCTGCTCGGCGGTGATCGCGCGGGCGCCGGCCGCAGCGGTCAGCTCGCCGACGCTGTGCCCGGCCACCGCCCCGATCCGGCCGAAGGCGTCGGCGGGGTGTGGGAAGAGCTCGAGCGCGGCGAGCAGGCCCGCGGCGACGAGCAGCGGCTGAGCCACCGCGGTGTCACGGATCGTCTCCGCGTCGGCCTCGGTGCCGTAGTGGGCGAGGTCCATGTCGGCCACCGCGGAGAGCCACGCCAGCCGGTCGGCGAAGGTCGGCAGCTCGAGCCACGGGGCGAGGAAGCCGGGAGTCTGGGCGCCTTGGCCCGGAGCGACGATGACAAGCACGGGGTCCACTCTGCCCGGCCGCACCCCGATCGATCAGCACCAGCACGCACGAAGATCGGGGGCGGATTCTTGTAGGACTCCTACAAGCCGGTCGGGGCTCCGGCCTCCGGTCCGTGCAGCCGGCCGAGGGTCAGCGCGACCCGGTAGGTGTAGGCGTCGCGAGGGTCGGTGGGCGTCAGCCCGGTGACGTCCGCGGCCCGGCGCAGCCGGTACCGCACGGTGTTGGCATGCACGAACATCGCGCGCGCCGTGCCCTCGATCGACCCGCCCCGGTCCAGGAACGTCGCCACGGTGTCGAGCGTGGCCGCGCCCGCGTCGAGGAGCGGCCGGTAGACGTCGGAGACCAGCTGCCGACGGGCGTGGCCGTCGCCGGCGAGGGCGCGCTCGGGCAGCAGGTCGTCGGCGGCCACCGGACGTGGGGCCGCCGGCCACCCGGAGGCGGCGCGGAGCCCGGCGACCGCGGCGCGTGCCGAGACGTGCGCCTGGACCAGGTCGGCGACCACCGGGCCGACGACGACAGGTCCCTCCCCGAAGTGCTGCGCGATCGATGCCCCTGCTTTGTCTGGGTTCTCGACGCCGCCGAGTACGACGACCAGCCGATCGCCCTGCACGGCACACAGCGCGTCGAGGCCGAAGTGGCGTGCCGACCGCCGTACCTCGTCGATGATCGACTCGCGGTCGTGGCCCTCCTCGTCGCCCACCGCCGCGGGCGCACGACCGAGCACGACCATGACGCCGCCGCGCGCCTGCCAGCCCAGCGCACTCGCGCGCGACCGGACCGTCTCGTCGGCCTCGGCGCGCAGCACGGAGTCGACGACCAGGGCCTCGAGCCGGGCGTCCCAGGCGCCGCGCATCTCGGCCGCCTTGGCGTACACCTCCGCGGTGGCGAACGCGACCTCGCGGGCGTAGCGCACGACCGCCTCCTGCACCGAGGGCGCGTCCTCCGGTCCGACGGCGGTGTCGAGGTTGTCCTCGACGACCTCGATGCTCATCCGCACCATTTCGACCGTTTGGTGGAGACTCACAATGCCGGTGAGGGTACGGGGAGCGGCCCCGAACACCTCGGCGGTCAGTGGGGTGTCGGCCTCGGGGTCCTGGTACCAGGTGACGAAGGCGTTGATGCCGGCCTGCACGATCAGGCCGATCCAGGACCGGTTCTCCGCGGACAGCTGCCGGAACCAGGGCATCTCCTGCTCCATGCGGGCCAGCGCCGCCGTGGTCAGGTCGCCGGCGGAGCTCTGCAGCCGCCGGGCGATCTGGGCGCGGCTGCGTCGCCGCGGGGTGGTCATGACGCCGAGCCTAGTGTGGAGGGGGCCGTGGGAGCCGGTCTGGAGCACTTCGCCGTTCGACCCGTGAAACCGACCTCTGATCGCGAATCGCCAATATCGGCAGGGGAATGCGGGGTTACTGCAACGGGTTCTGGGTAGCATCCGGGGAACGCACCCGCTGTGAGGAGCATCACCATGCCCAGGGTCCCCGAGGTCCAGTACCTCACCATCCACGGCCACCGCCGCGCCTTCGTGAAGGTCGGCAGTGGACCCGCGCTGCTGTTGCTGCACGGCCTGGGCTGCGACCACACCACATGGGCACCGGTGATCGAGGCGCTCTCCCGGCGCTACACCGTGATCGCCCCGGACCTGCTGGGTCACGGCAGCTCCGACAAGCCGCGCGCGGACTACAGCGTGGGCGGCTACGCCAACGGCATGCGCGACCTGCTCACGGTGCTCGGCATCGACAAGGTGACGGTGGTCGGCCACAGCTTCGGGGGCGGCGTGGCCATGCAGTTCGCCTACCAGTTCCCCGAGCGGACCGAGCGTCTCGTGCTCGTCGCGCCGGGCGGCATCGGCCGCGAGGTGACCGCCGCGATCCGCGCGATCTCGCTGCCGGGCTTCCAGCTGGCGATGGGCCTGGCCACCAAGCCGGGCCTGCTCCAGGCCGCCAAGCTCGGCTTGCGGGCCCTGGCCGCCACCGGCATCCCGCACGTGCGGGACCTCGACGAGGTGGCCGACATCGTCCAGCACCTCTCGGACCGCCAGGCCCGCGCCGCGATCACCCACGTCGTGCGCGCGGTCGTGGACTGGCGCGGCCAGGTGGTCACGATGGCCGATCGTGCCTACCTGACCAACGCGATGCCGATGTGCGTGGTCTGGGGCACCGACGACATGGTGATCCCGGCCAGCCACGCCGACCTCGCGCGAGAGATCGCCCCCGACGCGACGGTCGAGGTGGTTCCCAACGCCGGCCACTTCCCGCACAAGGACCATCCGCAGCGGTTCGTGAAGATCCTCAACGACTTCATCAGGGCGACCGAGCCGGCGACGTACCACCGCGGCCGCTGGCGCAACCTGCTCAAGAACGGCCCCGACGCCGCGACGACCTCTCGCGAGGCCGTGGCCGAGGTCGTCGAGATCGCCTGACCCCCTCCACCGCCCGGTTGTAACGCGGGGTTATGGACGGTCCACACGCGGCATGACGCGAGGGATGCGTCCACACGTCGTGGGATGTTGCTCGCGCGGCCCGCGAGGCCCCGTCGAAGAGCTGGGGCCCCCCGCGCGTGCGGGGAGCCCCAGCTCATCTGTGTTCCGGTGAGCGGACGTCAGGCGTCGCCGCCCTCCTGCTTCACGCCGCGCACGGCGGTCGGGTCGTCGATGCGGTACTTGTCGAAGGCCTCCTGCACGACCTCCGGCTTGATCTCACCCCGGTCGGCCAGCGCCTGCAGCGCCGCGACCACGACCGACTGGGCGTCGACGTGGAAGAAGCGGCGGGCGGCGGGGCGGGTGTCGGCGAACCCGAACCCGTCGGTCCCGAGGACGCGGTAGTCGCCGGGCACCCACTTGGCGATCTGCAGCGGCACCGCGGCCATGTAGTCGCTGACGGCGACGAAGGGACCCTCGGCCTCCTTCAGCTTGTGCGTGACGTACGGCGTGCGGGGGGCTTCGGACGGGTGGAGCAGGTTGTGCTCCTCCGCGGCCACCGCGTCCCGGGCCAGCTCGTTCCACGAGGTCACCGACCAGGTGTCGGCGGCGACGCCCCACTCCTCGGCGAGCATCCGCTGCGCGTCGGTGATCCACGGGAAGCCGACGCCGGAGGCCATCAGCTGCACCCGCGGCGGGCTGTCCTGCTCGACCGCCGGCGGCACCGCGACGTGGTAGATGCCCTTGAGCAGGCCCTCGACGTCGAGGTCCTCGGGCTCCTTGGGCTGCACGGTCGGCTCGTTGTAGACCGTCAGGTAGTAGATGACGTTCTCGCCCTCGGGGTGCTCCTCGTTGGAGCCGTACATGCGGCGCAGGCCGTCCTGGACGATGTGGCTGATCTCGTAGGCCATCGCCGGGTCGTAGTGCACGACGGCGGGGTTGCTCGCCGCGAGCAGCGGGGAGTGACCGTCGGCGTGCTGCAGGCCCTCGCCGGTGAGCGTCGTACGGCCGGCGGTGGCGCCGATCAGGAAGCCACGGGCGAGCTGGTCGGCCATCGCCCAGATCGAGTCGCCGGTGCGCTGGAACCCGAACATCGAGTAGAAGATGTAGAACGGGATCATCTGCTCGCCGTGCGTGGAGTACGCCGAGCCCGCGGCGGTCGCCGAGGCCAGCGCACCCGCCTCGGAGATGCCCTCGTGGAGCATCTGGCCCTGCGCGGACTCCTTGTAGGTGAGCAGCAGCTTGCGGTCGACGGCGTCGTAGGTCTGGCCTGCGGGCTGGTAGATCTTCGCCGTGGGGAACATCGAGTCCATGCCGAAGGTGCGGAACTCGTCGGGCGCGATCGGCACGATCCGCTGCCCGATCTCCTTGTCCTTCATCAGGTCCTTGAGCAGCCGCACGAGCGCCATCGTGGTGGCGATCGCCTGCTTGCCCGAGCCCTGCTTGAGCTCGCTGTAGACCGCGTCTCCCGGCAGCTTGAGCGCCTTGGCGCGCACCACCCGCTTGGGCAGCGAGCCGCCGAGCTGGCGACGGCGCTCCATCATGTACTCGATCTCCGGCGCGTCGTTGCCGGGGTGGAAGAACGGCGCGACCTCGGCCTCGTCGATCTGCTTGTCGGTGATCGGCAGGTAGAGCCGGTCGCGGAACTTCTTCAGGTCGTCCTTGGTCAGCTTCTTCATCTGGTGGGTCGCGTTGCGGCCCTCCAGGGCGTCGATGGTCCAGCCCTTGATGGTGTGGGCGAGGATCACCGTCGGCTGGCCGACGTGCTCGGTGGCGGCCTTGAAGGCGGAGTACACCTTGCGGTAGTCGTGGCCGCCGCGGGGCAGCTTGCGCAGCTCGTCGTCGGACATGTGCTCGACCATCCGGCGCAGCCGCGGGTCGCCGCCGAAGAAGTGCTCGCGGATGTACTCGCCGGTCTCGACGGAGTAGGTCTGGAACTGCCCGTCGGGGGTGGTGTTCATCCGGTTGACCAGCACGCCGTCGACGTCCTTGGCGAGCAGGTCGTCCCACTCGCGGCCCCAGATCACCTTGATCACGTTCCAGCCGGCGCCGCGGAAGTAGGACTCCAGCTCCTGGATGATCTTGCCGTTGCCGCGCACCGGGCCGTCGAGCTGCTGCAGGTTGGCGTTGATGACGAACGTGAGGTTGTCGAGCTCCTCGCGGGCGGCCACGCCGATCGCACCGAGCGACTCCGGCTCACCCATCTCGCCGTCACCGAGGAACGCCCACACCCGCTGCTGGCTGGTGTCCTTGATCCCGCGGTTGTGCAGGTAGCGGTTGAACCGCGCCTGGTAGATCGCGTTGATGCCGGTGAGACCCATCGACACCGTCGGGAACTCCCAGAACTGCGGCATCAGCCGGGGGTGGGGGTACGACGAGAGCCCCCGTCCGACGCCGTGCTGGACCTCCTGCCGGAACTTCGACATCTGGTCCTCGGTCAGCCGGCCCTCAAGGAACGCCCGGGCGTAGATGCCGGGGGAGCCGTGGCCCTGGAAGAAGATCTGGTCGCCGCCGCCGGGGTGGTCCTTGCCGCGGAAGAAGTGGTTGAAGCCGACCTCGTAGAGCGAGGCGGCCGACTGGTAGGTGGCGATGTGGCCGCCGACCTCGAGGCCCTTCCGGTTGGCGCCGGAGACCATGACCGCGGCGTTCCAGCGGATGAACGCGCGGATCCGGCGCTCGATGTGCTCGTCGCCGGGGAACCAGGGCTCGCGCTCCGGCGGGATCGTGTTGATGTAGTCGGTGCTGCGCAGGGCAGGGACGCCCACCTGGCGCTCGCGCGCGCGTTCGAGGAGCTTGAGCATGACGTACCGCGCGCGGGTCCGGCCCCGCTCGTCGAGGAGCGCGTCGAGGGAGTCGATCCACTCCTGCGTCTCGTCGGGGTCGATGTCGGGAAGCTGCGTGGGGAGACCCTCGTGGATCACGGAAGGTGTCCCGGGGCCGTCGTTGGTGTTCGCCACGATTCCTCTGCTCTCAGGTACACGTCGTTGTGCGGGAGAGGGACCGGGTCGCGGACCCTCACCATGCATCGTGTCACGTCCGCGGCCCGTACCAAATTTACTGACCGGTACCCCAGCGGGTACCCGGCCGGCCCGCCGGTCAGACCGGCCCGAGCGGGGTGTGCGGCGCCTGCGGGAGTACGACGGTCACGGGGTCGCCCGGGCGCACGACGCCCCCGGCGGTGACCACGGACATGACGCCTGCCCGAGGGGCTCGTCGACCGCCCTCCGCGGGGCCCCACATCCGCTTCATCAAGCCGGCCTGGAAGGCGTCGATCAGCCGGCACGGCGTACGCAGCCCGGTCAGCCTGAGCGCGGCGCCGTCGCCGAGCCTCAGGAGGGTGCCGGTCGGGAGGGACAGCAGGTCCACACCCGAGGTGGTGATGTTCTCGCCGAGGTCGCCGGGGCGCAGGGCGTGGCCGTGCCGGGCCATCTCCTCGACCAGCTCGAGCGCGATCAGGTGCACCTGGCGCAGGTTGGGCCGGTTGGGATCCTTGCGCCGGTCGTGGCGGTGGCGCACCGTCTCGCCGCAGTGGGCGTCTCCTTCGACCCCCAGGCCCGGGAGCAGCCGAACCTCGAGTGCGGGTGCCTTGGAGAAGTCGTGCACCGCGCTGACGTTGACCGAGGTGACGTGTGCCGGCGCGAGGGTGACCGGTTCGTCGGAGGGGGCCGAGAGCGCCGTCGGGTCCGCCTGTTGCATACGACAAGGGTGGCATCGCCGTGGCACACGGGGCCGTTGGGGTTGCGCGGGCGTGTGACTTCCGGTGGACTACCCGACATCAGCGGAGCACACGGGTGCTCTGTCACACGTCGTTTGGAGGAGCTAGGTGAGCGCGACCGCGGGTGGCCAGGAGGGCACCGCCACCCAGACCGTAGGTGACCGACTCGGGTTCAAGCCCGGCATGGTCATCCAGGAGCTCGGCTGGGACGAGGACGTCGACGACGACCTCAGGGTCCAGATCGAGGACACCATCGACGCGGACCTGGTGGACGGGGAGTACGGCAACGTCGTCGACTCGGTCCTCCTCTGGTGGCGCGACGACGACGGTGACCTGGTGGACGCACTGGTGGACTCGCTCACCGACCTCGTCGGTGGGGGCGTGATCTGGCTGCTCACTCCCAAGGTGGGCCGTCCGGGCACGGTGGACCCCGCCGACATCGCCGAGGCGGCGCAGGTCGCCGGGCTCGCGACCACCTCCACGGCCGGGGTCAGCAAGGAATGGGCGGCGACCCGCCTGGTCGGTCCGAAGACCTCGCACTGACCGGCGGCGGACCGCGGACGGCTCGCTGAGACGCCGGTGCCGCTTTGTGTAAACGGCGGTTACAGTAGTCCGACTCGACCGAGGAGGACCCTGGATGCTGGCCAAGGCAGCGACACTGCTCTCCAAGGAGCTCACCACGCTCCGCGTGCTCACCTCGGCGGGAGTGATCCACCCCTACCCGCCACGGGTGCTCGTCGGGATCGTCACGACGCTGCGTCAGTGGGGCCGCGGACCGGCCGGGGGGTTCGCCACGCTGGCGCTGCGTGCGCCCGACCAGGTCGGAGTCGTCGACGAGCTCGGCGAGCTGACCTGGCGCGAGCTGCACGAGCGCAGCAACGCCCTCGCCCGCGGCCTGCGCAGGATCGGTGTCGCCGAGGGTGACAGCGTCGCGGTGCTGTGCCGCAACCACCGCGGCTTCGTGGAGACCACGATCGCGATCAACAAGCTCGGCGCCGACGTGCTCTACCTCAACACCGCGTTCGCCGCGCCCCAGCTCGGCGAGGTCTGCGAGCGGGAGCGGCCGGCGGCGATCGTGTACGACGAGGAGTTCGACGGCCTGGTGGACCGGGCCGCGATCGACGTACCCCGGGTGCACGCGTGGCAGGACACCCAGACCGACCTGCCCACGCTCGAGGCGATGATCACCGCCGAGTCGACCGCCGACCTCACCCCGCCACGCCGCCGCGGCCGCTCGGTCATCCTGACCTCGGGGACCACCGGCACGCCGAAGGGCGCACCCCGCAGCGAGGCGTCCTTCGACGCGGGCGTCGCTCTGCTGTCCCGGCTGCCGCTGAAGCGGGGCTGGCGCACGCACATCGCGGCGCCGCTGTTCCACACGTGGGGGTGGGCGCACCTGGCGCTGGCGATGCTGATGGGCAGCACGATGGTGCTGCGCCGCAAGTTCGACCCGGAGGGCTGTCTGCAGGCGGTGACCGAGCACGAGTGCGACTCGCTGGTGGTGATCCCGGTGATGCTGCAGCGGATCCTGCAGCTGCCCGAGGAGACCCTGCGCTCCTACGACCTCTCGCACGTCAAGGTGGTCGCCGCGTCCGGGTCGGCGCTGCCCGGTGACCTGGGCACCGACTGGATGGACCACTTCGGCGACCACCTCTACAACATCTACGGCTCGACCGAGGTCGCCTGGGCCACGATCGCCGGCCCGCAGGACCTGCGCGACGCCCCCGGCACCGCCGGGAAGCCGCCGCACGCCACCGTGGTCAAGGTGTACGACGCGCACGGCAACGAGTGCCCGCCCGGCGAGGAGGGCCGGATCTTCGTGGGCAACTCGATGCTGTTCGAGGGCTACACCGGCGGCGGGTCGAAGGACATGATCCACGGGCTGATGGCCACCGGTGACGTCGGCCGGTTCGACGACAACGGCCACCTGTTCGTCGAGGGCCGCGACGACGAGATGATCGTCTCCGGCGGCGAGAACGTCTTCCCGCAGGAGGTCGAGAACTGCCTGGCCCGCCACGACGCGGTCGTCGAGGTCGCGGCGATCGGGGTGGACGACGACGAGTTCGGCAAGCGGCTGCGGGCGTTCGTCGTACTCTCCGAGCCCGGCGCCGCCGACGAGGAGGAGCTGAAGGCCCACGTGAAGGCGAACCTCGCCCGCTACAAGGTGCCGCGCGACATCGTCTTCATCGACCAGCTGCCCCGCAACGCCACCGGCAAGATCCTCAAGCGCGAGCTCGCGAACAGCTGATGGCTCTGGACCTCGGCGACCGGGCGCCGGACTTCACGCTGCGGGACCAGCACGGCCGCAGGGTGACCCTGAGCGCAAGCCTGGGGGAGCGGGCCGTGCTGCTGGTGTTCTTCCCGTTCGCGTTCAGCGGGGTGTGCACCGGGGAGCTCACCGAGCTGCGCGACAACGCCGCGCGGATCGCCGACGCCGGCGCCGACCTGCTGGCGGTCTCGTGCGACCCGATGTTCGCGCTGCGTGCGCAGTCCGACCGGGACGGGCTGGAGTTCCCGTTGCTCTCGGACTTCTGGCCGCACGGCGAGGTCGCGGCGTCGTACGGTGTCCTCGACCCCGACCGGGGCTGTCCGACCCGCTCGTCGTTCCTGGTCGACCCAGGCGGTGCGCTGCGCTGGATCCGGCACAACCCGATGGGGGAGGCCCGACCGGTCGACGAGGCGGTCGCGCAGATCGCCGCACTGTCGTCGTCGGGCGCCTAAAGTAAAGAATCTGCGCCGGCCATCCACATTTTGCGCGAATTCTGTGACACCTCTGGCGGCGGACTGTTGAATAGTCATTGCTACGACCGCTGGTGACCCGAGACGCCAGCGGTCGTACGCATTTCCGGCTCCCTGGCCCGCCCGCCGGGACGTCCTACGCGGCGCCCCGGGACCTCGCGTAGGCTGTGGCCCGCTTCGGGGCGTATAGCTCAGCGGTAGAGCACCTCCCTTACAAGGAGGTGGTCGCAGGTTCGATCCCTGCTGCGCCCACCACTCACCACCCACCACGGCCTGCGGATCGCCTTCCCGCGAGCCCGCGTGGCGCCAGAGACCGGGGCCGCGTCCGCCGCGCCGGGTCTTCTGCGTCACCTCAACAGGCAGGTTCCTGCGGGCGTGCTGCCGCCGAGCGTGCCGCCGGGCCGGCGTACGTCGATCTGCCCGTCCACCTGACACCAACGCGGCGTCGCGGGCTGCGATTGAGCTGGTGCAGGGACGGGAATAGTTGACATCGCAACGAGGTTGAGGGAAAGTAGTTGACAGATCAACTAACAAGCCAACTCTCAAGGAGTCCTCCATGACCACCACCCCCAACGTCCCCGCCACCGTCTACGACCTGACCGGCACCTGGACCCTGGACCCGTCGCACACCCGCATCGGGTTCGTCGCCCGGCACGCGATGGTCACCAAGGTCCGCGGCTCGTTCAACGAGTTCGAGGGCACCGCTGTCGTCGACGGCAACGACCTGACGTCCTCGAAGGTCAACGTGACCATCCAGGCCGCCAGCATCGACACGCGCAACCAGGACCGTGACGGTCACCTGCGCAGCAACGACTTCCTCGCGATGGACGAGTACCCGACGATCGACTTCGTCTCGACCGCCGTGCGTCCCACCGGCGACAACGGCTTCGAGCTGGTCGGCGACCTGACGATCAAGGGTGTCACCAACTCCGTGACGATCCCGTTCGAGTTCGAGGGTGCCGCCACCGACCCGTTCGGCAACCTGCGCGCCGGCTTCGAGGGCCAGGTCACGATCAACCGCAAGGACTACGGCATCACCTGGAACGCCGCGCTCGAGACCGGCGGCGTCCTGGTCGGTGACAAGATCGTGCTGGAGTTCGAGGTCTCCGCGATCAAGAGCGCCTGACAGCAGCATCGAGGTCGGGGCCGTCGGCGGGCGAACCGCCGGCGGCCCCGTCGTCTTGACCACCTCCACCACCCGACAGGAGCACCGCATGAGTCCGCGTCTCGTCCCGACGGTCGACGTCCGCCGCGCGCTGGACCGCTTCGCGACCGAGGCCGGGTGGCTGGACTCCAGGCACTCCTTCTCCTTCGGCCACCACTACGACCCGGCCAACACCCACCACGGGCTGCTGCTGGTCAACAACGACGACGTCGTCGACGCCGGCACCGGCTTCGACACCCACCCGCACCGCGACATGGAGATCGTCACCTGGGTGCTCGAGGGATCCCTGGTCCACCAGGACTCCACCGGCCACAACGGGGTGATCTATCCGGGGCTCGCGCAGCGGATGAGCGCCGGGCGGGGAATCCTGCACTCGGAGAAGAACGACTCGTGGCGTCTCGCCGGCGACGTGCACCGCGATCCCGTCCACTTCGTGCAGATGTGGGTCGTGCCGGACGAGCCGGACCTCACTCCGGGCTACGAACAGCTCGAGATCGACGACCGGGTGCTCGCCGGTGGTCTGGTGCCGGTGGCCTCCGGGATGGCCAAGCACGACGGCGAGTCCGCCATCCGGATCAGGAACAGGTACGCCGCTCTCCACGCCGCGCGCCTCCGGCCCGGCCAGAGCGTGCAGCTGCCCGAGGCGCCGTACCTGCACCTGTTCGTCCCGCGGGGAGCGGTGTCCCTCGAGGGCGCGGGTGAGCTCGGCGCCGGCGACGCCGTACGGTTCACCGCCACCGGAGGTCACACGGTGACGGCGTCCGAGCACGCCGAGATCCTGGTGTGGGAGATGCACGCCGCGGTCGGCGCCTGAGCGACGCCGACCGAGGCTGTCGCCGCGGTGGGTCAGAACGGCGTGGTCCGGGCCACCGCGAGGGCGCGGTCGAGGTCCATGTACGCCGGTCGGGCGTAGACCATCCAGGGCCGGCTGAACCACAGGTACGCGTCGACGTTGGCGCGGGCCAGCCGCCGCTGCCGCAGGGTCAGTCCGGTGCCGGGCGCGTCGACGTCCGTGGTCGGCGGGATCCCGAGGGTGACGCAGCGCCGCTGGCTCAGGGTCCGGCACTCCTCGGCGTTGTCGTAATCGCCCAGCGGGTGCGCGGCCCAGTACTGCAGCCAGGTGAACGGGCGGCCGTTGTCGGAGGTGTCGACCACGAACCGGCGACGAGGGAAGCCGGCCTTCGCCAGAGCCGCGACCAGCCGGGTGCCGTACTCGATCTCGTCCCCGGTGGCCGCGTAGTGCGTGGCGCCGAGCGAGAAGCCTCGGGCGTAGCCGATCCCGGCACCGCGCAGCATGCTCACCGCGCGGGGGATGGACAGCCAGTCAGCCGAGCCGGCGTCGATGTACATCGTGGTGCGCGGCAGCTTCGAGAAGGCCCGTGCGGCGTACCTGGTCAGGCTGATGCGCACCGACGGGCGCCAGCCCTGCAACGCGACCGCGAGGTCGGGCTCGAGGACCAGGACCACCCGGGCCGAGCCGATCCCCTTGGCCACGTTGTCGATCCAGCGGCGGTACCTGCTGCGGTCCGCCAGCGTCAGCGGCTTGTTCAGCATCGCCTCGCCCTCGGGCCACAGCCGGAAGACCGCCATGTGCACGAGCGCGTTCGGGTTGCCGTCCTGCGAGTCCTCGATGTGTGCGCGCACCCGGCGGGTGATGTCGTTGATCGGTGCCTGGTCGTGGAACCAGAAGACCCGGGGGCGGAGCGCCATCTTGCCGAGCAGCTCCCTGTTCTTGCCCCGCGCCGCGTCATAGGCCTTGTAGATCTCGTGCCTCGTGTCGATGCCCCACGGCCCACCCACCAGCGGGTTGCCGGCCTCACGTCGGGCAGTCGTGGACTGCGCCTGCGCGGTCGTGGCGGGCCCGAGGGCGGCGAGCGTGACGGCGATCATCGTTGCGAGGACGATGACGATCTGGGTGGTCCTGGAGCGGGAGGTGTGGGGCATGGGGCTGGTCTTCCTGGCCGAGTCGTCGGAGTTCCGATACCTAGACGATCGGCGTGCCCACCCCTGGGCTTGAGGGAAACCCGGGGCTCAGGCCGTACGACGCACCTGCTGGGCGGCCAACCAGGCCTCGAATTGACCCTCCTTCCTGGTCAGGTAGCTGCGGAAGAGGCTCTCGAACGCCGAGACCTCGGCGCGCAGGGTGAGCATCTGGTAGTCGGCGCGCCGCTGTGGCTCGCACGCGTGCGACTCCGACGCTGCGTAGGTGAAGTACTCGCCGCAGTCGGGACAGGGTGCGTAGCTGGACAAGGAACCGGCCCTTCTGGTGGTGACCCGAGACGCCGAAGTGGTTCCCGTCCTGCACGGCCGGCAAACCGTGAGAATCCCGGCTGACCAGTCCACCTTCCCGGGTCGGCGCACGGCGGATGAGAGCAGTCTCATCAGCGCCTCATGCCGGTCTCACCCCGCCGCAGCATCGTCGTGGTTGTCAGATCAACCACTTCGGCCCCGTTGGGGGCCGCGAAAGGCGGTAAGGCGATGAAGAAGCTCCTGCCCATCGGTTCCCTCGGCCTGGCCGGTCTCGTCGGCGTCGGGCTCATGGCGATGCCCGGTGCCAGCGTGGCGGCCGGTCCCGACGACGAGGTCGCGGTCAAGCGCGAGGACAACGTCACCGAGCTGGTCCTGGTCTCCGACGACGATGACGACGACACCATGGACGACACCAACACCGACGGCATCGACACCAACACAGGTGCCAGCCGGTCGACGAGCGACAACACCCGCAGCAACTTCACCCGGGTCAGCCGCGACCGCGACCTCAGTCGCAGCGACCTGACCAAGGACTTCACCTTCGACGGGCCCGGCGACACGCGCACCCGGGACTGGACGGCGAACCACACCAACGACCGCTCGCGCAACGACACGCGCGGTCGTAGCTGAGTCCGGTACGACGATCGGGAGGCTGACATGGGCACCAGGCACGACTCGTGGGGCTTCGCCCCGGGCGACGCGATCACCCGCGACCTGACGGCGATGAAGCTGCTCGGCGGCGGCGAGGCCTACGAGGCCTACCTGGCGTTCGACGAGATCACCTTCGGACCGGTCGTGGTCAAGGTGGTCCGTCCCGGCCAGGTCGACGACCCCAAGAGCCTGCGCGGCCTGCGCCGTGAGGTCGAGGCCCTGTCCCGCGTCAACCACCCGGTCGTCGTACGCGGTCTGCGCTCGGAGGTGGCCGGGGACCGGCCGCACGTGGTGCTCGAGCACCTCGACGGTCCCCGGCTGTCCACCCTGATCCGCAGGTACGGTCCGCTGCAGGAACAGCAGTACCTCCCGCTGGCGATCGACGTCGCCTCGGCGCTGCACTACCTCCGGCGGATCGGCTACGTGCACCTCGACATCAAGCCGAGCAACATCATCATGGGCGCCCCGGCCCGGCTGATCGACCTCAGCGTCGCCCGCACCGTGGAGGCCGCTGCGGCACTCGACCACCCGATCGGCACCGACCCCTACATGGCGCCGGAGCAGTGCGAGCCCCCGTCGACCGGACGCCCCGGTCCGGCCAGCGACGTGTGGGGGCTCGGGGTGGCGCTGTTCGAGGCGATCGCCGGCTACAAGCCGTTCGACCGGGCCGCCGAGGCAGCCAGCACCCTCGAGGAACGTTTCCCGCAGGTCGTCGACGCGCCGTACGTGCTCCCGGACCGGGTGGCCACCGACGTCACGAAGGTGGTCTACGCCTGCCTGGAGCCGGACCCGGCCAACCGGCCGCTGCCCCACGAGGTGGCCGAGGGTCTGCAGCCCGCACTCGAGCGAGCGCCGCGCGGCCGGCTGGCCGGCTTCAAGACGCGCTGAGCCACGCGTCGCCACGGTGCACGCTCAGGCCTCGAACCGGTAGCCCATGCCGCGGACGGTCCGGATCGCGTCGTTGCCGAGCTTCTTGCGCAGGTAGCCGACGTAGACGTCGACGACGTTCGAGCCCGGGTCGAAGTCGTAGCCCCACACGTGGGAGAGGATCTGCTCCCGGGAGAGCACCTGCCCGGGGTTGAGCATGAAGATCTCGGCCAGCTTGAACTCCCGGGCCGACAGCTCGACGTCGCGGCCGGCGACCGTGGCTCGGCGCGTGCGCAGGTCGAGGCGTACGCCGTTCACCTCCAGGTCGACCTCGCGGCCCGCGGACCGCTCCCCGCCGTGGCGCAACCGGAGGCGGACCCGGGCGAGCAGCTCGGCGAACCGGAACGGCTTGGCCATGTAGTCGTCGGCGCCGCCCTCCAGCGCGGAGACGGTGTCGGTGACCGAGTCCCGTGCGGTGAGCACGATCACCGGCATCCTGCTGCCGGAGGCCCGCAGCTGGTCGAGCACCTCGTAGCCGTCCATGCCGGGCAGGCCGATGTCGAGGATCATCAGGTCGAAGTCCCCGCCGAGCGCGAGGTCCAGCGCGCTGGGGCCGTCCGCCACGCTGGACGTGGTGTAGCCCTCGGCGCCCAGGCCCTTGGTGATGAACGAGGCGATCCGCGCCTCGTCCTCGGCGATCAGGATCCGAGCCACACCTCGTCCTTCCGTCGGGTCGGCAGGGTCAGTACGAATCGTGCTCCCCGCGGCCGGGCGTCCTCAACGTGAGCGGTGCCGCCGTGGGCGTGCGCGATCGCCCGGACGATCGACAGTCCCAGCCCGAACCCCTCGTCGCCCGCGGGCACCGCCGAGCGTCCGAACCGGTCGAAGACGAGGTCCTTGTCGGCGTCGGGCACGCCCGGGCCGGTGTCTCGCACCCACAGCCGGACCGTGTGCGCGTCGGCAGCGGACCCGAGCCCGATCTCGTCACCGGGGCCGGTGTGCTTCACCGCGTTCTGCGCCAGCTCCAGCATCGCCTGGGTGACCCGCTGCTCGTCCACCCAGGCGGGGGCGTCGGCCGTCTCGTCCAGGACCCAGCGACGCTCGCCGAGCCCGCGGCACTTCTCCAGGACGGTGGCGGTGAGCGGTGCGACGTTGACCGCGTCGTACTTCAGGAAGTCCGGGCGGTCGGTCTTGGCCAGCATGATCAAATCGCCCACCAGGCGCGACATCCGGTCGATCTCCTCCAGCAGCAGTGCGCGGGTGGCCTCCACCTCCGCCGGGCTCTGGCTGTCGACCAGCTCCATGTGGCCGCGGATCACGGTGAGCGGCGTCTTGAGCTCGTGCCCGGCGTCGTCGAGGAACTGGCGCTGTCCGCGGAAGGCCGCCTCGAGCCGGCCGAGCATCTCGTTGAACGTGTGGGTGAGCGCGGAGATGTCGTCGTGCCCGGACTCCGGGATCCGACGGGACAGGTCGGTCTCGGTGATCTCCTCGGCGGTGTCGCGCAGCGTGCGCAGGGGCTGGAGCAGCCGGCCGGCCTGCCAGGCGGCCACCGCGGTGACCAGGCCGAGTGAGAGCGCGGCGACGATGGCGTAGGTCCGCATGACCCGGTCGAGCTCGGCGTGCTCTCCGGCGAGGAAGTGGGCGATCACGAAGGCCCCGGTGCGTTGCTGGTCGCTGACCGGCTGCACGGTGACCACCACCTCGCCCCACCGGGTGTCGATCCGGTCGGTGCCGCCGCGCACGAGCCGGGCCTCCACCACGCCGAGGAACTCCGGGGCGGTCAGCAGCTCGGGGTGGGTGCCCTCCGAGCGCAGCTTCGGCGCACCGTCCCAGTAGCCGACCAGCAGCTCGTCGTCGTCGGGCACGTTGCGCTCGAGGAAGACCTCGACGAGCCGGCGGATGTCGGTGAACCCCCGGGCCGGCCGGGCAGCCGGGTCGAGGCCGTCGTCGCGCAGCTTGGTGAACTCCGCCAGCTCCTGCTCCACCTGCTCGCTGACGGCGCGCTCGATGCGGGCGGACTCCAGCGCGTACACGACGAGACCCGCCCCGGCGAGGGCGAGTCCCACGAGCACGGCGACCGACAGGGCGATCCGGGTGCGGACGGTCAGGCCCGCGGACGCCGTCGGCGCCCGGTCAGTCGTCACCGCTCCGGTCGTCGGAGTCCCGCGCGTCCTTCTCGGCGTCCTCTTCGGCGTCCTTCTCCGCGTCCTCGGCGTCGTCGGCCGCATCCTCCGCCGCGTCCTCGGCTTCGTCGGCGGCGTCCTCGCGGGCGTCCGCGGCCTCGTCCGCACGGTCCTCGCGTTCGTCCTCTATCTCATGCGGGCTGGGGCGCACGACCTCCACGTCGTCGGGGTCGTCGTGCCCGCTGCCGTCGGAGTCGTCGTCGCCTGACCCTCCATGGCTGGAGTTCCGGTCGTCCGGACGGCGGTCGTCCGGGGTGGGGACGCTGGGGGAGGGGCGCGTGGCCGTCGTACTGCTCGAGGGCGACGACTCCACCACGATGGGTGCGCGCTCCTCGGGCATGCTCGCCTGCGACGCGACCAGGGTGCCGGCGACGTAGGCGCCCAGGGGCAGGGTCAGCAGCAGTCCGACCGCGACCTTCAGGAAGATGCTCACGCGACCAGTGTGCCGCTCGTGCGTGGGATCGACGTGAGACCGCGATGAGAAGGTTCTCATCCTGATGGACTACGTCGCGGTGTCCGGGACCGGCCCGTTCGGGTGGTCTGGTCCATCGATCGGCCACTTTGGGCGTGGGGACCTGTTATGTCCGTTTTCGTCTCGATAGCGTGACTCTCACTCTCGGGAAAAGGGCACCACTGGTCGTCGTTCCACGTATCCGGGAGGCATCTCATGCGCGATCTCCGCGACCTCGAGGTCGAGGCGGAGCAGCTCGCCGCAGAGCTGCGCGGTGCCCGGTGCTGCGACGCGCTCAACCCGTGCAACCGCTGCCAGCGGCTCCGGCTCAACCTGCGCGCACGTCGCCGGATCGTCGAGGTCACCCGACCCGTGCAGCACTCCGACCCCACGGTCGTCCCGGCCGTGGCGCGGCCCGCCGAACCGCGGGCGGCCCAGCCGCTGCGCAGCGTCGGCCTCCGGGCCGGCTGATCCCTCGGGTACGACGCTCCGCGACTCGCCCGGGTGCAGGTGCACCAGCGGCACCGGCCTGTCTAGGCTCGCGCCATGAGCCTGCAGCTGCGTGACGTGACCGCCCTGATGGACCGGTGGTTCCCGCCGGCGCTCGCCTCGGACTGGGACGCGGTCGGCCTGGTGTGCGGTGACCCTGAGCAGCCCGTGCAGCGCATCATGCTCGCGGTCGACCCGGCACCGGCCGTGGTCGAGGAGGCGCTCGAGTGGGGCGCGGACCTGCTCGTGGTGCACCACCCGCTGCTGCTCAAGGGCGTCCACTCGGTGGCCGCGACCACCCCGAAGGGACGGGTCCTGCACCGGCTGATCCGGGGTGGGTGCGCGCTGTTCGCGGCGCACACCAACGCCGACGCCCCGGCCGGAGGGGTCAACGAGTCGCTGGCGCTCGCGCTCGGGATCGCGGCCCCGGAGGTCATCGTCCCCGACCCCGGCGACCCGCTGGACAAGATCGTCACCTTCGTGCCGCACGAGAACGCCGAGGAGGTCCGGGCCGCGCTGACCCAGGCCGGCGCCGGACACATCGGTGACTACGACAGCTGCACGTTCACCGCCGAGGGGGAGGGCAGGTTCCGGCCGCTCGACGGTGCCACGCCTGCGATCGGCCGCGTGGGTGAGGTGGAGGTCGTCGCCGAGGCGCGGGTCGAGGCGGTCCTGCCACGAGGGCGCCGCCGCCAGGTGCTGGAGGCGTTGACGGCGGTGCACCCCTACGAGGAGCCGGCCTACGACGTGATCGAGCTCGCCGACGTGCCCGGCTCCGGCAAGGCGGCGCGGGGCAGTGGCCGGATCGGCAGGCTCGCGGCGCCGACGACGCTCCGCGAGTTCGCCGCGCACGTGGCCGACGTACTGCCCCGGACCAGCCACGGGGTCCGGGTCGGCGGTGACCCCGACCGTCGTGTGGAGACCGTCGCCGTCACCAGCGGCGCCGGGGACTTCCTCCTCGACACGGTGCTGGGCACGGGGGCGGACGTCTACGTCACCTCCGACCTGCGGCACCACCGGGCCGCGGAGTTCCTCGAGCACGGCGGCCCGGCCCTGGTCGACGTCGCGCACTGGGCGGCCGAGTGGACCTGGCTGCCGGTTCTCGAGCGCACGCTGGTGGAGGAGGCAGGCCGCCGAGGGGATAACGTTGACGTCCGGGTGAGCACCACGTGCACCGACCCGTGGACCTTCCGCCCCTGACGACGGGGCCCACCGCCGACCGACCCCTCCGAGGAGCAGAGTGAAAGCCGACCCCTTCGCCCAGCTGAAGCTGTTGGACGTCCAGGAGCTGGACTCCCGGCAGGACCAGCTCCGGCACCGGCTCGCCACGCTGCCGCAGATCGCCGAGCTCAAGGAGCTCACCGCCCGGCGCACCGACCTCGACAACGCCGCCCGGGACGCCCGGATCGTCGTCGACGACCTGACCCGCGAGCAGAAGCGCGCCGACGCCGACGTGGAGCAGGTCAAGGCCAGGCGCAAGCGGGACCAGGACCGGATGGACCAGGGGCTGATCACCAACCCGAAGGACCTGGAGCGGATGCAGGGCGAGCTGGTCTCGCTCGAGCGACGGATCTCCGAGCTCGAGGACGCCGAGCTGGAGGTGATGGAGAAGCTCGAGAAGGCCCAGTCCGGGCACGACTCGCTCACCGCCCGGATCGCCGAGCTCGACGAGCAGATCGCCACCGCCACGGCAGCACTCGACCAGGCCCGGGCCGAGATCGAGGAGCAGCTCGCCGCGACCGCGGGCGAGCGCAAGGTCACCGCCGGTGACATGCCCGAGGACCTGATGAACCTCTACACCCGGCTGCGCGAGCAGAAGGGCGGGGTGGGCGCAGCAGCGCTCCGGGCCCGCAGCTGCGGGGGCTGCAGCCTGCAGCTGAACGCCTCCGAGCTCGCCGACATCGCGAAGACGCCCTCGGACGAGGTGCTCCGCTGTGAGGAGTGCAACCGGATCCTGGTGCGCACCTCGGAGTCCGGCATCTGATGGTCGAGCGGCCGACCTCCGTCGTCATCGAGGCCGACGGCGGCTCGCGAGGCAACCCCGGTGAGGCGGCCTACGGGTCGGTGCTGAAGGACGCCCGGACCGGCGCGGTGATCGCCGAGCGTGCCGAGCACATCGGCGTCGCCACGAACAACGTCGCGGAGTACCGCGGGCTGATCGCCGGGCTCGAGCTCTACAACGAGCACGCGCCCGGTGCCGAGCTCGAGGTCCGGATGGACTCCAAGCTCGTCATCGAGCAGATGTCGGGCAACTGGAAGATCAAGCACCCGGACATGAAGCCGCTGGCGATGGCCGCCAACCGGCTCGCGCCGTTCGGCACCGTGTGGACCTGGATCCCGCGCGAGCGCAACAAGGACGCCGACGCGCTGCTCAACCGTGCCCTCGACGAGGCCACCGGCCGACCCACCCGGCGCACCCGCGCCGCGGAGGTGCCCGTGGAGGAGCAGCCCGTCGCCGACGCCCGGATGGTCGGCTGGAGCAAGGACCTCGGCTCCCCGACGACCCTGGTGCTGGTCCGGCACGGCGCCACCGACCACACCACCGACAAGCGGTTCAGCGGCCGCGGCGGCCACGACCCCTCGCTCAACGCCGACGGCCTGGCCCAGGTGCGTGCCGTCGCGGACTGGCTCGCCCCGCTCGGCGACGAGATCGACGTCGTGCTCAGCTCCCCGCTGCGGCGTACCCGGGAGACCGCGCAGATCATCGCCGAGCGTCTCAACCACGAGGTCGAGGTGGAGGACGGGCTCGCCGAGGCCGCGTTCGGCACCTGGGAGGGACTGACCTTCCACGAGGTCCAGCAGGCCTACCCCGACGACCTCGACGCGTGGCTCGGCTCGCTCGACGTCGCCCCCGGCGGCACCGGTGACTCGTTCAAGGACATGGACACCAAGGTGCGCCGCACCCGCGACCGGCTGCTGAGCAGCTATCCGGGCAAGGCGGTGCTCGCGGTGACCCACGTGACCCCGATCAAGCTGCTGGTGCGGATGGCGCTCGGTGCGCCGCTCGACGCGGTCTACAAGATGGAGCTCGCTCCCGCGTCGGTCACCGTGATCTCGTGGTTCGAGGACGGTACGGCGTCCCTGCGGATGTTCAACGCCCGGCCGATGGAGACCGCCTTCATCGGCCGGTGACGCCCGGCCAGGTCGGCGACCCCAGTGCCCAACGTCCCGAGCCGGACGATGCAACTGGGCGGTTCACCCGTGGCGGGGACGGGTCGAGACTGGAGGTGAACCTCCGGGAGGAGCCATGTTCAGGTCTGTTGTCGCCGGCCTCAGCGCCGCTCTCGTCCTCGCGCCCGCAGCGGTGCTGTCGTCGGCCACGGTCGCCGCGTCGGCCGTGGACGACGGGTACCCCGACGGGGTCACCCTCTACCCGGCCCAGCTCGAGCGGGGAGCCGACACCCCGCTGCCGCACCTGCAGGAGGAGGTGCTCGTCGACGGCGACGTCCGGGTCCCGGTCTCGGTGCCCGGTGCCTCCGCCACGTGGCTGCTGGGCACCGTCGGCGACGACTACGTCGTCGAGACCGCCAACGCGGACTTCGACAGCTACACCGTGCACCTGGTCCGGGCCGACGGCAGCAGGAAGATCCTGCAGCGGCTGGGTCAGAACACCACACCGACCCTGTCCGCGGACGGCAGCCGGCTGGCGCTGACCACCCCGGTGCGGCCGGCGACACGGGTCCGGGTCGTGCGCACGCGCACCGGCGAGCTGGTGGGCACCCGGACGTTCGCCGACTACGGTGCCGAGGTCAGCGACTACGGCGTGACCCGGATGGTCGTGACCGGTGTGAACAGCCGCACCTACTGGTGGAACCCGGCGCGGGACCGGGTGCGGCTGATCGTCGCCCGCCCCGCCTCGGCCGACATCGCCGCAGACCGGCTGGTGGTCAGGGTTCCTCACCCCACGGTCGCGTGGGAGGAGTGCCAGAAGACCGTCCGGCTCAGCCGCCCGAACGTCGTGCTGTGGCGCTCGTGCCGGGACGTGCCCTGGCTGTTCTCGCCCGACGGCAGCCGGATGGTCACCGTGCCGATCCTCACCGACGGGATCGGGCCGCGGATGGTGCAGGTCCGTCGTGCCGAGGGCACGCTCCTGCGCACCTACCGGGCACCGATGTTCCTCGGCTTCGTCGAGTGGGAGTCCGACCGTCGGCTGCTGCTCCAGCCGGTCGGGAGGAAGTACGTCGCCGCGGTCCGGTGCAGCGTCGTCGCCGGCTGTGAGCGGGCCTCGCGGCTCTACCCCTCGCCGGGCACCTACGACCCGGTCATGACGATGCGCTGGTCGTTCGCCTAGCACCTCCCGGTGCCCGGCGTACGGCGGTCACGGTGATCCCCGCGGGCGCCGACGCTCCCATGCCGCACACACCGCGAGCACGAGACCGACGCAGCCGAAACCGGCGAGGACGTCGACCACGTAGTGCTCGGCGTAGTACACGAGCATGAACGACATGGCCGTCGGGTAGAGCAGGAGCAGCCAGCGCCACCGGCTGCGCCACCGGGAGATGGCGTAGAGCGCGACGAACAGCGCGATCGCCGCGTGCAGCGACGGCATCGCCGCGACCGGGTTGCCCACCGCGGAGAACCGGTCGTGCCAGCCCACGTCACGCAGGTCGTACCAGCCGCGGCCGGTGATCCGGGCGACGCCGGGGGAGACCGCGCCGTCGCGGACCGCCAGCCACGGTGGCGCCATCGGGTAGGCGAGGTAGACCACCAGCGCCACGATGTTAAGCGTCAGGTAGCGGCGCATGTAGGGCACCCAGGCGGCACGGTTGCGCAGCCACAGCACCGCTGCCGTCGTCAGCGCGACGAAGAAGTGCGAGTAGTAGACGGTGGTCAGCACGACGTCGTACCAGGCCGGCGGCGAGCTGCGCTCGCACGGGACCCCGCACAGCGCGGCCTGGAGGTACTCGGTCGGCAGCACCCCGCCGAACAGCGCCCGGTCCGCCGCCACGGGCTCGGTCAGGTGCACCGCGGCGAGGCCGAGGTCGTCGGCCAGGCCCCGGCTGTAGAGGTACACCGTCAGCACCAGCAGCGGCAGACCCCAGTCCCGGGGAAAGGCCAGGTGCACGCGCCACGGCGCCCCGGCGTTCCATGCGACGGTCGCGAGCCAGATCCACGCGAACGCGGTGAACGTCTGCCTGGGCAGGCCGACCAGGACCGTCCAGCCCACCAGGGCCGCGGTGTAGCCGAGCATCGCCGTGAACCGGGCCTCGCGTGTCGTCGCGGGCAGGGACGCGGTCCGCACCTCCCCCATGGGAACCCCTCCGGTCCCACCCTAGGAAGCACTCGCGGCCGGGGTCAGGGTCCTCCGTCGGTCCTCGGACCCCCCGACGAGGTGGGGGAGGACCCATCGGTGCCGGTCAGAGCTCGCTGACCAGCACGTCGAGCTGGGTGCCCTGCCGGCCGGCCGGGCCGAGCTCGACGTGCCAGCCGAGGTCGCGCAGCTGCTCGGCGAACCGGGCCGGGGTGGCGGGGCTGCCGCCGTCCTCGAGCAGGCTGCGGACCAGCCGGCCCTTGGTCGCCTTGTTGAAGTGCGAGACCACCTTGCGGGTGCCGTCGACCTCGTGCAGGAACCGCGCGGTGACCACGCGGCGGGCGATGTCCGGGTCGGGCCGCCAGAACGAGGCGTACGTCGACGAGCGCAGGTCGACCAGGAGGCCGCGGCCGGCGGCTTCCTGGACGGCCTCGCCGAGCCGGCTGTTCCAGTACGTCGCGACGGGCCCGATCCCGGGCAGCGACACCGTGCCCGAGAGCCGGTACGCCGGGATCCGGTCGCCGGGACGCACCAGCCCGAACAGCGCCGACGTGACGGCCAGCCGCCCGCTCGCCCGCCTCTTGGCTGCCGCGTCGAGCCGGCTGAGGTCGAGGGCCTCGTAGAGGACCCCGGAGTAGACCTGGTCGGCGCGCGCGGTCGGCGCGGTGCGCAGCTCGGCGTTGCGGGCCACCTCGTCGGCCTGGGTCTTGCCGAGGCCCAGCACCTCGGCGGCCTTGCCTGCGTCGCCCGCGGCGTCGGCCCCGCCCGTCGTACACAGGGAGACGAGCGCGTCGAGCACCTCCGACCGGGCCTCGGTGAGCGCGGGGAAGCTCAGTGCGGCAAGGTCGAGCGGTCTCCCGCGGCGGGGAGCGGTCTTGCCCTCGGACGGCGGCAGCAGGATCAGCACGCGCGCCAGCCTATGCTGAGCAGGGTCGCCCCCGACCGCGAGGAGTCCCGCCGTGACGAGACACGTCGTCCGCGTCCATCACGCCGACGGAAGCGAGCTGCGCAAGGGGGTCGAGACGATCCGCGCGGAGCTGGGCGTGACTCCGGAGTTCCCGCCGGAGGTGCTGGCCGCTGCCGAGGAGGCGGCGCGCAGTCCGCGGCTGCCCGACCTCGACCGCACCGAGCTGCCGCTGGTCACGATCGACCCGGCCTCGGCGCAGGACCTCGACCAGGCGATGCACATCGCGCGGGAGGGCAGCGGGTACGTCGTGCACTACGCGATCGCCGACGTCGCCGCCTTCGTGCGGCCAGGGGACCCGGTCGACGTCGAGGCGAACCGGCGCGGTGAGACGTTGTACGGCGCCGACTCGAAGATCCCGCTGCACCCCACCGTGCTGTCCGAGGACGCCGCCTCGCTGCTCCCGGGCCAGGCGCGGCCCGCGCTGCTGTGGACGATCAAGGTCGACGAGTCCGGCGAGGGCACCGACGTCGTGGTGCAGCGGGCGATGGTGCGCAGCCGAGCCAAGCTCGACTACGAGTCGGTGCAGCGGGAGGTCGACGCCGGGCGGGCCGACGAGATGTTCGGCCTGCTGCGTGAGGTGGGGGAGCTGCGCCGGCACCGCGAGGCCGAGCGGGGCGGCGTCTCGCTGCCCTTGCCGGCCCAAGAGATCGACATCGACGGCGACCGGTGGTCGCTGTCCTTCCGCAGCATGCACCCGGTGGAGGAGTGGAACGCCCAGATCTCGCTGCTCACCGGCATGGCCGCTGCGGACCTGATGATCTACGCCCGGGTCGGGCTGCTGCGCACCCTGCCACCGGCCGACTCCCGCGACGTGCAGCGGCTGCACCGCACCGCGCGCGCCCTGGGCATCGAGTGGCCGGCCGAGCAGCTCTACCCCGACTTCATCCGGTCGCTGGACCCGACCCGGCCCGCGCACGCCGCGATGGTGGTGGCCAGCACTCGCCTGCTGCGCGGCTCGGGGTACGTCGGGTTCAACGGCGCCGTCCCGGAGCAGGCCGAGCACTCGGCGCTCGCCTCGGAGTACGCCCACGTCACCGCACCGCTCCGACGACTCGTGGACCGCTACGCCGCCGAGATCTGTGTCGCGCTGTGCGCGGGCACCGACGTGCCCGACTGGGTCCTGGCAAAGCTCGCCGAGCTGCCGGCCACGATGCAGACCTCGGGCCAGCGAGCCAACCAGTACGAGAACGCGATCCTGAACCTCGTCGAGGCCGAGGTGCTGCGGCACTCGGTCGGCCGGACCTTCGCCGGGGTCGTCGTCTCGGTGGACGGCGACGACCCGCGCAAGGGCGAGGTGGTCGTCCAGGACCCGGCGATCGAGGCGCCGGTCACGGGGACGCGGGAGCTGCCGCTCGGCACCGAGGTGACCGTCCGGCTGGCGCAGGCCGACCCGGCGAGCCGGAGCGTGCGTTTCGAGCTCGCCTGAGGGCTATCCTTGACCCGGATGAGCCGGCCGGGCGGCCGCGTGGGGCGCAAGCCCCCCGAGGAAGGTCCGGGCTCCACAGGGCGAGGTGGTGGGTAACACCCACCCGGGGTGACCCGCGGGACAGTGCCACAGAGAGCAGACCGCCGCTCGTGTCCTCGGACACGGGCGGTAAGGGTGAAAGGGTGGTGTAAGAGACCACCAGCGTGCCGGGTGACCGGTGCGGCTCGGTAAACCCCACCTGGAGCAAGGTCAAGAGAGGGTGGCGGCCGGAAGGCCACCACCTGCGCGGACGATCGAGGGCGGCCCGCCCGAGTCCGCGGGTAGACCGCACGAGGCTGTCGGCAACGGCAGCCCTAGATGGATGGTCGCCGATCGGGCATCGTGAGATGCCCGGGAACAGAACCCGGCCTACAGGCCGGCTCATCCGTTCAAGCGCCGGGAATGTCCGGCCGTGACCGGTCGTTGTGTCCAGAGCGCGGGAGCGAAGGGAGCACCACGATGACGTTCGAGATGCCGGGCCGGGTCAACCACCCCGCCGACGTCTACCACCGTGCGTGGGAGCTGCTCGAGGACCGCTCTCCCAAGCAGGCCATCGAGATCCTCGACCCGGCGATCGAGACCGAGCCCTCCTCGACGAGCCTGCGGACGCTGCGCGCGTGGGCGTACTTCCAGACCGCCCAGCTCGGCAAGGCAGAGAGCGAGCTCGCCGTGTTGGTGGAGCAGGCGCCGACCGACGTGTGGGCGCGGTTCGCGCTCGGCCGCGTGCTGGAGCGGCAGTCGCGCTACTCCGACGCGCTCCCGCACATGCGGCTCGCCGCCGCGATGTCCGGCGACCCCGAGCACGAGGCCGGGGTGCTGCGCGTGGAGCGTCGGATGGCCGAGTCCGGCGGCTCGTCGTACGACGACCTGCGGTAGCAGCCGACCCCTCAGGGGAGGGTGAGGATCTCCGCGCCGTCGTCGGTGACGAGCAGGGTGTGCTCGAACTGCGCGCTGGGACGCTTGTCCTTGGTGACGACCGTCCAGTTGTCGTCCCACATGTCCCACTGGTAGGTGCCCAGGCACAGCATCGGCTCGATCGTGAAGGTCATCCCCTTCTCGATCACGGTGTTGTAGGCCGGCTCGTCGTAGTGGGGGATGATCAGCCCGGAGTGGAAGTGCGTGCCGATGCCGTGCCCGGTGAAGTCGCGGACCACGCCGTAGCCGAACCGCTTGGCGTAGGACTCGATCACGCGGCCGATCACGTTGACCTGGCGGCCCGGCTTGACTGCCTTGATCGCCCGGCGCAGCGACTCCTCGGTGCGCTCGACGAGCAGCCGGCTCTCCTCGTCGACGTCGCCGGCGAGGAAGGTCGCGTTGGTGTCGCCGTGCACCCCGTCGATGTAGGCGGTGATGTCGATGTTGACGATGTCGCCGTCCTCGATCACCCGGCTGTCGGGGATGCCGTGGCAGATCACCTCGTTGACGCTGGTGCACAGCGACTTCGGGAAGCCGCGGTAGCCCAGCGTCGACGGGTAGGCACCGTTGTCGACCAGGAACTCGTGACCGATCCGGTCGAGCTCGTCGGTGGTGACGCCGGGTGCGACGTGCTTGCCGACGAGCTGCAGCGCCTGCGCCGCGAGCCGGCCAGCCACGCGCATCCGCTCGATGGTCTCGGCGTCCTTGACCTCCGAGCCGGTGAACGGCGCGGGGGCGTCGCGGTCGACGTACTCCGGCCGCGGGATGTGCGGCGGGACCGGTCGGCGGGGCGAGATCGTCGCGGGGGCGATGGGAGTCACGAGGACGAGTGTAGTTTCTGAGTCGCGGGACACCATGTGCGCGTCCGTCGACCCAGAACAGGAGCCCTGGCATGGAAGCCGAGTACTGGTACTGCCTCAAGCACCATCGCGTCGAGGGCCGGGAGGGCTGCAAGAACGCGGACCGGCTCGGGCCCTACCCGACCGAGGCGGAGGCGGCACGCGCGCTCGAGCACGTCGAGGAGCGCAACGAGGAGTGGGACAACGACCCTCGCTGGAAGGACGACGACGAGGAGGAGGAGTGACCGCGCCGCGCGGTCCCGTCCCCGCGTGAAGCTGAACCTGGCCCAGTCCGGACCGTTCATCGGGGCGGCCGGCATGGCCACCACGCTGTTCCTCTACGCGTGGTCGGCGATCGTGCTGCCCGACGTGGTCACGCTGGTGGTCCTGCCGCTGGTGTGGCTGGTCCTGTTCGCGCTCATGGTCGCCTGGTTCACCACCCGCCCCTACCGGGTGGTGGCCCTGCCGTTCGTCGCCACCGCGGTGTGGTTCGCGGGGATGCTCAACCGCTGACCGTCGCGCCTCAGAACGTGTGCTCGTCGGCGGGGAAGGTGCCGGCTGCGACGTCGGCGGCGTAGTCCTGGGCGGCCTTGAGGAGTACGCCGTGCAGGTCGGCGTACTTCTTCACGAACCGCGGCAGCCGACCGGTGCGCAGCCCGGCCATGTCCTGCCAGACCAGCACCTGCGCGTCGCAACGCACGCCCGCGCCGATGCCGACCGTCGGGATCGACAGCGTCGCGGTGACCTCGGCGGCCACGTCACCGGGGACCATCTCCATGACGATCGCGAACGCTCCGGCGGCCTCGAGCGCCTTCGCCTCGGCGACCAGCCGCTGGGCTGCGTCGCCGCGGCCCTGCACGCGGTACCCACCGAGGTTGTGCTCCGACTGCGGGGTGAAGCCGATGTGCGCCATGACCGGGATCCCGGACCGGGTGAGCAGCTCGACCTGCGGCACCATCTCCTCGCCGCCCTCGAGCTTCACCGCGTGCGCGTTCGCCTCCTTCATGAACCGGACCGCGGTGTGGAAGGCCTGCTCCGCCGACGCCTGGTAGGAGCCGAACGGCAGGTCCGCGACGATCAGCGCACGCCTGGCCGAGCGCGTCACCGCGCGCACCAGCGGGATCAGCTCGTCGACGGTCACCGGCAGGGAGGTCTCGTTGCCGAAGACGTTGTTGGACGCGGAGTCGCCGACCAGCATCACCGGGATGCCGGCCTCGTCGAAGATCTGCGCGGTGTACTGGTCGTAGGCGGTGAGCATCGCCCAGCGCTCGCCGCGCTGCTTCATCTCGCGCAGGTGGTGGGTGCGTACCCGCTTGACCGGTGCGGTGCCCTGCGCCGGACCCGAACCGTACGGCGCGGTGGTCTCGCTCATGATCGTCCTCCGGTGGTGTTCTCGAGGCTCCCCGATGGAGTCCCCGGACCACCTCCGAGGCTAGTCCTCGGCCGCCGGGGGAGACACTGTGGCGCCGGTCACGCGGTCACGAACCGGGCTGCGCCACTTCCCGCCAGCGGCTCGTGATCGGCAGCCGCCGGTCCCGGCCGAAGTTGCGCACCGAGATCTTCGGGCCGGGCGGGAACTGACGACGCTTGTACTCCGCGCGGTCCACGAGCCGCAGCACCTTCTCCACGGTCTCGGCATCGAAGCCGTGCGCGACCAGCTCGGCGGAGCCGCTGTCCTTCTCGATGTAGTCGTCGAGGATGTCGTCGAGGAGGTCGTACGGCGGCAGCGAGTCACTGTCGCGCTGACCGGGGGCGAGCTCGGCGCTCGGCTCCTTGCTGATCGTGTTCGGCGGGATCGGCGGGGTCTCGCCGCGCCGCTCGGCCTCCTCGTTGCGCCACCGGGCCAGCTCCCACACCTGGGTCTTCCAGATGTCCTTGATCGGGGCGAAGCCGCCGACGGCGTCGCCGTAGATCGTGGAGTACCCCACGGCGAGCTCGCTCTTGTTGCCGCAGGCGAGCACCAGGTGGCCCTCCTGGTTGGACAGGCCCATCCAGATGACCGCACGGACCCGGGCCTGGAGGTTCTCGAGCGCCAGCCCGGTCAGCTTCAGCTCGTCCTGGAACGCGTTGACCATTCCGGCGATCGGGACCGTGCGGAAGTTCAGCCCGGTGCGCTCGGCCTGGTCGGCGGCGTCGGTCCTGGAGTGCTCGCTGGAGTACTCGCTGGGGTTCGAGACGCCGTAGACGTTCTCGGCGCCGATCGCGTCGCAGGCGATCGCAGCGCACAGGGTGGAGTCGATGCCGCCGGACATGCCCAGCAGGATGCTGGAGAACCCGTTCTTGCGAACGTAGTCGCGCAGGCCGACGACGATCGCCTCGTAGACCTCGGCGTGGTCGTGGATCCGCTCCGCGAGGGTGCCCGGCTGCGGGTCGTAGGCGGGGACCGGGTCCTCGCTGATGACGGTACGCCGGACCCGCAGCCCACCCTCCTTCTCCTCCTCGCCGGGCAGGTCGTCGGTGGCCCGCGGAAGGTCGAGGTCGACCACGAGCAGCTCCTCGACGAACTGCGCCGCACGGGCCAGGGTCTCGCCGGCGGCGTCCACGACGATCGAGTCGCCGTCGTACACGAGCTCGTCCTGGCCGCCGACCATGTTCACGTACGCCAGCGGGGCGCCCGCCTCGCGGGCCCGACAGGCCACCAGCTCCAGACGGGCATCGTCCTTCTTCGCCTCGAACGGCGAGCCGTTGAGCACCAGCAGCAACCCTGCGCCCGCCTTGCGCGCGTTGACCGACGGGCCGTCCTGCCAGATGTCCTCGCAGATGCTCAGCGCGACGTCGACGCCGTGCACCCGGATCACCTGCGTGGTGTCCCCGGGCACGAAGTAGCGGGCCTCGTCGAACACGCCGTAGTTGGGCAGGTGGTGCTTGTTGTAGGTCGCGACGACCCGGCCGTCGTGGATCACCGCGGCGGAGTTGAGCGGGGACCCCTTCGGCACACCGAGGCGGTCGGCAGCCTTCTCGGCGGTGTCGATGAACCCGACCACGCAGACCAGGTGGCCGAGACCGTCGGCGGCGAGGTCGGCCGCGAGTGCCTGCAGCGTCTCCTTCGTGCGGGCGAGGAACGAGGTGCGGAAGGTGAGGTCCTCGACCGGGTAGCCGTTGAGCACGAGCTCCGGGAAGGCGACGAGGTGGGCGCCTGCCTCGTCGGCCTTGCGCGACCACTCGCGCACGATCGCGGCGTTGCCGGGCAGGTCGCCGACGGTCGGGTTCACCTGGGCAAGGGCAAGTCTCAGCTGGGGCACACGTGCACAGTAACCCGATCCGTTAGGTTGTAACGGGTCCGGACAGTCCCCCACAGCGCTCGTTAACAGCACCGAAACATGACCTCGCCACACTGAGCGCGCAATGGGCGGCCCGTCGTGCCGCGATGAGTCAGGAGGCCCCGTGGGCAAGCAGGAAGACTTCGTTCTCCGGGCGCTCGAGGAGCGCGACGTGCGCTTCGTGCGCCTGTGGTTCACCGACGTGCTCGGCTCGCTGAAGTCCGTGGCGATCGCACCGGCCGAGCTCGAGGGCGCGTTCGCGGAGGGGATCGGCTTCGACGGCTCCGCGATCGAGGGGTTCGCCCGGGTCTACGAGGCCGACATGCTCGCCAAGCCGGACCCGACCACCTTCCAGATCCTGCCCTGGCGGGGTGAGGGCCCCGCGACGGCCCGGATGTTCTGCGACATCGTGATGCCCGACGGCTCGCCGTCGTACGCCGACCCGCGGTTCGTGCTCAAGCGCACCCTGGCGAAGGCCGCCGAGAGCGGGTTCACCTTCTACACCCACCCCGAGATCGAGTTCTACCTCTTCAAGGACCAGCCCGAGCCCGGCGTGGAGCCGGTGCCGGTGGACCGCAGCGGCTACTTCGACCACACAGCGCAGAGCTCGGGCGCCGACTTCCGCCGCGAGGCGATCACGATGCTCGAGGCGATGGGCATCTCCGTGGAGTTCAGCCACCACGAGGGCGGCCCGGGGCAGCAGGAGATCGACCTGCGATACGCCGACGCTCTCTCCACGGCCGACAACATCATGACCTTCCGGACCGTGGTCCGGGAGGTAGCGCTGTCCCAGGGGATCTGGGCGACGTTCATGCCCAAGCCGTTCACCACGCACCCGGGCTCGGGGATGCACACGCACGTGTCGCTGTTCGAGGGCGACAAGAACGCCTTCTTCTCCGCCGGGTCGGAGTACCAGCTGTCGCAGACCGGCCGCCGGTTCATCGCCGGCATCCTCACGCACGCCGCGGAGATCACCGCGATCACCAACCAGTGGGTCAACTCCTACAAGCGGCTGATCGGCGGCGGCGAGGCGCCGGCCTACATCTGCTGGGGCCACAACAACCGCTCCGCGATGGTGCGGGTGCCGATGTACAAGCCGCACAAGGGTCAGTCGACGCGCATCGAGCTGCGCACCCTCGACGCGGCGTGCAACCCCTACCTGGCGTTCGCGGTGATCCTCGGCGCCGGCCTGAAGGGCATCGAGGAGGGCTACGAGCTCCCGCCCGAGGCCGAGGACGACGTCTGGTCGCTCAACGACCGCGAGCGCAAGTCGCTGGGCATCGACCCGCTGCCGAAGACCCTCTACGAGGCGATCAACGTCATGGAGAACAGCGAGCTGCTCGCCGAGACGCTCGGCGAGCACGTCTACGACTTCTTCCTGCGCAACAAGCGCGCGGAGTGGGAGGCCTACCGAGGTCAGGTCTCGGCTTTCGAGCGCGACCTGATGCTGCCCGTCATCTGACCGGGCAGCGGTAGCCTCGCGATCGTGACACAGCAACCGGTCCTGGTCGTCGAGCACGCGGCTCAGTGCCCGCCCGGCTGGGTGGGGGAGTGGCTCGAGGAGGCCGGTTGCGTGCTCGACGTACGACGGCCGTACGCCGGCGACGAGCTGCCCGACGGGCTCGACCGGCACCGGAGCCTGCTGGTGCTCGGCGGCCCGATGGACGCCGACGCGGACGAGGAGCACCCGTGGTTGCCGGCCACTCGACGGCTGCTGACCCTCGCGGCGCGGGACGGGGTGCCGGCACTCGGGATCTGTCTCGGCCACCAGCTCGCCGCGCTCGCGCTCGGCGGGTCGGTGCACCAGAACCCGCGTGGCCCGCAGATCGGCGTGCTCGACGTGGGCTGGTGGTCCGCGGCGAAGGAGGACCCGCTGCTCGGCCCGGTGAGGGGTGCGCGCGCGGCGGTGCAGTGGAACAACGACGTGGTCGGCGACGTGCCGCCGGGCGCGGTCGTGCTGGCCGCGACGCCGGAGGCCGAGGTGCAGGCGGCACGGTTCGCGCCGACCGTGTGGGGCGTGCAGTGGCATCCCGAGGCGGGGGAGGAGATCGTCGCCCCGTGGGCGGACAGCGACCGGGCGTCGGCGGCCGAGAAGGGGATCGACGTCGACGAGCGTCTGGCGCAGGTCGCGGCCGCCCACGACGGGCTGCGCGAGTCCTGGCGGCCGCTGGCTCACACCTTCGCCGCGATGACCAGGGTGGTGGCCGCCTCGTGGTGAAGGGCCGCCGGATCACGACGACGACCGGAACGCTCGCCAGGCTGGGCTTCCGCGATCCCGACGCGACGGTCGAGCGGCTGCTGCAGATCGGCCACGGCGCCGACGAGCTGGTCTACCTGATCGGCGCCGCCGCCGACCCCGACCAGGCAGTGGCCTACCTCGCCGACCTGGCGGACGCGACCGGCGAGGGCGGCCGGCTCGTCGAGGCACTGTGCGACGACGAGGGCCTGGCCATGCGGCTGCTGCAGGTGCTCGGTGCGAGCTCCGCGCTCGGCGACCACCTGCTGCGCCACCCCGAGCACTGGCAGGAGCTGGCCGACCCCCTCCTCGGCGCGACGCGGGCCCCGGCGTTCGTGATCCGCGAGGCGCTCCTGCAGGCGGTGGGCGCCGACCCCCAGGCAGCGACACCGGTGAGCGGGCTGGAGGACGCGGCCGCCGTCGACGCCCTGCGGGTGGAGTATCGCCGGCTGCTGCTCCGGCTGGCCTCGCGCGACCTCGCCCACGGCGTCGGTGTCGACGACGTGGCCGCGGAGCTGTCCGACCTCGCCGCCGGCACCCTCGAGGCTGCGCTGGCGATCGCCCGGACCCGGGTGGGGGAGGCGGCCGAGACGTGTCGGCTCGCCGTGGTCGCGATGGGCAAGTGCGGCGGACACGAGCTGAACTACGTCAGCGACGTCGACGTGGTCTTCGTGGCTGAGCCCACCGACGGCGCCGACGAGACCCAGGCGCTCCGCGCGGCCACCCAGCTGGCCTCGAACCTGATCAAGATCTGCTCCGAGCACACCGCCGAGGGCACGATCTGGCCGGTCGACGCCGCGCTTCGTCCGGAGGGCAAGGCCGGTCCGCTGGTCCGCACGCTGAGCAGCCACCAGGGCTACTACGAGCGGTGGGCGAAGACCTGGGAGTTCCAGGCGCTGCTCAAGGCCCGTCCGGTCGCCGGTGACCTCGCCCTCGGTCGGGAGTACCACGAGCGCATCACGCCGATGGTGTGGACCGCCGCCGAGCGCGAGGGGTTCGTCACCGACGTGCAGGCGATGCGCCGGCGCGTGGTCGAGCACATTCCGGCCCACCACGCCGAACGGCAGATCAAGCTCGGCTCCGGCGGTCTGCGCGACGTCGAGTTCGCAGTCCAGCTGCTGCAGATGGTGCACGGCCGCACCGACCCCGCCGTACGCCCGCCCACCACCCTCAGCGCCCTCGCCGAGCTGACCCGAGGCGGTTACGTCGGACGCGAGGACGGCGCCGCGCTCGACGACGCCTACCGGTTCCTGCGCACCCTCGAGCACCGGATGCAGCTGTCCCACCTGCGCCGGACCCACGTCCTGCCCGAGGACGAGGAGACCTTGCGGTCACTCGCGCGGGCGATGGGGTTCCGCAAGAAGCCGGTCGAGGAGCTCGACCGGCAGTGGCGCCAGCACGGCAAGGAGGTGCGCCGGCTCCACGAGAAGCTCTTCTACCGGCCGCTGCTGGCGGCGGTCGCCAAGCTGCCGGGCGAGGAGGCCCGGCTGTCGCCGAAGGCGGCGAAGCAGCGGCTGGCCGCGCTGGGCTACCTCGACCCGGAGCAGGCGCTGCGGCACCTGGAGGCGCTCACCAGCGGGGTCTCCCGCTCCGCGGCGATCCAGCGCACCCTGTTGCCGGCGATGCTCGAGTGGTTCGCCGACGCCCCCGACCCGGACGCGGGCCTGCTCGGCTTCCGGAAGATCTCCGAGACCCTCGGGTCGACACCGTGGTACCTCCGGCTGCTCCGCGACGAGGGCGAGGTCGCGATGCGGCTCGCGCTGATCCTCGCCTCGAGCCGCTACGCCACCGACCTGCTGCAGCGCGAGCCGGAAGGGGTGGCGCTGCTCAGCAAGGACCGGGGGCTGGTTCCGCTGGGCCGGGAGGCCCTGGAGAAGGAGATGTTCGCCGGGGCCGAGCGGCAGCCGGACCCGGTGGAGGCGATCACCGTGGTCCGCGCGGTCCGCCGGCGCGAGCTGTTCCGGATCGCCGTGGCGCAGCTGGTCGGCTCGCTCGAGGTCGCCGAGATCGGCATTGCCCTGACCGACCTCACCGCGGCGACCCTCGAGGCCGCGCTCGCCGTCGCCACCCGGGCCGTCGAAGCCGAGCGCGGTGGCCGGCTCCCGACCCGGCTGGCGATCGTGGCCATGGGTCGCTTCGGTGGCCACGAGCTCGGCTTCGGCAGCGACGCCGACGTGATGTTCGTGCACGACCCGCTTCCCGGTGCCGCGCCGGAAGAGGCAGCCACCGCCGCGCGTGACGTCGTCAACGAGCTGACCCGGCTGCTCGCCCTGCCCGGCAACGACCCCGCGCTCGACATCGACACCGCGCTGCGTCCCGAGGGTCGGCAGGGCGCGTTGGTGCGTTCTCTCGATTCCTACGCCGCCTACTACGCGAAGTGGTCGGCGGTCTGGGAGGCACAGGCGCTGCTGCGCGCCGAGGCGACGGTGGGCGACCGGGAGCTGTGCGCCCGGTTCACCGAGCTGATCGACCCGCTGCGGTTCCCGGCCGACGGGATCGGCGCGGCGGAGATCCGGGAGGTACGCCGGATCAAGGCCCGCGTCGACGAGGAGCGGCTGCCCCGCGGGGCCGACCCGGCGACCCACCTCAAGCTCGGCCGCGGGGGCCTGGCGGACGTGGAGTGGACCGTGCAGCTGCTGCAGATGCAGCACTCCGGTCGAGTCCTCGGGCTGCGTACGACGCGCACCGTGGATGCGTTGCACGCCGCGGTCGAGGCCGATCTGATCGCTCGCGAGGACGCCGACGCGCTCGAGCAGGCCTGGTCGATGGCCAGCCGGCTGCGGAACACGATCATGCTCGTGCGCGGCCGGGCCTCGGACTCGCTGCCACGCGACACCCGGGAGAAGGCCGCGGTGGCGCACCTGTGCGGCTACGGCCCCGGGGAGTCGGACGAGCTCGTCAACGACTACCTGCGTGTCACCCGTCGCGCGCGGGCCGTGGTGGACCGCGTCTTCTGGGGCTGAGGAGTGTGGGCCGGCCCGCGGCGGGGATTGCCCGGAGAGGCCAGCCCCGCCGTCCCCTCGACGGGCCGGCCGAGCCCGATCATAAGAAGCGCGGCTGCGCGATGGGGCGCCGTTAGGGCGGTTTGTCCCCCAGGATGCGCGCCGGGGCACCCCAGGGTTTCGCCCCCAGGTGGGGCCAAAGCCCCTGGCACACGCGACGCACAGGGCGTTGGCTGGGAGGGTGCGGACGACGCGGTCGACGGCGACGACGCGCTGGAGCGAGGTGGAGGCGGCGGAGCGGGCCGGAGACCTTCTCCGGCTCGCGATCGCCACCGTGCTCTTCACCCTCACCGTGCTCGCGATCCAGCGTGACCGGCTCTCGCTGTTCGAGCGCGACGTCTTCCGGCTGGTCAACGACCTGCCCCCGTGGCTGCTGTCCCCGGTGCACCTCGTCGAGCAGCTGGGCGGACGGTGGACCCCGCTGGCCGTCGGCGTCCTGGTGGTCCTGGTCCTGGGACGGATCCGGCTCGGCCTCAGCATCGCGGCTGCCGGCATCGCCGCCTGGCTGACCGCTCAGCTGCTGAAGCTGCTGATCGAGCGGCCGCGGCCGGCAGAGTTCCTCGGCGACCTGCCGCGGGAGTGGTCCAGCGGCGGGCCGGGCTTCGTCTCCGGGCACACCGCAGTGGCCACGGCGATGGCAGCCGCCGCCGCACCGTACCTGTCACGACCCTGGCGCCGGCTGGTGTGGACGCTGGCCGCGCTGGTCGGCTTCGCCCGGATCTACAGCGGTGTCCACCTTCCCCTGGACGTGGTCGGTGGCGCCGCGGGTCGGATGGTTCGTGGGCACCGCCGTACACCTGCTGGTGGGGACCAGCCGCGCGCGTCGGACGCCGGAGGAGGTCGCCGCGATCCTGACTCGGTTGGGGGTGCCCGTCGTGCACGCCGAGTCGCTCGAGGGGTTCGCCGAGGTCTCGCACCCGTTTCCGGGTCCGCACCACCTCCGGTGGGCGGCTGTTCGTCAAGGTCCTGGACCCCGACCCGAGGCGCAACGACCTGCTGCTGCGGGCGATGCGCCTGCTCGCCTCGGCCGAACGCCGGCAGATCTCGGCGATGGTGCCGCTCCCGGAGGCCGCCGACCACGAGGCCGCCGTGACGATGGCGGCACGCAACGCGGGGGTGCGGGTGCCCGAGGTGGTGCTCGCCCGGGGAGACCGCACCGGCGCGGTCGTGGTGCTCAGCGAGGTCGACGGCCACGACCTGGCCGCCGCCGATCCGGACGACGTCTCCGAGGCCCTGCTCGAGTCGGTGTGGCGAGAGGTCTGCCGGCTGCACGCCGCCGGTATCGCGCACCGGGACCTGGTCCGCGCCAACGTCCTGGTGGACCGGGCCGGTGACCCGTGGCTGCTGGACTTCGGCGACGCCGTCGTGGGCGCGTCGGCCGAGGACGTCGACGGCGACGTCTCCGAGCTGGTCGCCTCGCTGTCGGTGCTCGTGGGTCCTCAGCGGGCGGTCGGCCCGGCGCTGCGCGTCCTCGGCGAGGACGCGATGGCACGCGCGCTGCCCGGCCTGGAGCTGTTCGCCCTGTCGGCGCGCACCCGGCGCGAGGTACGCCGTCGCCCCGGTCTGCTCGGCGCGGTCCGGGCGGTGGCCGGCGGTGGTCCGGAGGCGGCCAGTGGCCTGCTCCGGCCGCGCCGGCTGTGGCTCCCGGCCACGGTGGGGCTGGCGGGCTACGCGTTCCTGCTGGGGCTGGTCGGCTTCGGTGAGGTCGGCACTGCGCTGGCGGACGCCCGGTGGCGGTGGGTGGGGATCGCGGCCGCCTTCTACGCCGCCGTACCCCTCCTGCTCGGGCTCGCACTGCGGCAGGCGGTCCGCCGACGGATCGCCGTGGGCCGCTCGGCGCTCGCGACCGCGGTGGCCAGTGCGGTGCAGCTCGTCGGCGGACCGACGGCCCGGCACGACCACCTGGACCGCTATGTCCGCAGCTGCGGGGTGCGTGGGGCCGACCCGCGACGGGCTGTCGACCTGCTGCTGGTCGCCGAGCTGGCAGCCGGGGTGCTGGTCGCCGGAGTGGGGCTCGGCTTCGACTGGTGGCGGGGTGCGCTGACCCTCGAGCTCGGTGCTCCGGTGCCGGCGCTCGTGGGGACCGCGCTCGCGGCGGTGGTGGGCGGGCTGTTCGCGCGAGGCGTCGTGCTCCGCCGCTGGGCCTTCGAGGACCCGGAACGGCCCGACCTCCGGGCTCGTGGCATGTGGATGAGGAGCTCGGTGCGCGAGGTGCTGCTGCACGGGGCACGCACCGCACGCGCGGTCCCGGGACGGTCCACGGCCGTGCTCGCGGCGACGACCGCTGCCGAGATGGCCGCGGTGGTGGCGCTGGCCTCCGCCGCCCACGCCTTCGGGCCCACCTGGGGGTTCGCGGTGGTCGCGACCGCCCTGTCGGGCACCCGGGTCGTGCTGGCCCTGCTCGGTGTCGCCGGGATGCCGGTGGTCGGCGAGGCGCTCACCGTGGCCGTCCTGACGGCGTTCGGGGTCGACCCGTTGCAGGCAGTGCTGGGGTGCTGGTCTACGCGATGTTCCGGTACTGGTTGACCGCCGTGCTCGGCGTACTCGTCGCACCGCGCCTGGCTCCCGCGCGGGTTCGAACTGCCCTACGTAGGTGAAGGAGGAACACCATGCGGTTGAGGACGACACTGGCCCTGACGGCCACGGCCGCCGCGGTGACCGTGCCTGCTGTGCTCGGCGCATTCACCACGGCAGGCGTCGCCGCGGCGCCGCCGAGGTGCGGCGGCTCCGTCGCCACCATCGTCGGCACGGCGGGTCCGGACGAGATCGAGGGCACCGCTGGTCGAGACGTGATCGTCGGACGTGCCGGGAACGACGAGATCGAGGGACGCGGCGGCAACGACGTCATCTGCGGCAACCTCGGTGCCGACGACCTCGAGGGCGATGCCGGCAACGACAGGATCTACGGCAACCGGGGCAACGACGAGCTCGAGGGCGACCACGGCGACGACCGGCTGCTCGGTGGGCTCGGCCACGACGAGGCCGAGGGGGGTCCGGGCGACGACGTGTGCCGCGCCAAGGAGACCGAGAGCTGCTGACTACCCGGCCACGGTGTAGTCGGCCGGGTCGAACCTGGCCTGGGCCTTGTACTCGATCCCCAGCGTGGGCCAGTTCGTGGTGATCCGGCCGTCGGCCTGCCGGTACCAGGAGCTGCAGGCACTCCAGACGCTGCCGGAGAGCCGGGCCTGGATCCGCTCGTCGTAGGCGGCCTCGACCTCGGGGCGCACCGCGAGGGCGGCGCCGGTCCGGGCCAGGTGGTCCACGAAGTCGCCGAGGTACTTCGCCTGGGCCTCGAGGAAGTAGATGATCGACCCGCCGCCGGTGTTGGTGTTGGGGCCGTACATCACCAGCAGGTTCGGGAACCCCGGCACGGTCATGCCGTAGTAGGCGTGCGCGCCGCCGGACCACTCGTCGGCGAGCCGGCAGCCACCCGAGCCGGTGATCGTCATCGGGGCGAGGAACTCGGTGGCCTTGAAGCCGGTGCCCCAGACGATCACGTCTGCCTCGTGCTCGACGCCGTCGGCGGTGCGGACGCCTCGCGGTGTGATCTCGCTGATCGGCTCGGTCACCAGGTCGACGTTGTCCTGGACCAGGGCCGGCAGGTAGTCGTGGGAGAACAGGATCCGCTTGCAGCCCACGGGGTAGTCGGGCCACACCTTCTCGAAGAGCCCGGGCTTGCCTTCGGTCTGCTTGCGCATGTGCCGCTTGGACCACGCGCGGATCGCGGCGGCCAGCGGCTTGGCGTAGACCCAGGCGACGCTCAGGCCCTCGACCAGGCCGTACCACGTGGCGCGCTCGGCCAGCTCGGTCACCGGGACCTTCTCGAACACGCGGTGGTGCAGCGGCGAGAACTCCCGATCGGGGCGGGGGAGGAGGTAGGGCGCCGAGCGCTGGAAGACCGTCAGCTGCGCCACCTGCGGCTGGATCTCCGGCACGAACTGCACCGCGCTCGCACCGGTGCCGATCACCGCGACGCGCTTGCCGGCGAGGTCCACGTCGTGGTCCCAGCGCGCCGAGTGGAAGGCCGGCCCCTCGAACCGCTCGCGTCCGGGGATCTCCGGGTACGCCGGGCGGGAGAGCTGCCCCACGGCGGACACCAGGACGTCGACGACGACCGGGTCGCCGTTGTCGACCTCGACGGTCCACCTGCCGGTGGCGTCGTCGAAGTGGGCGCCGAGCACCTCGGTGTCGAAGCGGCAGTGCCGGCGCACGTCGTACTTGTCGGCGACCTGCCGGACGTAGTCGAGGATCGCCGGCTGCCGGGAGAAACGGTGCGGCCAGCGCGGGTTGGGCTCGAACGAGTAGGAGTAGAACGGTGAGGGCACGTCGCAGGCTGCACCTGGGTAGGTGTTGTCGCGCCAGACGCCGCCGACGTCGCTCGCCTTCTCGAGGACCACGATGTCCTCGTAACCGCGCCGCTTGAGCTCGATGACCGCTGCCAGGCCGCCGAACCCGGTGCCGATGACGGCGACGGAGGGAGTGCGGGTGGGAGAGGGGGCGGTGCTCATCGGCGCTCCTCGTTCGATGGGGCAGGTCGGCTCTGGGCGTCTGGTGTCGCCCGAACTGTGCCACAGGTGGAGATACTGACCAGATGGTGTTCATGGACTTCGAGTTCGAGGGTCCCGTCATCGAGTGGCGAGGGCCCGCGCCGTTCTACTTCGTCGCCATTCCCGAGGACGAGAGTGCCGACATCAAGTTCGCCGCCAAGGGCGTGGAGTACTGGGGCCAGGTTCCGGTCATGGTGCGCATCAACGACACCGAGTTCACCACGGCCCTGTTCCCCAAGGACGGGCGCTACCTGCTCCCGCTGAAGGACGTCGTGCGCGCGGCCGAGGGGATCGAGGTGGAACAGGTCGTGAGCGTGGCGCTCAGCGTCGGGCGGCCGCCGGCGGAGTGAGCCCGGGGACCCTGCCGGGGCCCTCGTGCCGCTGATGACCCCCGCGGCCGGCCACCCGCAGCGCACCATGCTGCTCGCGCACCTGCTGCACCGCGGCCGGTCACCCGCAGCGCAATATGCTGCTCGCGCACCTGCTGCACTGCGAGCTCGCTGCCCGGCAGCTGGGCGCCTCCACGCTGCAGGACGACGTGCTCGAGCGCGTGCAGCAGCTCAAGCCGATCGCGGAGGAGGCCGGGCTCTCGCTGGCCCAGCTCGCGGTGGCCTGGACGCTGCAGAACCCGAACGTGTCGGCCGCGATCATCGGCGCGACCCGGCCCGAGCAGGTCACCGAGAACGTCAAGGCCAGCGGCGTGAAGCTCGAGGCCAACGCCGCGCGATCCTCGCCCTTCGAACATGCAGCTGGGGCGCTCCGGGGTGCGTCGCACGCCTGGAGCGGCGCTGATCCGGAGCTGGCTGCATGTTCGACGGTCGCTCCGTCGCACAGACATGGCCCCCGTCCCTGAGCGGGACGGGGGCCTGGGTCTCGACGAGCCCGACCGGCGGGCTCGGCCGGCGGAGGTCAGATGTCGTAAGTAGTGATCTCACTTGCCTGCTGACCTGCGCAAACTCCCAAACTTCGGTGGCTGAGGACACAACGGGGCCACGCGCCGATCACTCTCCCTTGGGTTCGCTCCGGCGCTCGCGGCGCGAGTTTGGCATACGGGAAACCTGGGGCACACGCGCATCAGTCCTCGTCATCGTCCCCATCCTCGTCGCTCGGGACGACCGGCTCGTCAGGGTCGCTCGAGGCGGGATCGACCTGTTCACTTGCCGGCGTGGAGTGTCCGAACACCGCATCGACGGCGCGCTTGGTTCGCTCGGCGCCGTCCTCGATGAGGTGGGTGTAAGTGCGGAGCGTGAAGCCCGGGTCAGCGTGGCCCAGGTACTCGCTGAGGGCCTTGATCGACTCGCCTTCGTGCAGGGCGGTGCTGGCGAAGAAGTGACGGAGCGCGTGGCACCCATTCGCCCGGATCGGCTCGACGTCGACGGCGATCAGCGCCGGCTTCCAGAGAAAGGCGTTGAAGTAGTTACGTCCGAGGGCCTTCTTCTCACGCGAGTGGATGAGCAGAGAGACGGTGACGGGCCGGCCGGTGCTTGTTTCCCAGGGCAAGGTCACGTCCACCGGCGGCGACTTCGTCATGTGGAGGTTGATCGCTTCGAGGACCGCGTCGGGGAGCGGGACCTCCCGGGTCTTGCGGCCCTTCGGGAGGCCGAAGATCTGCTTGTTTGAGGGCAGGAGTTTGACCGCGGCGCTGGAGGGGTTGGAGCCGGAGGGCGGTCCCGGCGACGGAGCGTTGCTGCTGGCACGCGCCAACCTGGCGTTCTGGAGCGGGGACGTCGACACGGCGGCGCAGGTGACCGCCCAGGCGCGGGCGCTCCTCGCGCTCGCCCACGACAGCTGGGAGCTGCTCGACCTGGTGGCGCTCCAAGGGCTCATCGCCCACCAGCGCGGGGAGTGGTACTCGAGGCTGGAGGCCGAGCTGCGCTCCACTTCCGAGGGGCCGCGCGTCGTCACGGGCGTGTTCGACGCCAACCTCTGCGTCGCGGAGTACCTGCTCTACGGGCCGACGCCGTACTCCGAGGTGCGCAAGCTGGCCGAGCAGATCCGCCGCAGCGCCGAACGCGCCGGGTCGCTGCGCGGCGTGGCCTTCGCCCACGCGCTGGCCGGCGAGGCCGCCCTGCTGTCCGGCGACCTGGACGCGGCCGAGGAGGAGCTGGAGCGGGCGGTGGACCTGCACGCGGACGCCGACGCCCGGGCCGGGCAGGCGCTGTCGTTGCAGCGCCTCGCCGAGGTGCACCTGGCCCGCGGCGACCGCGACACTGCCCGGCGGCTCCTCGACCGGGCCGTCCCGCTGGCGCGGTGGACCTCCCTCGCTCAGCACCTGATCGACCGGATCTACGGCACGATGATCGCGGCGGCACCCGACCCGGCGGCCGCGCGTGCGGTCGTCGACGCGGCCCAGCTCGCCACCGACGAGGACCGGGACCGGTGCCAGTTCTGCGCGGTCACCTTCGCGGTGCCGGCGACCATCGCCTGCGCCGACGTCGGCGACGTCGAGGCCGCTCGCCGGCACCTGGCCGACGCCGAGCACTCGACCGCGGTGTGGCCGGGCACCGCCTGGCAGGCCGCGACCACGGAGGCCCGCGCCCACGTCGTCGCCGCCGAGGGTGACCGGCAGACGGCACACCGCTTGCTCGAGGAGGCCGGACGGATGTTCGCCCAGGCGGGCCAGCCCCGTGACGCCGAGCGCTGCGCCCGTGCGGCCGGCGAGACCGCCGCCGAGACGGGTGCCGTGGCGACCGCGCTGTAGCCGGGGAGGGATCAGGGGAGGGATCAACACCGCGCTCACCGGCTGCGAGGCCGTCATCCACCTGGCCACACGCATCCCGGTCGGCGCCGACGCGCGGTTCCGTCGCAGCTGGGCGACGAACGACCGGCTCCGTCGTGCGGCCACCGCCAACCTCGCGCTCGCGCTTCACCGCACCGACGGCCGCCGGCCCGTCATGGAGTCGATCTCCTTCGCGTACGTCGACAGGGGTGACGAGCTGATCGACGAGTCGACGCCACTGGCGCCCAGCGCCGTGCTCGCGAGTGCGTACATGGGTGAACGCCTCGTCGCCGACGCGGTGTCCCGAGGAGATCTGGAAGCGGGCGTCTCTCTGCGCCTCGGCGTGCTCTACGCCCGGGAGGCCGCTGGCCGGCCCTTCCGCCTCGGTCTTCGCCCGGTCGCAGCGCTTGGACAGCAGCCGCTTCGCGTACGTCACGGGCTGGCGGCCCGCGGTGTCCGACCCGGTCGCGGCGTGGTCGCGGCGTGGTCGGCTGTCGCGGCCGGCGCCGATGCGCCCGCCGACACGCGAGGGTGACCGACGAGTCCTACCGCGCCGCGAGGTCGCGAAGGGCACGCAGCGAACGCCCGTCGAGCCAGCGGGGGACGCGCTCGCAGTAGGCGTCGTACTCGGCCCCGAACTTCTCCCGCAGCGCCCGCTCCTCGAAGCGCACCTGGTAGCCGTCGACGACCGCGACGAACGCGGCGACCGGGAGGAGCGCGGACCACGAGCCCCGGTGCACCGCGTGGGCCACGAGCAGGCCGGCCAGGCCGACGTACATCGGGTTGCGGCTCACCGAGTTGGAGCCGGTGGTCACCAGCGTGCTCGCCTGGCCGGGGTGGAACGGTTCGACCGTCGTGCCCTTGCGGCGGAACGACCGGAGCGTCGACCCGGCCAGCGCCCCGGAGGCGGCCACGAGGCCACCGGCGACCGCGCTGCGCAGCGCCGAGCGGTCACGAGCGGGCAGCGCCCGTTGCACGGCACCTGCGGCGAGCATGATCAGCGGAGGCGGGAGGCGCTTCATGGCTCTACTTTCGCTTACCGCGCCCCTGTCCGTGCTCCTCCGCGCGCAACGCCTCGATCTCGTCCTCCAGGTCGCTGACGCGCTGGCGCAGCGCGAGCACCTCGCGCACGCCGGGCAGTGTGACGCCGTCCTCGGTCAGCTGCATCACCTCGCGCAGCCGCTCGACCTCGTGCCGGCTGTAGCGTCGCTGCCCGCCCTCGGAGCGGCTCGGGCTCACGATCGCCTGCTCGTCGAGCCGGCGCAGGGCGGCGGGCTGCAGGCCGAGGATCTGGGCGACCTGGCCGATCGTGTAGAAGGGCGCGTCGTCGTCGTCGAGCGGCGAGGGTCGGCCTGCCGCCGCGTCCTTGTCGGGGTCAACCATCGAACACCTGCTTCGTCACGATCGTCGTCGCCCGGTCGAGCCGGTCTTCGGCCCGCCGGACCCTATCCCTGCGGCCAACCCTCCACGCGGACGTCGGAGGCGTCGGCGTGGAGCGTCACGGTGCGGTCGCCCAGCCTCAGCCCGTCGATGTCCACATGGCCCGCCAGCGGCATCGCGCGCGTGGCCGTCAGCAGCCCCTGCGGCACGTGCGCGTCGAGCCCGACGACGAGGCGCAGCACCTCGAAGGGCACGGCGGCGGCCCAGGCCTGCGGCGAGCACGAGGTCGGGTAGGGCACCGGCACCGGTACGTCGGCGCGGTCGAACCCGCAGAAGAGCTCCGGCAGCCGGCCGCCGAACGCCTCGGCCGCGTCGAGCAGTCCGGCGAGCACGCGCTCGGCCTCGGCCCGGAACCCGTAGCGGGCGATGCCGGACGCACCGATCACGGTGTCGTGCGGCCACACCGAGCCGTTGTGGTAGCTCACCGGGTTGTACGAGGTCGCGTCGCTCGACAGCGTGCGCAGCCCGAACCCGGTGAACATGGCCGGCGACAGCAGGTGCTGGACGACCTGCTCGGCCACGGAGTCGTCGACGATCCCGGTCCAGAGGCAGTGGCCGATGTTGGAGGTGCGCACGTCGACGGGCCGCTTGTCGCCGTCGAGGGCGAGTGCGTAGAAGCCGAGCGACGGCAGCCAGAACGCCTCGTGGAACCGGCGCTTGAGGTCCGCCGCCTTGTCGCGCCACGGCGTCCCGTCCTCGCCGAGGGCCTCGGCGAGGTCGGCTCGGGCGAGGTACGCCGCGTACACGTAGCCCTGCACCTCGGCCAGCGCGATCGGGGTGCGCGCGGGCCGCCCGTCGGCGAACGCGATCGAGTCGAAGCTGTCCTTCCAGCCCTGGTTGAGCAGGCCTCGGTCGGTGGAGCGCTGGTACTCCACGAAACCGTCCCCGTCGCGATCGCCGTACACCTCGATCCAGTTGATCGCGCGGTCGACGGCCGGGACCAGCTCGCGCAGCTTCTCGATCGGCACGCCCCACCGCAGCGCCTGGCCGACCAGCATGACGAACAGGGGAGTCGAGTCGATCGACCCGTAGTAGACGCTGTCGCCGCCGAGGGCCAGCGAGAGGTCGGCACCCAGGCGCACCTCGTGCAGGATCTTGCCGGGCTGCTCCTCGGTCATCGCGTCCTCGCGCGTGCCCTGCAGCCTCGCCAGCGTGCGCAGCGTGCCGAGCGCAAGCTCGGGCATGTAGGGGAGCAGCATCGCGCTGGTGAGCAGTGAGTCACGCCCGAAGAGCGCCATGAACCACGGGGCACCTGCCGCGACGACGTCGTCGTCGGGGTGGTCGGCGTCGGTGATGCGCAGCGCGCCCAGGTCGCGCCGGCTGATCCGCAGCGCGGAGGCGAGCCCCGGGTGGCCGACGTCGATCTCGGGCGCGGCCGCGGTCCAGTCGCGCATCCGCTCGGCCGGTGCTGCCGTCTCCACCGGCCGGTCGGTCGGGAAGACGGCCGCGATCTCCTGGCCCCCGACGCTGGGCAGCACCTCGACCGTGGTCGACCACGAGCCGTGCGGGGGTACGACGGCGCGGAACGTGATGCCGTCGGGGTTGATCTGCGCGCCGGGCGCGGAGACCCGCACGCCGCGCTGGTTGGGCGTGTGCTCGAGCCAGTAGACGATGTCCGACCCGACGACGCGCCGGCCGACGACCCGACGCCCGCCCCCACGACGGTCCTTGACCTCGAACAGGTCCGCGAAGTCCGCGTCGGCCTCGAGGTGGATCTCGACCCCGGCGGCCTCGGCGCCGTGGTTGTGCAGCGTGATGTCCTCGCGCATGCCCTGGCCGACGTACCGGCGAACCGCGGTGATCAGCGTGGCGTCCGGCAGCCCGGGCCGCGGTGCGCACCGGCCGAGGAAGCGGCAGCTGAACGGCTCCTCGGAGACGACGGTCAGCGGCTCGACGGGGTAGCCGTCGACGTAGAGCTTCCAGCGTGAGAGCACACGCGTGTCGCGGACGAACAGGCCGTGCACGCCGCCGGGTTCGATCGTCCCGGCGTGGTCGGAGACGCAGAACGACGACCCCTCCACCAGGGTCACGTGCGGGTCGCGGGCCACGACGGCACTGGAGGCCGCCACCTCCGCCGAGCGCGGGCTCCGCGCGGTGTTCTCGGTGTTCGCGGTGTTCTCGGTGTTCTTGGCGATCTGGGTGTTCTCGGTGATCTCGGTCTCACGGTCGAGGACGGACATCGGTTTCGCTTGACCTCCCCCTACTCAGAACCTATAAATCGATTTGCAACTTTACCCTAACTCAAAGAGGAGTAAACCTGCGTCGATGACGCCAGACCGGAAGGAGTGCCTCGGATGCCACTGACCGTCTCGCCGTCACCGTCCCCCTTGCGGATCGCCTTGGTGGCCCCGCCGTGGTTCGAGCTCCCACCGCGAGGCTACGGCGGCACCGAGGCGGTCGTCGCCGGCCTCGTGGACCAGCTCGTCGAGCGCGGGCACGAAGTCACGCTGGTGGGCTCCGGGCAGCACAGGACCAAGGCCCAGCACTTCGTCCAGGTGTACGACGAGCCGCCGTCGGAGCTGCTCGGGGACCCGATGCCCGAGGTGCAGGCGGCCGCGGTCGCCGCCCGGGCGCTGGCCGACCTCGACGTCGATCTGGTGCACGACCACAGCCTGGCCGGGCCGCTGCTCGCCGGCTCGCGCGACGTGCCGACGGTCGTCACCATGCACGGTCCGGTGCTCGGCGCCAACGGTCGCTACTACGAGACCCTCGGCGACGCCGTCGACGTGGTCGCCATCTCGGCGGCGCAGCAGCGACTGAACCCGCGGCTGAACTGGGTCGGCGTCGTGCACAACGGCATCGACGTGTCGTCGTTCCCCTACGTCGAGGAGAAGGACGACTACGTGCTGTGGATCGGCCGGTTCAGCCCCGACAAGGGCGCGCACCTGGCCATCGACGCGGCCCGCAGGATCGGCCGCCGCATCATCCTCGCCGGCAAGCTCAACGAGCCCGCCGAGCGCGCCTACTTCGAGGAGGCGGTCCGCCCGCGCCTGGGTAGGCAGGCCGGCGTCGACGCGGAGTACGTCGGTGAAGCCGACGCCGCGCTCAAGCGCGAGCTGTTCTCGCACGCCGCGGTCATGGCCTTCCCGATCCAGTGGGAGGAACCGTTCGGCATGGTCATGGTCGAGGCTCTGGCCTGCGGCACGCCCGTCGCGGCCATACGGCGGGGCAGCGTCCCGGAGGTGCTCGAGCACGGCGAGACCGGTGTCATCGTCGATGACGCGGCGTCGTTCGCCGGCGCGCTCGAGCGCGCGACGGAGCTCGACCCGGCCACGTGCCGCAAGCACGCCGAGGAGCGGTTCGACCTGTCGGTGATGGCGGCCGGCTACGAGCGGATCTTCGGCCTGCTCGTCGAGGGCACCCGCGACCTGCGCGAGCTGCGGACGGCCCAGATCGCCTGAGACGCAGGGGATTGTTGATCGATGTCGACCACCACTCTTCCCAACCGGCTACCGAACCAGCTCCCGGCGCCGCCCCATTACACCTTCCGCCAGTGGGGCAGGACCCTGGCCTCGGTGCTCGCCGCGGTCGGCACCGGCCTCTGGGCCGCGGCCGTTCGCGTGTGCATATGGATCGGCCGTCTGGTCGCCTGGTTCGCCGCCGAGCCGGGGCGGGTGCGTGCCGCGTTCCTCGGCATCCTCACCTCCGCGGCGATCGGCAGCGCGGTCGGTGTCGCCGCCGGTGTCGTCGTGGCGAGGATCGTGCGCCTGCTGCTCGGCATCGTCGAGGAGCCGTGACCCGACCTCCGTCCTGACGCCACGCACCGGCGGGGCGGGCGGGCCGTGGTGACCGAGCACACCCCGGCCCGCCCGAGCACTGCCTCACACCGGCGGCGCGCGTGCCGATGGTCGCCGCATGCGTACTGTCGCCCCGCACCCGATCCGCACTTGCCTGCTCGCGCTGCTGACCCTGGCCGCGCTGGCCGCCGCCCTGGTCGCGCCGTCGGCCGCCCCGCCGGCCTCCGCGGCGCCCGGCAGCGACCGGTTCTGGGCCGGTCAGCTCTACACCGGTGAGTTCGGCGCCCCGTCGATCCTGAGGAGCGGCGGGCTCTGGTACGCCTACGCGACCAACCTCGACGGCAACAACCTGCCGGTCATGACCTCGCCGGACCTGCAGACGTGGACGGCCCGCGAGGCGTGGCCGCTCGAGGCCGGCTACCACCACTGGGTCGGTTACAACGACGCGATGCCGCAGCCCGCCTCGTGGGCGGCCAAGCTTCCCCCGAACGGCAAGCCGGGGGTGTGGTCGCCCGCCGTGGCCGAGTTCGCGGGTCGCTTCGTCAACGCGTACGCCGTACAGACGAGCCGGAACAGCAACCGCCACTGCCTGTCCCTGGCGACCGCGCCGCACCCGGCCGGCCCGTTCGTGGACACCTCCTCCAAGCCGCTGTACTGCTCGAAGGACCCGATGGGCTCGATCGACCCGGCCTGGCTCAAGCACCGCGGCAAGGTCTACCTGGTCTGGAAGAACGCCGGCGTGCCCGGCTCGAAGCCGACGCAGGTCGTCGCGCGGCAGATGACCGCCGACGGCAGCCGGTTCGCGCCCGGCGCGAAGACCAAGGTGCTGCTGCAGACCGCGGCCAGGTGGGAGGGCAACGTCATCGAGGCGCCGTCCCCGCTGAAGTACGACGGCCGGATCTACCTGTTCTACTCGGCGCACAAGTACACGACCGCGAAGTACGCCATCGGCTACGCCGTCTGCAGCGGCCCGCTCGGCCCGTGCAAGCGCCCGGTCGACAAGCCACTGCTGGCCAGCGACTCCGTCGTCGCCGGCCCTGGTGCGCAGACCCCGGTCGTGGACGACCAGGGCCGGCTCCGGCTGGCGTACTCCGCGTGGCGCACCGGTCACGTCGGTTACCAGAAGAACCCGTCCTGCCGCACCAGCCCGGAGGGTTGCAACCAGCGCTGGATGTACGTCGCGAGCCTGAGGGCCACCTCGAGCGGAAAGCTCCGCGTCACCGACCGGTACTGACCTATCTAGAGCGGCGGCAAGGGTTCGGCAAAATCCGCCACGGCCCCGCGCGCTGCGTCGCATCATGAAGTCGGCTCGTCGCTCCTCTCTGGAGTGATCCGGGCCGAGTCTTTGGGGGCGACATGACGGGGCATCGCTACACGGTCGGGCTGCTGCACGACCTCAGCCACCTGCTGAGCGTGTTCACGACGCAGGTGCGCGCCGTGGAGTGGCGGCACGCCGTCGCCACCGACCCCGCCTGCGACCGGCCACATCCCGGTGCAGGTTCCTGGGGCTCCAGCTGGCTGGCCGATGCCGCGTTCCGGCACGCGCAGGCCACGGCGGAGACGGTCGTGTGGCAGTGGCACACGCTCACCGACCCGCGCGAACCGGCCGACGAGCGGATCGGCGCCCTGGTCCGCGATGCGTGGCTGACCGCGCTCTCGTTCCCGGACACGGTGCCCGGCCTCGAGACCTTCGGCGCCGACGTACTGCCGGCCGGGGTCGAGGAGCGCCCCACCGCGATCCCGCGGGTGGCCGGAGTCCGCTACTTCCCCGCGTACGTGATCGCCTCGGTCGTCCCGGTTCCGGAGGGGTACGACGTCGCCGTCGCGGTTCGCCACGAGCACGCCGACGGGATTGCCGCCGGCACGCGGTTGCCCGAGACCGCGCGCGGCTGACGACTCCCTCGGCGTCAGGTTGTCGCCGGTTTTCGCCACGCACGCTTGCTGCCTGCGGCAATGTACGTGCCTATCGACGAGGAGACGCGAGACAGGAGACGCCGTGCGAGGCAACACCATCCGATGGCGCGGCCCGCGGACGGAGCGAGGGCTTGCCGGTCTCGACCTCGCAACGCGGGCGCTCGCGCGTGCGCGACGAGTCCTCGTCGTGACAGGCGCCGGGATCAGCGTTGCCGCGGGGCTGCCGCCGTACCGTGGCGTCGGCGGCCTCTACACCGACACCGAGGGCAACCTCGCCGTCCCCGACTTCCTGATGGCCGAGGCGATGCCGGCTTCCGTAGCCGATCTGCGGGACTACACGGCGCGGTTGCGCGAGCAGGTCGAGAGCGTCCGGCCCACCGCCGCGCACGTCGCTCTTGCGGAGTGGATTGCGTCATCTGCGGCGGAGGGTCGCACCGTGACGCTGACGACCACGAACGTCGACGACCTGCACGAGCGCGCAGCCTCGAAGACGGACGGTGTGCCCGGGCCCGTGCACCACTTGCACGGTTCGGTTTTCGCGAACCGCTGCCTCGACAGCGGGTGCGGTTGGAACCTGGTCCCGGACGTCCGACCGTCCGCCGCACGCGCTACGTGCGTCTCCTGCGGCGGACCGTCCCGGCCCGATGTCGTGCTCTTCGGTGAGGAGCTCGCGATCGACGCGCACTGGAACACCCGGAACGCCGTACGCGAATGCGACGCACTACTGGTCGTGGGCAGCTCGATGACGACGTGGACCGTGCCGAAGCTGCTTCGCTACGCGATAGACGTCCAGGCGACGTCCGTCGCCGTGAACCTGTCGTCCGAAGCCTGCGAGGGCTTCGAGCACCGGCTGGTCGCGAACGCCGACGACGTCCTCCCGCTTCTCCTGGCTCCACTTCGCGGCTGACGCAGAGCTCGCCCATTCCGGCCGGTCGAGGCATATCCTCGAGGTGGAGGCGGTCTCCATGGGCTGGGCCATGATCATGCTGTTGACAGGCACGTGCGTGCTGGCCGCGGTGTGCGGTGGGCTCTACGACGGTGGTTGCACCGCCGGCCCGGACGACTCGTCGGCTGGTCCGACGCGCAGCGAGACCACGCGCGGATCATGAGCCGCTACTACGCCCGGTACGGACCGACGGAGTAGCACCAGGGCGCTTCCCGGGGTGTTCCTGCACGGTGTGGGCCTGCACAGGTCTTCGACGGGAGGTCTTGATCCAGGAGCAGGTCGGCGAGGACAAGCTCGCAGTGTGTCGCCCTCGTACTTGGCCACCTCGGCCCCGCCGTTCTCGCTGAACTCCTGGCATGAGGACACCACGCTGGTGGGCCGGCCTGCCCGAGCGAGTCGGGATCCGGCCTCAGCCGCAGCACGCGGCTGCCGGGCTGGTCCCTGCTCGACGCAGTGACTGTGCCGACTCGCGCACTCGGCCGGCGAGGCGACGCCAGGTGCTGGGGTGGCAGCAGCTGGCCAGCCGGGCCAGTCGTGACCGCCGGGCGACCTCGAGCCGATCGCGGGTCAGCTCTGCGGCGAGGAGACCTGAGGTGTTCAAAGGATGCATGGGTTCTGTCCGTCCTGTGGGTCGTGGCCGGCCGCGATTCAGCAGCAGGGAGATCCGGCGGTAGCCGGCTGGGCTTGGGTGGCCCTGGTGTCGGCGGCGGCCTCGGCGTTCTGGAAGCCCGTGCAGCAGCCGCTGGCCGCGGCGTCGTCCGCGCGCTCGAGCTCGGTGAGCTGGGCGCTGGTCTTCCCCTCGAGCTCGGGGTGGGCGTCCGCGAGGACGACGTAGTTCTCCCAGCGCTGGCCGTCGGGTCCGGTGACCCAGTGCTTGTCCTGGCGGGCGTAGCAGCACACGACGCCACCCTCGACGTCCAAGGTCAGACCCGCGGCCTCGAGCCGGTCGGCCTCGGCCTGCACCTCGTCCATCGAGGTCCGCTCGATCCCGACGTGGTTGAGCGTGCCGGTCGCCTCGGCGTTCTCGAACAGCACGAGCTTGAGCGGCGGGTTCTCGACGGCGAAGTTCGCGTAGCCCGGGCGACGCTTGGCCGGGGCGGTGTCGAACAGCGTGGAGTAGAAGTCGACGGCCTCGTCGATGTCGTTGACGTTGAGGGCGAGCTGGATGCGCGACATGAGGAGCTCCTGACGACAGTGGAAACCAATTTCGATGGTTACCAAAGTATTGACGTTTGTCAATGCTTTGGCAGAATGTCTCCACACCATCTGTGAGGGAGGCCTTGGTGGGCGTGAAGAAACTGCCGCTGCTGGACCAGCCGGCCGCTGTCGAGTGCTGCACCCCGCTGGCACTCGAGCCGCTGCCCGAGACCGACGCCGAGGTCCTCTCGGAGCGGTTCGCCGCGCTCGGAGACCCGGTGCGGTTGCGCCTGGTCTCGCTGCTCGCCAACGCCGACAAAGGCGCCGTGTGCGTCTGCGACCTGACCGAGCCCGTCGGCCGCTCGCAGGGCACGGTGAGCCACCACCTCAAGGTGCTGTCCAAGGCGGGACTGGTGACGGCCGAGAAGCGTGGCCGCAACATGTGGTACTCGATCGTGCCGACGGCGCTGGAGTCCCTTCGCTCGGCGCTGGCCACGCGGTGACCGAGTGACCACGGTGCGCCCTGCGCCACGCCGTACGGACCCGAGGCCGGTGTCCGGCGTGACGTGGTGCTGGTCGAGCGGCGCAGCGACCGTCTGCACCTAGCGGGGCCGACATGCATGACTACCTTTGGCACTGAGGCAAGACCCGGGAGCCACCGTGACACCAGCCGAGACCGCCGACGAGATCCGCGCCGCGCGCAACGACTTCCATCGCCTGGTCGACGGGGCCACCACCGCGGAGCTCCGCAAGCGCAGCAACGGCACCGAGTGGACCAACGACCAGCTGCTGTTCCACATGCTCTTCGGCTACATGATCGTGCGCACCCTGCTCTGGCTGGTCCGAGGATTCTCGGTGCTGCCGCCCGGCGCCTCGCGCCGGTTCGCCCAGGCCCTGAACTCCGCGACGAGACCGTTCCACGTCGTCAACTATCTCGGCTCCCTCGGCGGAGCCCGAGTGCTCGGCCACAGCGGCATGGAGGCCGTCATGGACCGCGTCACCGCGAGCCTCATCCACACGCTCGAACGCTCGACCGAGAAGCAGCTGGCTCGCGGGATGCACTTCCCGGTCGGCTGGGACCCCTACTTCCGCGACTTCATGACGGTCCAGGACGTCCTGCACTACGCCACCCAGCACTACGAGCACCACCGGCGGCAGCTTACGCTGAGCGGTGCCGGCAACCCGTGAACGGCCAGTGGTTCCGAGGAACGTCCGGTCTTGCCGAGCGGTTGCGCCGGCACCAACGCGCAGAGGAGTGGTGACACGTGGCCTCGGACCTTGAGCGGAACAAGAAGAACGTGAAGGCGTTCTACGACCCCATGCTCAACCAGTGCCGTCCACGCGAGGCCATCGAGCGCTACGCAGGCGACCAGTACCGGCAGCACAACCCTCACGTCGCCGACGGCAAGGAAGCCTTCATCGAGTACTTCGAGCGCATGGCCACGGAGTACCCCGGCAAGCACGTCGGCTTCGTCCGAGCCTTCGCAGAAGGCGAACATGTCGTCCTGCATTGCCATCAGACCTGGCCGAGCTCCGACGACTGTGCCGGCATGGACATCTTTCGGCTCGACCCGGACGGGAAGAGCGTGGAGCGCTGGGACGGTCCTGCAGGTGTTTTCCCAGAGCTCCGCCAACGACAACGGGATGTTCTGACTGCGCTGTCGACCCGGGCCGGCTGAGCTGCTTCTGTCAGCTGTGCTGGCGAGCCCGGAGCCTCCGTCGGTCGCCGCATGTGGATGGCGTTGCTGCCAGCTGGCAGGGCCCGGATCCCTGTCTGGTTCCGGTCGCTGGCTTGGATGTGACCACGATCACGGCTGCGACGAGCCGAGTCGGGAATATGGACTCAGCCGCACGCGTCTTCATGGGCGAAAACTTTCGGCGCCTTCGAGATCGTCAGAGGAGGTGTGGAAGATGACGTTGCAGCTACTGAGGAACACAGACCGTCAGGGGTGGAACCCCTTCCGCGAGTTCGATGACATGCAGCAGCGCGTTTCGAAGCTGCTGGAGTCCGGCGTCGGTCATGGTCTGGTCACCAGCTGGGTGCCCGCGGTCGACATCGAGGAGACCGACGAGGCGTTCCTGGTCGAGGCCGACCTGCCTGGCGTCAAGCGCGACGACGTCACCGTGGAGCTTCAGGACAACGAGCTGAGGATCCACGGTGAGGTCAAGGAGCGCGAGCGGACGGGCATCCTGCGCCGCCGGACCCGCCGTACGGGCCAGTTCGACTACCGCGTGGTCCTTCCCGGTGAGGTGGACGCGGACAACGTCGAGGCCAACCTTCAGGAGGGTGTCCTGCGGGTCGTGGTGCGCAAGACGGAGCACGCCAAGCCGCGCCGCATCGAGATCACCACTGGCTGAGACCAGTCGCCCCGCCCAGCGGGGCGACTGATCCTGAGCTCGGAAGGAGGGGACCGCGATGACTCTTGGACTGCTGATCATCCGTGTCGTGCTCGGGCTGCTGCTCGTCGGGCATGGCGCCCAGAAGCTCCTGGGTTGGTTCGGCGGGGCCGGGCTGCGCGGCACCGCAGGCTTCTTCGACTCCGTCGGGTACCGACCGGGCCGGCGGATGGCCGTGCTGGCCGGCCTGGCCGAGGTGACCGGCGGCGCGCTGGTCGCTCTCGGTCTGCTCACCCCGCTCGGCGCCGCGATCGTCATCGGGACGATGTTCGCCGCCGCCGCCGTCCACAGCAGCCACGGCCTGTGGAACGCCAACGGCGGCTACGAGCTGCCGCTGCTCTACGCGGTCACCGCGCTCGGGCTCGGCTTCACCGGTCCCGGTCGGGTCTCGCTCGACAGCCTGCTCGGCCTGAGCTGGTCCTGGCCGTTCGGGGTGTACGCCGCCGCGCTCGGCCTGCTCGCCGGCCTGACCATGGTCACGCTGCGACGGCGAGAGCTCGCCAAGGCGCCGACCCGCGAGGACGGGCGGTCCGAGGAGCGACCGGCAACGCGAATCGCTGCCTGATCCCGAACCACCACCGTGCCGCGGCCGTCATGGGCCGCGGCACCGGCGTGTCTACGTCGAGCACGCGCTGAGGCCGCCGAGCAGCCCCCTGCGAAGCGCGGCGGTGCGCTCGAACGAGGTCCCCTTGACCTCGCGGGTCTGGTTCGGCGATGTCGGCGTCAGCACCGCGAGGAGCACCTCGTCGATGTCCCCTGGCGACAGGCGGACCGGTGAGGTTGCGGATGCGATCGACAGGACCCAGCTGCCGGTGAAGCAGACTTGCTGAAGCTCCGCGACCACTCCGGAGGTCGGCAGCCCTGCTTGAGACTGTGCGGCTCGTGCCCAGTCGTCGGAGAGGACCGCCCCCGTGGCCATGTCGCCGATGCGCTGGTGCAGCTGTTCGAGCTCGAGCGTCGCCCAGACGACGGTGTTGGTCGGCAGGCAGTAACCGGATACGGCCTCGCGGTCGTAACCGGGGTCGCTCGAGCAGGCGGGCAGCGGGGAAGCGGCGGTGTGGGCCGTGGCGGGACGGTGATACGTCGCGCCCGCGGCGAGCTTGCCCAGTGCCACCGACCAGAAGGCGTCCAGATGACCGGTGAAGAACGGGACCGCCTCCCCGAAGCCGATGTTGCCGCCGGTCTGCAGCTCGGTGAGGGTCCGGAACGGAAGCTCTGTCGTCACCACGTTGCCGCTCGGGAACGTGGCGCACTCTCGCGGTCCCTGCTCATAACCGGTCTGGAAGGCGTTCACGCGGTCGAACGCCAACCCGTGCGCCTGCGGGGCTGTCGCGGGTGTGCCGGGGCGGTCGCGAAGCGCCAGGATCGCCCGGACCGAGGAGTCCAGGGCCGGCTCGTCGATCGCGACCGGGTCCTGGGCCGACGCCTGCGCGTTCGCCACCCAGGCCCCGGCGAAGCAGTCGGCTTGGAGCTCGATCACCACCGAGGGAGCCTTGACCCCCACTCGTGCCTGTATCGCGTGGCCCATCTCGTGCGCGAGAACGACCGCAGGCGCCAGGGCGCCGAAGGTCTGGTTGAGCTGGGGCAGGAGGTACGCCGCGTCGTAGGCGATGTAGTCGTCACCCCGGCCGCCGCAGTAGAAGGCGTTGCCCTTGATGTCGTCGTAGGTGAGGTTCTGGCCGTGACACGTCCACGGGCGGCTGTTCGGGTATTTCGGTTGGAATCCGCCGACGAGGTCGTGGAAGGGCCTGCCGTAGACCTCGCCGAGTCCTGTCGACCAGTAGTCACGGATGCTGGCCTCCGCCGCGGCCAGCACGTCGGGGAGGTCACCGGGGGTGTCGCGCAGCTCGACGACGGGCGTGGGCTCCGCCGTACCGCTGCCGTTTTCGCGGACGAGGATCGCGACAGCGACGACGATCGCCAAGACGCCCACAGCCGTCACCCCGGCCAGCGTCCGGGACTTCATGACCGCGGAACCCGCTCGATTCCGGCCGCGGCGTAGGCAGCGGCTTCGTCGAGGGTTTCGTGGATGAGCAGCTGTCCCGCGAGGTTGTCGAGACGACTTCGGTTCTCCTCGAGAAGTTCCTCGGCCCGCCGAGCGCACTCGTCGATGATCCGGCGCACCTCCTGGTCCACGGCGTCGAGCAGACTGTCCGAGACCCCGGCCAGACGCGGGTCGCCCTCCGGGCGCAGCACGGACACCGGCCCGATGTGGTCGGACATACCCCATCTGCCGACCATCTGCCGAGCGATCTCGGTGGCGTTCTCGAGGTCGTTCTCGGCTCCCGTGCTTGTGACCCCGAAGACGAGGGCTTCGGCTGCTCTGCCGCCGAGGGCGCCGATGATGCGACCGCGTAGGTAGTTGGCGTCATATCCGTAGCGGTCTTGCTCGGGCGTCGACAACGTGACACCAAGGGCGCGCCCTCGCGGAATGATGGACACCTTCCGGACCGGGTCCGCCCCCGGCTGGATCATCCCGAGGAGCGCGTGGCCGCCCTCGTGATACGCCGTACGGCGTCGCTCCGCCTCCGGCATCACCAGATGGCGTGCCGTGCCGAGCTGGACCTTCTCCAGCGCCTCGGTGAAGTCGCGGTGGGTGACGCGGGACTGGCGTCGTCGGGCAGCGGCTAGAGCGGCCTCGTTCACCACATTCGCCAGCTCGGCGCCGACCATGCCTGGGGTGATGCGGGCCAGCTCGTCCAGGTCCACGTCGTCCGCGAGGGGGACGTGGCGGGTATGCACGGCCAGGATGGCGGCACGACCGCTCTGGTCCGGCGCGTGGACAGTGATGGTGCGGTCGAATCGCCCCGGGCGGAGCAGAGCCGGATCGAGCACGTCGGGACGGTTGGTGGCCGCCAGCACCACGACTCCTTCGGTGCCGCTGAACCCGTCCATCTCGGTGAGGATCTGGTTGAGGGTCTGTTCGCGTTCGTCGTGACCACCGACGGCGCGGGCACCTCCGCGGGCGCGGCCGATCGTGTCGATCTCGTCGATGAAGATGATTGCGGGTGCCACCTTGCGCGCTTCGGCGAACAGTTCGCGCACACGGCTGGCACCGACCCCCACGATCATCTCGATGAACTCCGAGCCACTGGCCGAGAAGAAGGGCACGCCGGCCTCACCCGCGGTCGCACGCGCGAGCAGGGTCTTGCCCGTGCCAGGAGGCCCCGCCAAGAGGACACCCCTCGGGGCACGGGCGCCCAGGCGGCGGTATCGCTCTGGTTCCTTGAGGTAGTCCACGATCTCGGTGATCTCGGCCTCGACCTCGTCGATGCCGGCAACGTCGTCGAACGTGACACGGACTGATTCGGGATCGACCGGCTTGTGCATCTTGCCGCCGACGCCCATCAGGGCGCCCAGCCCACCGCCTATCTGGCGCTTGTACAGCCAGTAGTAGAACCCGACCAGCAGCAAGATCGGCCCGAAAGAGATGAGTGCGTTCGCGAGAAGCCCTCGTTGGTCGTCTACTGGTGTCGCGCGGACCGCGGCACCGGATCGCTCCAGCTGGGCCAGGAGGTCGTCCTGCGCGAAGACGGGCCGCTCCGTGGTGAACTGCTGATAGGTGCTGCTCTTCTTGCCGGGGAGCGCCGCAGGTGACTTCAGGGTCCCTTCGATGGTGTTTCCCCGGGCGAAGACCTCGGCGACATTCTTCTTTTCGACCTGAGACGTGAACTCGGTGTAGGGCACGGTCTCCGGGCCGCCGGCGATGTCTTGAATCGTGCTGACGACGAACACGACGGCGTACGCCGCCACGAACCAGGCCACGACTCGTGCCCAGTGGGGTCGCTCAGGCTTCTGATCGTCCTGGGCGGATCGAGGAAGCCCCTCGGTTCGCCACGGCTTCGGCTGCGCTTCACCTGACGACCGCCCGGACTTGCCCAAGCTCTCCTGCCTGGCGGGCTCGCTGGCCACCTGCCGATCACTCACGAGAAGCCTCCTGAGCTTGCCATGAACTCGTGCACCAGCCGCACCACGACTGCGCCCTCCCCAACGGCCGACGCCACTCTCTTCACCGAGCCGCTGCGCACATCACCGACTGCGAAGACACCTGGGCGAGCCGTCTCGAACATCGACGGTCCGCACGGGTTGTCCGGTCCTACCCCGGCGGTGATCTGCCGCCCGGTCACCACGAACCCGCTCTCGTCAAGGGGGAGCTGGCCGGCGAGCCACTGGGTGTGGGGCAAGGAGCCGATGAGCGCGAACAACGCAGCCGCGGGGATTCTCCGACGGTCACCGGTGCCCAGGTCCTCGATCACGACTTCCGCGAGCGTGGTCTCGCCCAGCAGCTCGACGATCGCGGAGTTCCGCCAGACGCGGATGCTCGGTGTCCGCTCGATCACGTCCGCCAGGTAACGAGACATGTCACGGCCGAGGTCCGCGTGACGGATGACCAGGTTCACGGCCGACGCGTGCTTGGCGAGGAACACGCTGGCCTGGCCGGCGGAGTTGCCCCCGCCGACAACCACCACCGGATCTGCGCGACACAGCTTCGCCTCCGTCTCGGTGGCCGCGTAGTACACGCTGCTTCCCTCCAGGCGTTCCACTCCTGGTACGTCGAGCCGCCGGTAACGAGCCCCGGTCGCGAGGACCACGGCATGGGCCATCACGTCCGTGTCGCCAGAGATCCGCACGACGTGCGACCCGCCGACCTCCAAGAGTGCGACGGCCTCGGCCGGGATGGTGAACGAGGCGCCGAACTTCCTGGCCTGGATGACCGCGCGGTCGGCCAGCTCTGCTCCGGAGATGCCCGCGGGGAAACCGAGGTAGTTCTCGATCTGCGGCGACGTCGCCGCCTGCCCTCCGGTGGCGACAGCGTCGAGCACCACTGTCGACAGCCCCTCGGAGGCGCCGTACACCGCTGCCGCCAGCCCCGCTGGGCCAGCGCCGACGACAAGCAGGTCACACGCGCCTGACGCGGGGGAGCGCAGTCCGATCAGGCTGGCCAGCTCGGCGTTGCTCGGGTTGTGCAGAACGTTGCGGCCCTTCCAGATCACGACCGGCGTCTGCTCCGGGGAGATGTTCAGACGCTGCAGGATCGTCTCGGCCTCGCGATCCTGCTCCAGGTCTATCCACTTGTAGGCCAGCCTGTTGCGGCTCGCGAAGTCCCGCAGCCGACGGCAGTCCGGAGAGAACCGCGAGCCGATGATCCTGAACCCCGCGCCGATGCCCCTGTGAAGGGAACGGCGGAGGAGGAAGGCCCGCAGTATCAGGTCGCCGAGCCCGGGGTCCTCGGTGACTGCCTCCTTCAGGTTGTCGACAGGAATCACGAGGACCTCGGTGGGCTCCTGAGCGATGGCGGTGAGGTAGGGCCGCTGACCAGTCAGCAGGGCGACGCCGCCGAGAAAGCGCCTGGGCCCATGGACCGCGATCAGCCGAGGCTCCCCTTCGGTCTCCTGCACCACGGCGACCGAGCCCGACAGGATCACGAAGAAGTCACAGTCCGGGTCACCCTCGCGGAAGAGGGCCTCGCCCTTGTCGACGAGCCGCTTCTCGCCGTACCTGGACAGCAGCATGATCTGCTCGTCCGTGAGTCGGGGGTAGGCCCCGTTGACATCCGTTGTGACACCCGTTGTCTCCGGCCGCACGGGGACGTCGGACTCAGACATCGGTCTCGTGTGCATAGTCAGAGACGGGCTGGACGCTCATCTCCGGTCCCTCACTTGTTCTTGTCCAGCGCTTGATGCACCCATTCCCGCAGGACAGGGGCGGGAGCCGCACCCACCTGCTTCTCGACGACCTGGCCGTTCTTCATGACCAGGAGTGTCGGGATCGCCTGCGCCTCGAACCGCTGGCTCAGTCGGGGTGCCTCGTCCGCATTGACTTTGACGAGCTTGATCTGGCCGGCCATCTCGCTGGCGAGCTGCTCGAGCACAGGAGTCACCATGCGGCACGGACCGCACCAGGGCGCCCAGACGTCGACGAGAACCGGCAACGTCGCCTGGTCGGCGATCTCGTCGAAGTCCGAGTCCCCGGCGTCGACCACCCACGGAAGCGGGGACTTGCACTTCCCGCAGCGGGGGTGGCCGGTGCTGGCCACGGGCACCCGGTTCTTGGTCTGGCAGTTCGAGCAGGTGACGATCGAGCTGCGCACGTCGCTGCCTGGGGTGGTGCTCATGTGGCTGCTGACTCTTCGTTCTGGTCCTTCGACGTGGTGACGACGAGCTCACCGTGGTCGACGTCGAGGGAGACCGTCCCGCCGTCGGGCAGGTCGCCACGCAGGAGGGCACGCCCGACCTTGGTCTCCACCTCACGAGCGATGAAGCGCCGCAACGGCCTGGCACCGTACGCCGGATCGTAGCCCTGGTCGGCGATGAAGCGGCGGGCCGCCTCGGTGACCGTCAGACCGATCCGCTGCTCCGCAAGGCGCGCGCGCAGGTCGTCGAGCAGCAGGTCGACGATCTGCTCGATCTCGGCCAAGTCCAGTGGCTTGAACAGGACGATCTCATCGACGCGGTTGAGGAACTCCGGCCGGAAGTGACTGCGCAGCTCGCCCATCACGATGCTCCGTGCATCCGACTTGATCTGTCCGTCCGAGGTCACGCCGTCGAGGAGGTACTGCGAGCCGATGTTCGAGGTCATGATGACGACGGTGTTGCGGAAGTCGACCGTCCGGCCGTGTGAGTCGGTGAGCCGGCCGTCGTCGAGAACCTGCAGCAGGATGTTGAAGACATCCACGTGTGCCTTCTCGATCTCGTCGAGCAGCACCACGCTGTAGGGCTTGCGGCGGACCGCCTCGGTGAGCTGGCCGCCCTCCTCATAACCGACGTACCCGGGAGGTGCTCCCACCAGCCGGCTCACGGTGTGGCGCTCCTGGTACTCGCTCATGTCGATGCGGATCATGTTCGACTCACTGTCGAAGAGCGCGGCCGCCAGGGTCTTGGCGAGCTCGGTCTTCCCGACACCGGTGGGCCCGAGGAAGATGAAGGAACCGATCGGACGACGGGGGTCCTTGACCCCGGACCGCGAGCGGACGACCGCGTCGGCGACCAGCTGGACTGCTTCATCCTGCCCAACCACCCGCTCGTGAAGGACCTCGTCCAGGCGGAGCAGCTTCTGGCGCTCACCCTCCTGCAACCTGGTCACCGGGATGCCGGTCCATCGGGAGACGATCGAGGCGATCTCGTCGGCGGTCACGACTTCGCGCAGCAGGCGGTGCCCGCCCTGCTTGCTGGCCAGCCGCTCCTCCGCGGCCTGGAGCCGGCGCTGGATCTCCGGGAGCTTCCCGTGACGGAGTGACGCTGCGCGATTCAGGTCGTACTCCCGCTCCGCCTGCTCGCTCTCCTGACGGACCTGCTCGAGCTCCTGACGAAGCGTCTGGACCTCGCGCAGGGCCGAGCGCTCCGCCTCCCATTGAGCGTGCATCGCGTCAGCCTGGGCCCGGAGGTCGCTCAGCTCACGGCGGAGCTCCTCCAGGCGTGCCCTGCTGGCCGGGTCCTCCTCCTGTGCGAGGGCGGCCTCCTCGATCTCGAGCCGGGTCACCCGCCGGGTGAGCTCGTCCAGCTCCGCAGGCATGGAGTCGATCTCGGTGCGCAGCATCGCGCACGCCTCGTCGACCAGGTCGATCGCCTTGTCGGGCAGGAACCGGTCCGAGATGTAGCGGTGGCTCAGGGTCACTGCGGCGACGAGAGCGCCGTCGTGGATCTTCACGCCGTGGAAGATCTCCAGACGCTCGCGGAGTCCCCGCAGGATCGACAGCGCGTCCTCCTCGGAGGGCTCGTCGACGATGACGGGCTGGAAACGACGCTCGAGCGCGGCGTCCTTCTCGATGTGCGTGCGGTACTCATCGAGGGTGGTGGCGCCGATCAGGTGCAGCTCGCCGCGGGCGAGCATCGGCTTGAGCATGTTCCCCGCGTCCATCGAGCCCTCGGAGGCGCCGGCGCCGACCACCGTGTGCAGCTCGTCGATGAAGAGCAGGATTCGTCCCTCGGCGCTCCTCACCTCGTTGAGCACCGCCTTGAGCCGCTCCTCGAACTCGCCCCGGTACTTCGCTCCGGCGATCAGTGCCCCCATGTCCAGTGCGAAGACGGTCTTGTCGCGCAGACCCTCGGGTACGTCGCCATGGTTGATGCGCTGAGCGAGACCCTCGACGATCGCGGTCTTGCCGACTCCGGGCTCTCCGACGAGCACCGGGTTGTTCTTCGTCTTCCGGGAGAGGATCTGGATGGTCCGGCGGATCTCGCCGTCACGGCCGATGACCGGCTCCAGCTTCCCCGCGGCGGCGTCGGCGACGAGGTCACGGCCGTACTTCTCGAGCGCCTCGTAGGCGACTTCGGGCATCGCGGAGGTGACCCGTTGGTTGCCGCGGACCTCCGTCAACGCCTTCATGAACGTGTCCTTGCTGACCCCCTGCTCATGCATGAGACGGCTGGCAGCCGAGGTCCGACCCTCGTCCAGGAGGGCGATCACCAGGTGCTCCACCGACACGTACTCGTCCTTGAGGCGCTTCGCCTCGCGATCCGCGGCTTCGAGGAGGCGGGAGAGCCGCTGGGTGACGTAGACCTGCCCAGGAGCGGCCCCCGGCCCAGTCACTTTGGGGCGTCTCTCGAGCTCGGCCTCCAGCTTGTTCACGAGCTGGTCCGGATCGCCCCCCGACCTGGCCAGCAGCGGGCGGACGAGGCCCTCGGGCTGGTCGAGCAGGGCCAGCAGTAGGTGCTCGCCGTCGACCTCGGTGTGTCCGAAGCGCAGCGCTTTGGTCTGGGCGTCGTGCAAGGCCTCCTGCGACTTCTGGGTCAGTCTGTTCAGGTCCATGACGGCCCTCCGAATCGTGTGTGGTCACGGGTTGAGGTGTTCTGGAGCTCGGTGATGCGGTCCAGCAGGTCCAGCACCAGCCCGAGTGATGCGTAGTTGAGGCCGAGACCCGAGCGAAGCCGCTGGATCCGTGCCATGGCCGCCACTTGTGAGGGGTCGAACCACAGGTCGCCCCGGGCGTCCCGCGTGACCTCCACGAGACCGAGCCGCACCAGCCGCCGGATCAGCTCCGGGTGGACTCCGGTGAGCCGGGAGTAGAGGTTGAGGTCGAGCCGCAACGGCCGGGCCAGTGCGTTGGTCATCGCCCACTCCTCGGGTCGAAGGTGGAAACCTTGCGCAGCTCCTCGAAGAGCCTGCGCTCCTCATCGGTGAGCTTCTTCGGGACCTTGATCGCGACGCGGGCGTAGAGGTCTCCCGGAGCGCCCCGACGGTTGGGCATGCCTCTGCCCTTGAGACGGAGCCGTCGGCCGCTCGACGTACCGGCGGGAACCTTGACCTTGGCCGGGCCTCCGGGTGTCTCGATGGTCACCTCGGCTCCGAGAGCTGCCTCCCAGGCCGAGAGTGGAAGGTCGACCTCGATGTCGCGCCCCGTCAAGCGGTAGCGCTTGTGCGGTGCGATGCGGACGATGAGGTAGAGGTCTCCAGGCGCTGCACCGTCAGAGCCACGTCCGCCCTGACCTCGCAACCGGATCCGCTGACCGTCCACGACTCCGGCCGGGATGTCGACGTCGATGGTTCGCTGCCCGTTCGGCCCGGTGATGGCGAGGCTGCGCTTGGTGCCGTGGTACGCATCCTCGAGGGAGACCTCGATCTCGAGCTCCTGGTCCGCCCCGGGGATCGGCCCCCAGCGGCCACGGCCCCGGCCGCGGCCGAACATGCCCCCGAGCAGGTCCTCGATGTCGATGTCGTCACCGAAGTCCGAGGACGTGAAGTGCACTCCTCCTGACTCGAACCCACTGGGTCCGGGTCCGGCGCCGCGGCCGCCGCCACCGCTGCGTGCACCGGCGTACGAACGGGACCTGCGCCAGGCCGCTGGGTCCTCATCGTCGGGGACGCGCCGGAAGTCCTCGCCGAAGGCGTCGTACTTCCTGCGCAGCGCCGGGTCGGAGAGAACGTCGTACGCCTCGGAGATCTCCTTGAACCTCTCCTCGGCCCCGGGATCCTTGTTCACGTCCGGGTGGTGCTGCCTCGCCAGCTTGCGGTACGCCCTCTGGATCTCGGACTGGTCCGCCGACCGGGACACGCCCAAGGCTTCGTAGTAGTCCCGCGCCATCATCGACCCCTGGTGGCCACCACGACCGCTGCCGGTCGCAGGACCTCGTCCTCGGATCCGTATCCTGGCCGCACCACTCGGGCCACCGTGCCCGGCGGGAGTTCCTCGTCCTCGACGGTGCTGACCGCCTCGTGGTACGTCGGGTCGAAGGCGATTCCCTCGTCGTCGCGTCGGGGGTAGCCCAGCGCAGCGAGGATTGCCAGGGCCTGCTGCCGCACGGCCCGGACCCCCTCGACGATGTTCTCGGGGTCGGCGCGCGCGTGCTCCAGCGCCAGGTCCAGGTTGTCGATCACCGGAAGCCACTCGGCCGCGGCCTTGGCCCGCTCATCCCTTCGTGCGCGGGCCAGCTCCCTCGTCGTGCGCTTCCGGTAGTTGTCCAGCTCGGCAAGCGCGCGGCGCCACAGGTCCTCCAGTTCGGCAACGCGCTGCTCGAGCGCTGCCACGCGTGACTCCTCCTGCTCGGCCTCGGCACTCTCGGATGGCATCGACTCGTCTTGAGGCTCCATTCGTTCCTCGGTCATGGCCCGTCACCCAGTCGTGAAGTCCGCGTCGATCACGTCATCGTCGTCGGCGCCGGCAGCTGCATCAGAGGCGCCGGATGCCGGGGGAGGCGCGGTTGAGCGGGCGGACGCGGCCAGGGCCTGGTTCAGCTGGTGGAGCTCACCCGTGAGGGACCGCAGCCGGTCGATCGGTGCCTGCTCCTCGAGGGCGGTCCGAGCGTCGCCGAGCAGGATCTCTGCTCGAGCCCGGTCGTGCTCGGCGATGGAGTCGCCAGAGGTCTCCAGGCTCTTCTGCACCTGGTAGGCCACCGAGTCGAGCTCGTTCCTGGCGTCGACCAGCTCCCGAAGTGCTGCGTCCTCGCTGCGGTGAGCCTCGGCCTCGGCGATCATCCGCTCGATCTCGGACTGGTCGAGGTTGGACGTCTCGCTGATCGTGACCTTCTGTTCTGCTCCGGTGTCCTTGTCGCGCGCCGAGACGTGAAGGATTCCGTTCGCGTCGATGTCGAAGGTCACCTCGATCTGAGGCACTCCGCGCGGGGCGGGCCGGATGTTCTCCAGCCGGAACCTGGCCAGCACCCGGTTGTCACTCGCGCGCTCGCGTTCACCCTGGAGCACGACCACGTCGACTGCGGACTGGTTGTCCTCTGCGGTGCTGAACACCTCGGTGCGACGTGCCGGGATGGTGGTGTTCCGGTCGATCACCTTGGTCATCACGCCACCCAGCGTTTCCAGCCCCAGCGACAGCGGTGTCACGTCCAGGAGCAGGACGTCCTTCACCTCACCCTTGATGATCGCCGCCTGGACGGCCGCGCCGACGGCGACGACCTCGTCCGGGTTCACGGTCATGTTGGGGTCCTTGCCGCCGGTGAGCCTGCGTACCAGCGCCTGGACCGCGGGGATACGGGTCGAACCCCCGACCAGGATGACCTCGTCGATGTCGTCGGCGGTGAGCTTCGCGTCCCCCATGGCCTGCTTCACGGGGTCCATGCACCGCTCGACGAGGTCAGCGGTCAACTGCTCGAACGTGGACCTCATGAGCGTGACGTTGAGGTGCTTCGGCCCCGAGGCGTCGGCGGTCACGAAGGGCAGGTTCACTGACGTCTGGGTCACCGCGGACAGCTCGACCTTCGCTTTCTCCGCAGCCTCGAACAGTCGCTGGAGGGCCTGCGGGTCATTCCGCAGGTCGATGCCGTTGGACTTCTTGAACTCGTCGGCAAGGTGGTCGACGATTCGCCGGTCGAAGTCGTCGCCGCCGAGGTGCGTGTCACCTGCGGTCGAGAGGACCTCGACCACCCCGTCGCCGACGGAGAGGACGCTGACGTCGAAGGTGCCGCCACCGAGGTCGAACACCAGGACGGTCTCGTTGTCGAACTTGTCCATCCCGTAGGCCAGTGCTGCTGCGGTCGGCTCGTTGATGATGCGGAGGACCTGGAGCCCCGCGATCTTCCCGGCGTCCTTGGTCGCCTGACGCTGCGCGTCGTTGAAGTGCGCCGGGACGGTGATGACGGCTTCGGTCACCTTCTCGCCGAGGAACTTCCCCGCGTCGTCGACCAGCTTGCGCAGCACTTGGGCGGCGATCTCCTCCGGTGCGTACTGCTTGCCGTTGACCTCGAACCGCACCGCGCCGTCAGGCCCGGCGACGACGTCGAACGACACCGCGTTGAGCTCGTTGCTGACCTCGTCGTACTTCCGTCCGATGAACCGCTTGGCCGAGTAGATGGTCCCCTTGGGGTTGAGGATCGCCTGGCGCCTCGCCATCTGGCCGACGAGGCGCTCGCCCGACTCGAGGAACGCCACCACGGACGGCGTCGTTCGGTTGCCCTCGGCATTCGGGACGACGGTGGGCAGGCCGCCTTCCATCACCGCAATGACTGAGTTTGTCGTGCCTAGGTCGATGCCAACCGCTCTGGCCATGAGAATCTCCCGTCGAATCGATTTACAGAGATCCGCAACAGGCCTTGGGAGGAGCCGCCCATGCGGGTCCTGGCTGGGACCCTCGTCATGTTAGTGGAACGGCTCGGTTAGTGGAACGGCTCGGGCACTACCTCCCGTGAACGGGTTATCTAGCCCGCCGGCCGCGTGCCCGTCTCAGCGCGACGACGGTGAGCTCGACTCGTGAGTGGATGCCGAGCTTGGTGAACGTGTGCTTCAGGTGCGCGTCGACGGTGTGATGGGACAGGCTCAGCTGCTCGGCGATCCCCTTGTTGGTGAGCCCGCTGGCCACCAGGCGTGCGACCCTGCCCTCGGCCTCCGTGAGGGCGTTCCAGCTGTCCCATTCGCCGGCCTGCCGGATTGCAGCCAGCGGGTACTGCGCGCGGGCGGAGTCGCCCGCCGGCCCCAGCGAGGACTGGGCGGCGATCGCCCGGCGGCGCGTCGCGAGGTACTGGTCCGGGGTGAGGTACTCCGGGTTGTCGAGGACCATAGAGCCGACGAGCACCTTGGGGTGCGTCTTGAGAACGTCGACAAGCATCGAGGTGCCGAACAGCTCGAGGTCGTACATGCACATCAGCGCGGACGGGATCTGGGTGTCCATCTCGTTGAGGGACGACTCGTACGCGAAGAACTCGTCAGCCCCGGGAGGGCCTGGTAGCACCCAGGACTGAACCGCCCCGGCAAGTCCGGAGACTCCATTCGTTGGGAAGGTTGGAGTCATGTCAGGGAGTACGTCGAAGAGGTACCCGGCCGAGCTGCGTGAGCGGGCGGTCCGGATGGTCACCGAAATCAGGGCCGATCATGAGTCGGAGTGGGCGGCGATGACGAAGGTCGCCGAGCTGCTGGGCGTGGGGACGCCGGAGACCATCCGGAAGTGGTGTCGCCAGGCCGAGGTTGATGCCGGCCAGCGGCCCGGGATGACCTCGGAGGAGTCGGCGGAGCTGAAGCGGTTGAAGCGGGAGAACGCTGAGCTGAAGCGGGCCAACGCGATCCTCAAGAGCGCATCGGTTTTCTTCGCGGCCGAACTCGACCGGCCACAGCGCTGATCGTGGCCTACATCGACGAACACGTCGGTGTCCGCGACGGCGACGGTCTGCGATGGGGTGTCGAGTCGATCTGCGACCAGCTCACCGAGCTGGGCTGCAAGATCGCCCCCGCGACCTACTACGAGCACCGCTCCCGCAAGCCCACCGCCCGCGAGGCGCGGGACGGGGAGCTGAAGCCGAAGATCGCCGCGGTCCATGCCGCGAACTACGGCGTCTACGGTGCCCGGAAGGTGTGGCTGACATTGAACCGTGAACGCGCTGCCGAGGAGCCGCCGATCGCGCGCTGCACCGTGGAGCGGCTGATGGGCGAGATGAACCTGGCCGGTGCGGTGCGCGGGAAGGTCAAGCGGACCACGATCAGCGACCCGAAGGCGCCCAAGCCGCTCGATCTGGTCGACCGCAACTTCGCGCCGCTGGCACCAGATTGCCTGTGGGTCGCGGACTTCACGTATGTCTCGACGTGGTCGGGCTGGTGCTACACCGCGTTCGTCATCGACGCCTACGCCCGCAGGATCCTGGGCTGGTCAGTGGCGACAACGATGACCAGCCAGCTCGTCGTCGACGCGGTCGAGCAAGCGATCTGGACCCGGCAGCGTGAAGGCAAAGACCTGGCCGGTCTGATCGCGCACCACGACCACGGGGTCCAGTACCTGTCCGTGGCCTACTCCGAACACCTGGACGCTGCCGGGATCAAGCCCTCGACAGGAGCCGTGGGCTCGTCCTACGACAACGCCCTGGCCGAGTCGGTGATAGGGCTCTACAAGACCGAACTGATCAAGCCGAGGCGGCCGTGGAAGGGCTTCGACGACCTCGAGATCGCGACCGCCGAGTGGGTCGACTGGTTCAACCACCGCCGACCCTTCGAGTACTGCGACGACCTCACGCCAGTCGAGGCCGAGCAAGCTCACTACGCTCACCACCAGACCCCAGCAATCGCTGGAGTCTCAAACTAGAAGGTCTCCGGACACGCCGGGGCGGTTCAGCTCGGAGAGGGGCATGACAGAAGAATGACGGTTGCGTCCGACAGCTGCTGACAAATCGGGAGTGTCGCTCGGGTGTCCCTACGTTGTGGGGTGCACTGGGTACGCACAAGGATGAGAAACGGCGCCTGACGCTGGAAGACGTTGGAAGACGTTTTCGCAGGTCAGGCGCCGTTTCAGGCACCTATGCGCAGGTCAGCAAAACCTGCGAATCAGATGTCGTAGTACATCTCGAACTCGTGCGGGTGCGGACGCAGGGCGATCGGGGCGATCTCGTTGTCGCGCTTGTACTGGATCCACGTCTCGATCAGGTCGGGGGTGAAAACGCCACCCTCGAGCAGGTAGTCGTGGTCGGCCTCCAGCGCGTCGAGCACCGAGCCGAGGCTGGCCGGCACGGTCTCGATGTCGGCGTGCTCGTCCGGCGGGAGCTCGTAGAGGTCCTTGTCGATCGGCTGCGGGGGCTCGATCTTGTTCTTGATGCCGTCGATGCCGGCGAGCAGCATCGCCGAGAACGCCAGGTAGGGGTTCGACGAGGGGTCGGGGCAGCGGAACTCGACGCGCTTGGCCTTCGGGTTCGCGCCGGTGATCGGGATCCGGATGCAGGCCGAGCGGTTGCGCTGGCTGTAGACCAGGTTCACCGGAGCCTCGAAGCCGGGCACCAGGCGGTGGTAGGAGTTCACCGTCGGGTTGGTGAACGCCAGCAGCGACGCGGCGTGCTTGAGCAGGCCGCCGATGTAGTAGCGCGCCATGTCCGACAGGCCGGCGTAGCCGGACTCGTCGTAGAACAGCGGCTCGCCGTTGTTCCAGATCGAGGAGTGGACGTGCATGCCCGAGCCGTTGTCGCCGAAGATCGGCTTGGGCATGAAGGTCGCGGTCTTGCCGTTGCGCCAGGCGACGTTCTTGACCAGGTACTTGAACTTCATCACCGCGTCGGCGGAGGCGAGCAGCTCGTCGAAGCGCCAGTTGATCTCGGCCTGGCCGGCCGTGCCGACCTCGTGGTGGGCGCGCTCGACCTGCAGGCCGGCGCGCTCGAGCTCGACGGTGATCTCGTCGCGCAGCTCGGAGAAGTGGTCGACCGGGGGCACCGGGAAGTAGCCGCCCTTGTACTTCACCTTGTAGCCGCGGTTGTTGTCCTCCGACCCGGTGTTCCAGGCGCCGGCCTCGGAGTCGATGTGGTAGTAACCGGCGTTCGCCTTGGTCTCGAAGCGGACCGAGTCGAAGACGTAGAACTCGGCCTCGGGCGCGAAGAACGCGGTGTCGCCGATGCCGGTGCTCTTGAGGTACGCCATCGCCTTGCGCGCGATGTTGCGCGGGTCGCGGCTGTAGGCCTCACCGGTCAGCGGGTCGTGGATGAAGAAGTTGACGATCAGCGTCTTGTGGGTGCGGAACGGGTCGAGGTACGCCGTGGTCGGGTCGGGGAACAGCGACATGTCCGACTCGTGGATCGCCTGGAAACCACGGATCGACGAGCCGTCGAAGCTCAGGCCGTCCTCGAACACCGACTTGTCGAACGACGAGACCGGGACGGTGAAGTGCTGCATCACGCCGGGCAGGTCGCAGAAGCGTACGTCGATCATCTCGACGCCTTCGTCCTTGATGTACTTCAACAGCTCGTCGGCGTTCGCGAACATTCGTCCTCCTCGGCCGCGTGGTGCGGTCCAGATGATGTCTCTCAGCTCCAAGCGATGCGACGCTGCACCACTGCCCCGGAACCTATGAAGGGGCGATTAAGCGACCGTATCCGGTTTGTTTCGAGCATGTAACAAGCTGGGTGGAGGATCACAGGCGGTCCAGGCAGGTGCCGGCCGGGCAGCCGGGTAGCGTTGGCCGGGTGAGCCAGCCCCCGTCGTCCGCCGCCGGCCCGACCCCTGCCTACCCCGGCCAGCGGCTTGGCCTCCCCGAGCACGGACCCGGCTCGGTTGCGGGGTGGGGCCGCCGGTTCGCCGCTCTCGCGGTGGACTGGGTGGCCAGCTCGCTGGCCGCCGTCGCGCTGTTCGGCTACGAGTGGTTCGGGGACACCGTCGGCCAACAGGGCTGGGTCGGGTTCAGCCCATGGCTGGTGTTCGTGGTGGAGCGCGCGCTGTTCACCGCCTTCATGGGCGGCTCCTTCGGACAGCTGCTGGTGCGGGTGTCCGTGGTCCGGCTCGACGGGCGGCCGGTCGACGTACTCCGGGCGCTCGTCCGCTCGGTGCTGATCCTGCTGGTCGTCCCGCCGCTGGTGTTCAACTCCGACCGTCGCGGCCTGCACGACCTGGCCGTCGGCACCGTGGTCCTCCAGCGCTGACCCGCGGGACCTCCGCCCCTGCCCTCGCGCGTTCCGCGCTCCTAGCGTGGACGCAGGCACAGGTACGGCGGGGAGGTGCCGCATGTACGCGAACCGGGTCGATGCCGGCCGGAAGCTGGCCCGAGCTCTCGAGCACCTGAGGGGACCGGAGACGGTGGTCCTCGGTCTCCCACGCGGTGGGGTGCCGGTGGCCTACGAGGTGGCCAGGGCCATCGAGGCCCCGCTGGACGTGATCGTGGTGCGCAAGCTGGGCGTGCCCTTCCAGCCGGAGCTGGCGATGGGTGCCGTGGGGGAGGAGGGCGTCCTCGTCCTCAACCCCGACGTGGTCCGGATCGCCCACATCAGCGAGGAGGAGATGGCCTCGGTCGAGCGTCGGGAACGGGTCGTCGTGCAGGAGCGGGCTAGCCGCTTCCGCTCGGGACGCCCGCGCCGCTCGCTCGACGGCTAGGTCGCGGTGATCGTCGACGACGGTGTGGCCACCGGAGCGACGGCCCGTGCCGCGTGCCGGGTCGCCCGGGCCCTGGGCGCGGCGAGGGTGGTGCTCGCCGTCCCGGTGGGCCCGGCGGACGTCGAGACCAGGTTCCGCAGCGAGGCCGACGAGGTGGTCTGCCCCGACCAGCCCTACGAGTTCTACGCGGTGGGCCAGTTCTACGTGGACTTCTCGCAGACCACGGACGACGAGGTGACCACGCTGCTGCAGCGACGCACCGACGAGCTCGCGGACGCGGTCGCGGCCGACGCAGCCACGGAGACGCAGTCGGTGGACGAGGACGTGGAGATCACCTTGGACGGGCTCACGCTCCACGGACGGCTGACCGTCCCCGCGGGAGCGATCGGCGTCGTGCTCTTCGCGCACGGCAGCGGCAGCAGCCGGCACAGCCCGCGCAACCGGTACGTCGCCACCGTGCTGCAGGACGCCGGCATCGGGACCTTGCTGTTCGACCTGCTCACCTCCGCCGAGGAGCACGACCGGCGGATGGTGTTCGACGTCGACCTGCTCGCCACCCGGCTGGCCGGCGCCACCGCCTGGCTGAGGACCCAGCCGGCCGTGGACGGGCTCGCGGTCGGCTACTTCGGAGCGAGCACAGGCGCGGCGGCGGCGCTGTGGGCGGCCGCCGACCCCGAGCAGCACATCGCCGCGGTGGTGTCACGCGGAGGCAGGCCGGACCTGGCGATCCCGCGGCTGCCCGAGTCGAGGCGCCGACCCTGCTGATCGTGGGCGGGCACGACCTGATGGTGCTCGACCTCAACCGGGAGGCGCAGCGGCACCTGACGTGCGAGAACCGGCTGGCCGTCGTACCGGGGGCGACCCACCTGTTCGAGGAGCCGGGCACCCTCGCCCAGGCCGCCGCCCTGGCCCGGGACTGGTTCAGCGACCGTCTCCGGGCCGCCGCAGGGTGATCTGCGCGACGTCGAGGTAGCCGGCCCGGAAGCCCGCCTCGCAGTAGGCGAGGTAGAACTCCCACATCCTGCGGAAGGTCTCGTCGAAGCCGAGCGCCGTGACGCTCGGCCACTGGTCGAGGAACCGCTCCCGCCACAGTCGCAGGGTGTGTGCGTAGTGCCGACCCATCGGCGAGAAGCCGGAGACCGCCAGCCTCGTGTGGTCCGCGACGACGCCCTCGATCGCCTCACGCGAAGGCAGCAGCCCGCCGGGGAAGATGTACTTGTGGATCCACGTGTAGCTGTCGCGGGTCGCGAGGTAGCGGTGGTGCTCGAGCAGGATCGCCTGGACGACCGCCCGGCCCCCAGGCGCCAGCAGTGAGTCGATCGCGGCGAAGTACGTCGGCCAGTACCGCTCGCCGACCGCCTCGATCATCTCCACGCTGACCACCGCGTCGAACTCACCCGTCTGGTCGCGGTAGTCGCGCAGCGCGATCTCCACCCGGTCGCCGACACCCGCGGCGTCGACCCGCTGCCGGGCCAGGGCGGCCTGCTCGGTGGAGATCGTGATCGTCGTGACGTGGGCGCCGCGTTGTGCTGCCCGGATCGCGAGGGTGCCCCAGCCTGTGCCGATCTCCAGGACCCGGCTGCCCTCGGTGACCCCGGCCGCGTCGAGCACCGCGTCGACCTTGCGCAGCTGGGCGTCCTCCAGGTCCGCCTGCGTCGGAGCGGGGTCGAGCCTGGCGAACAGCGCGGAGGAGTACGACAGCGACGGGTCCAGGAACGCCGCGAACATCTCGTTGGACAGGTCGTAGTGGTGCTCGATGTTGCGGCGGGCGCCGGCCTTGGTGTTCTCCGGGTTCAGCCCCCGGGGGAGCACCGCGTGGCGCAGCCGGTAGAACGTCGGGTGCACCAGCTCGGTGAGCCGGCGGGCGAACGGGGTGAGCGCGTCGGCGAGGTCGGTGCCCGGCGCGGTGCGCCACTCGCCGGCCATGTAGGACTCCCCGAACCCGATCAGCGGGCTCTGCCCGAGCCGGGCGAAGAACGCGTCCGGGTCGGCGACCTCGAGCACCGGGCCGGCTCCGCCGTACACCTCGCCGGTGGCCAGCCGGACGGTCACCGGCATCTTGCCCAGGATCCGCCGGACGGCGAACCGGGCCAGGCGACCGCGGACCGCGAGCGACGGCGCCGGCGGGAGCTGCCGGGAGGCGTCGGTGCCCGGCTCCGAGGCCGCGCCGAGGCGGGAGGTGACGGGGGAGGAGGTCATGACACGCCTTTCGGAGCCGGGTGCTGGGGGCGGGGGACCACGGGGAGCCGGCGCAGCCAGAGCCGGACTCCGTGCCAGCGGATCAGGGCGGAGACGCGGTGGGAGGGCAGTGGGTTGCCTGCCACTCTCCTGAGGGTATGCCTGCGTGAGGCCCGGCGCAGGTCTCCGTGGACGGCGGCCGTGAAGAGCAGCCGGCCGTCGGGTGCGGTCAGGGTGATCGCGACCGCGACCTCGTCGTCGGTCAGCTTGGTCCGGAAGTCGTAGCGTCCCTCGACGGCGAAGAACGGCGAGACGTAGAACTCCTTGGGCGCGGTGGCCCGCGCCGGGGTACCGCGGTCGACGGCCAGCGGGTAGCAGTGCCGCTCGCCGTAGGTGTTGTGCACCTCGGCGAGGACCCCCTCGAGCTCGCCTCGCTCGTCGAGGACGAAGTAGGTGCTCAGCGGGTCGAAGACGTAACCGAGGCTGCGGGCGTTGGCCAGCAGCAGCACCCGGTGCGCCGTCCACGGAAGCCCGTGCTCGGCGATCGCCGTGCGTGCCTTGTGCGCCAGGGGGCGTCGGTCGGCGGGGTCGAAGTGGTCCTGTGAGCGGATGGACGCCAGCGGCCGCAGCCAGCGGGGGAAGGCGGCGTTCTGGTCGGCGAGGTCGACCAGCCACATCGTCGTACGGTGGCTGAACTCGTAGCGGAACGGGTGCAGCCGCCGGTGGTGCACCAGCGCCCCGACCGCGGCCGGCACGGTCACCAGCTCGCTCCCAGCGCCTCGGCCGCGGCGGCACCGGCGCGGCAGCCGTCCTCGTGGAAGCCCCAGCCGTGGTAGGCGCCGGCGAAGGCCAGCCGGTCGCTGTTCAGCCCCGCGAGCCGCTGCTGGGCGGCGACCGAGGCCGCGGTGTAGGTGGGGTGCTCGTAGGTCATCGTCGCGATCACGTGCTCGGGAGCGAGGCCCCGGTCCGGGTTGAGCGTGACCACCAGCGGCTCGGCCTCCGGGTGCCCCTGCAGCCGGTTCATCCAGTAGGACACCCGCGTGCGGTCGGTGGGCGTGTCGCAGTCCTCGAGCCGGTAGTTCCAGCTGGCCCGGGCCCGGCGGGTGGCCGGCAGCGCGCTCTCGTCACGGTGCAGCCAGGCGACGTTGGTGGAGTACTCGAAGGCACCGAGCACCTCCTGCTCCTCGTCCCCGGCATCGGTGAGCAGCGCCCGTGCCTGGTCGGCGTGGGTCGCGATGACGACCTTGTCGAAGCTGTGGTGCTCGCTCGGCCCACCGCCGGCTGGGCGTACGTCGATCTCGACCGCGTCGGGCTTGCGGCTGACCGCGGTGACCCGGGAGCCGGGGCGGACGACGTCCAGACGCTCGGTCACCGCGTGCACGTAGGACCGAGAGCCGCCGACCACGGTGTGCCAGGTGGGGGCGTCGCCGAGGGTGAGGAAGCCGTGGTGGCGCAGGAAGGCGAACAGGTACGCCGCGGGGTAGGCCAGCGCCTCGGTGTGCCCCATCGACCACACGCAGGAGACCACCGGCAAGGCGCAGTGGGTGACGAAGTGCTGGTCGAAGCCGTGCTCGGCGAGGAACTCCCCGTAGGTCTGCTCCGAGCCGGCCTGCTCCTCGAGGTGACGCAACGCCTGCCTCTGGAACGAGCGCACCTGGAGCAGCAGTCGCCAGAACGACGGGTCCACCGCTCGCCGGCGCTGGGAGAAGATCCCGTCGGCGCGGCGGCCGCCGGTGTAGCTGAGACCGCAGCCGGAGCAGGAGATGTTCATGCTCATCTCGGTCGGCCGGGTGCGCACACCGAGCTCGTCGAAGAGCCGCCGCAGCAGCGGGTAGGTGCGGTCGTTGAGCACGATGAACCCGGAGTCCACCGGGACCGTCCCGCCGGCGACCGGCACGTCATGGGTGTGGGCGTGGCCGCCGATCCGCGGGTCGGCCTCGAACAGCGTGACGTGGTGGCTGCGCTGCAGCAGGTAGGCGGCGGTGAGGCCGGAGATGTCGCCGCCGATCACCGCGACGGTCGGCCGGTCGTCGTACGACGGCCCTGGGCTGGTGTGCTGGGTCTCCCTCATGCCCGGCGTTCGGAGCCGGGCACACGGGGGATGGGCCCCGGAAGGTAAAGACTTCCGCCGAGACGATCAGGGACGGGTCACGAGCCGTCCCGAGGGGTCAGCGGCCCCGCATGTTCTGCCGGGCGCCCTTGAGGTTGGTCGGGATCGGGCCCTTGGGCAGCGGGATGTTCGACCGGGTCGCGTCGAGCGCGCGCAGCCGGGCGAGCACGTCGGTGATCTGCGCGGGCTTGACCTTCTTGCCCAGCTTGGTGACGTGCTTGACCAGCTTCGGCAGCGGCACGGCGCCCTCGGAGTCGCCGACCACGACCTCGTGGATCGGCACCTCGGAGGCGACCCGCTCGTGCTTGCGGCGCTGCTCGGCCATCAGCTGCTTGAGCCGGTTGGGGTTGCCCTCGCCGACCAGCACGATGCCGGGCGGGCCGACCACCCGGTGGACGACGTCCTGGTGGCGGTTGAACCCGACGGCCGGCTCGGTGGTCCAGCCGCGCCGGAGCATGCCGAGCGCGGCCGCGGCGGCGCCGGGCTGGCCCTCGATCTGCTTGTAGCCGGCGTGCTGGGCCCGGCGGCCGAAGACGATCAGCACGACGAGGATGCCGACCATGACCGCCGCGACGAGGTCGAGGATCCAGTGGCCGGGGACGAAGGAGAGCAGCGCGAAGGCCAGCCCGGCGGACAGCACGAACCAGCCGAGCAGGATCAGGCCGAGCTTCGGGTCGACCTGCTTGGTCATCCGGTAGCTGGCCGCGATCTGCTTCACCCAGCCGTTCTTGGGCGCCTTCGCGGACTTGTCTTTCCTGGCCATGGTTGTGCTGCCTCGTTCGTTCTCGTGGGGCGGGACGCCCTAGTGTCTCAGACCGTCTGCGGGGCGTTCTCGCGAGCCGCCAGCGCCTGCTGGTAGAGACGTCCGGCGCGGTAGGAGGAGCGGACCAGGGGTCCCGACATGACGCCGGCGAAGCCGACCTCCATCGCCTCGTCGTGCAGCTCGACGAACTCCTCGGGCTTGACCCAGCGCTCGACGGGGTGGTGCCGTGGCGAGGGGCGGAGGTACTGGGTGATCGTGAGCAGGTCGCAGCCGGCCTCGTGCAGGTCGCGCAGCGCCTGGGAGACCTCCTCGCGGGTCTCGCCCATGCCGAGGATCAGGTTCGACTTGGTGACCAGCCCGAACGCGCGGGCCTGGGTGAGCACGTCGAGGGACCGGTCGTAACGGAACGCGGGCCGGATCCGCTTGAAGATCCGCGGCACGGTCTCGACGTTGTGGGCGAGCACCTCGGGCCGGGACTCGAAGACCTCCTGGAGCAGGTCCGGCTTGCCGTTGAAGTCCGGGATCAGGTTCTCCACGCCGGTGTCGGGGTTCAGCTCGTGGATCTGTTTGACCGTCTCCGCGTAGAGCCACGCGCCGCCGTCGGGCAGGTCGTCGCGGGCGACCCCGGTGATCGTGGCGTAGCGCAGGCCCATCGACCGGACGCTCTCGGCGACCCGGCGCGGCTCGTCGCGGTCCAGCGGCTGGGGCCGGCCGGTGTCGATCTGGCAGAAGTCGCAGCGCCGCGTGCACTGGTCGCCGCCGATGAGGAACGTCGCCTCGCGGTCCTCCCAGCACTCGTAGATGTTGGGGCAGCCGGCTTCCTGGCAGACCGTGTGGAGCCCCTCGGACTTCACCAGGGCCTGGAGCTCGTTGTACTGCGGTCCCATCTTGGCCCGGGTCTTGATCCACTCGGGCTTCTTCTCGATGGGGGTCTGGGAGTTGCGGACCTCCAGACGCAGGAGCTTGCGGCCGTCGGGCGAGGTGGGCGCTTCAGTCACGCCCGCCACTCTACGCCGGGCTCCGGAGGCACCCCAATCGCCACGGTGGGCGGCGTACGACGGGCACCGTGACGTGCGACGACAGCGGGTCAGGGGATGTCGCGGCGCCGGAAGGACAGCACCGAGGCGACAGCCACGACCAGCAGCAGGACGCCGAGGTAGGTCACGCCCTGGGAGAAGGTGACCACGGCGAGCTGGTCGCACTGCTGCTCGGTGCACGGCAGCGAGTAGTCGTAGTACTCGTAGCCGTGCTGGATCCAGGCGAACACGTTGTTGCCGAGGCTCCACCGGCCGCTGCCCTCGAACGGCAGCGCCGCGATCAGCATCTCGCCACCCACGGTGTAGCCGAACAGCAGCGCGAGCACACCGACGGTGTGCCGGAACAGCATCGTCAGCGCGTAGCCACCGGTGGCGCCCAACGCCGCGAGGAGGACCCCGCGGCCGGCGGACCAGCCGATCTGCTCCCGCACCGAGGCCGCGGTGGTGATGTCGCGAGCATCGGCGGCGAGCAGCAGCGCGGCCCAGAACCCGGCCACGACCACGGCGCTGACCACCAGTGTCGCGAGGAACACCGCCGCTGCCTTGGCCAGCCACACCTGCCCCCGACGCGGCCGGAACAGCAGCTGGTTGCTCATCGACCCCGAGCCCCAGTCCGCGCCGGCGAAGGTGGTGCCGACGATGATCATCAGGCCTGCGGTGATCACCAGCACCGCCAGTCCGTTGTTGTCCTTCTGCGCTTCCAGGTCCAGCTGCTGGCGGTCGAGGAACCAGGCGGGCTGGGGCAGCATGGCCTCCTCGCAGGTGACCTCGGTGTTGCCGCCGAGGTACATCTGCGGGTCCTCGCGGCAGGCCTCGAGCTCGTCCTGCACCCACGGCTGGGCGGCCTCCTTCTCGGCCTGCGCCTCGGCCCGAGCCAGCTCGGTGGCGCTGACCGGGCGGGTGTCCCAGACCGTGGTGCCCGCGACCAGGCCGACCAGCAAGGCCGCGGCCAGGACGATCAGCACGATCGCCCGCCGGGAGCGGAACCGGCTGAGCTCCACCATCAGCAGTCTCATGCCGCGCCCTCCGTCGTGTCGGTCCCGGTGCCGGGAGCCGTCGCGCCGTGGCCCGAGCCCCCCAGCGCCTCGCCCTTGGTCAGCTGCAGGAACACCGACTCCAGGTCGGCACGCACCGGGTTGAGCTCGTGGACGTACATGCCCTGCTCGGCGAGCAGCCGCGTGATCGTGGCCGGGTCGCCGGCGCCCTCGACGAGCAGCCCGGCCCCGTCGCGCGTGACGCTCAGCCCGGCTGCGCTCAGCGCCGTGGCCGCCGTACCGGTCTCGGCGACGCCGACCCGGACCGCGGACGCCCCGGCCTGGACGAGCTCGGCGACGTCGCCGTGCGCGAGCAGCCGGCCGTTGCCGATGATCGAGACCGAGTGGCACACCTGCTGCACCTCGGCCAGGATGTGCGAGCTGAGCAGCACGGTCACCCCGCTCTCCCCGAGGTCGCGGATCATGTCGCGGATGTCGCGGATCCCGGCGGGGTCCAGGCCGTTGGTCGGCTCGTCGAGGATCAGCAGGTCCGGGCTCTTGAGCAGCGTGGCCGCGATCGCGAGGCGCTGCTTCATGCCCAGCGAGTAGCCCTTGAACCGCTCCTTGTCGCGGCCGGTCATCCCGACCTGCTCCAGCGCGGCGTCGACGCGGGACGCGGGCACGCCGATCGACCGGGCGAGCAGGGAGAGGTTCTTGCGTCCGGTGAACGTGGGGATGAACTTCGGCTGCTCCACCACGGCGCCGACCCGGTCCATCACCTCCGGAAGGTGCTCGGGCACGGGCCGGCCGAACAGCCGCATCTCGCCTCGGCTCGCTCGCGCCAGGCCGAGGAGCATCCGGATCGTCGTGGTCTTGCCCGACCCGTTCGGACCGAGGAACCCGTGCACCCCGCCGGCGGGCACGGTGAGGTCCAGGTCGTGCACGGCAACGATGTGCCGGCCGCGCCGGGTGCGGAACTCCTTGCGCAGCCCGAAGGTCTCGATGACCGCCTCGCTCATTGCGGGAACCCCCGTCTCGGAAGTGCCCAGCATGACGGACCGGAGCGTCAGCGCAGCGGATTGACCACCGGCACGCGCAACGTGTCGTGCCGCTTCGCCGGGTCCGGGCGGGGCTCGTAGTCCGGGGTGGGGGTGTACGGCGCCCACGCCAGCAGCTCACGCAGGTGCCGCTCGACGAGCGGAGTCGCCTCGGCCACGGTGACGTCGCGGCCGAGCTCCGCGCTCAGCGAGGTGACCCCGGCGTCGTCGATGCCGCACGGCACGAACTGGTCGTACCAGCGCAGGTCGACGTCGCAGTTCAGCGCGAACCCGTGCATGGTCACTCCTCCGGCGACCCGGATCCCGATCGCGGCGATCTTGCGCTCGGGCCGGTCTCCGTCGGCGCGCAGCCACACGCCGCTGCGGCCCGGGACCCGCGCGGTGGTCACGCCCAGCTCCGTGCAGGCCTGGATCAGGGCCTCCTCGAGCCGGCGGACGTAGTCGACCACCTTGACGTGCTCGGGCAGCCGCACGATCGGGTAGCCGACGAGCTGGCCGGGTCCGTGGAAGGTGATCTTCCCGCCGCGGTCGACGTCGATCACCGGTGCCGTCCCGGCGACGGGGCGCTCATGGGGCTCGGTGCGCTTGCCCGCGGTGAACACCGGCGGGTGCTCCAGCAGGACCACGGTGTCGGTGCCGCCCGCCACGACGCTCTCGTGCACCCGGCGCTGGAGGTCCCAGGCGGCGGTGTACTCCACCTCGCCCAGCGACCTGAACTCGAGCTCGCTCACGGTGACGAGCCTAACCCTGCGCGGTGCGGCGGATGTCTTGGCGCCCGGGCAGGGCAGTGCACGATCATGGGTGCGGCGAGTCTCGGCACCTCGCACGCACCCGTCGAACTCCTCCGAAAGGCACCCGCCATGGCGAGTCCCTCCCGACGCCCCTCCACCCACGCGGCCGGACGTCGCCGGCGATGGGTGCTCCCCGCCGTCGTGCTGCTGCTGTGGCTGCTCGTCGGCGGGCCGCTGGGCTCCTTCGCCGGCCAGCTGTCGACGGTGCAGGAGAACGACAACGCAGCGTTCCTGCCCGAGACCGCCGAGTCGACGATCGCGTCGAAGGAGTACACCAAGTTCATCGGCACCGAGAGCGTGCCGGCGATCGTGGTGTTCTCCCGCGACGGCGGGCTCACCCCGGCCGACCAGCAGGCGATGGCCGGCCTCGTCGAGGAGGTCAAGGCCGTCGAGGACGTCGACGCGGCTGCGGTGCAGGGCCCGATCCCGTCGGCCGACGGCACGGCTGCCCAGGTCGTCGTACCTCTGGCGACGTCGGACGGTGAGGCGCTCGAGGCCGCGATCGTGAACATCCGCGAGGTGCTCGAGGGTGCGCCGGACGGCCTGCTCGCCGTGGTCGGCGGCCCCGGCGGGATCCTCGGCGACTTCATCGAGGCGTTCGGCGCGATCGACGGGATCCTGCTGCTCGTCGCGCTCAGCGTGGTGCTGGTGATCCTGCTGGTGGTCTACCGGTCGCCGGTGCTCCCACTGGTGGTGCTGGTCTCCGCGGTCCTCGCGCTCGGTGTCGCCTCGGCGGTCATCTACGCGCTCGCCAAGTCCGACGTGCTGACCCTCAACGGGCAGAGCCAGGGCATCCTCTTCATCCTCGCGGTGGGTGCCGCGACCGACTACTCGCTGCTGATCGTCGCCCGGTTCCGCGAGGAGCTTCGTGACCACGAGTCGAAGTACGACGCGATGCGTGCCGCGTGGCGGGCGTCGGTGGAGCCGGTGCTCGCCTCCGGGGCGACCGTGATCCTCGGCCTGCTGTGCCTGCTGCTGTCGGACCTGGCCAGCCTCCAGGGCCTGGGGCCGGTCGGCGCGATCGGGATCGCCGGGGCGATGTTCGCGGCACTGACCCTGTTGCCCGCGGCGCTGGTGCTGTTGGGGCGGCGCGCCTACTGGCCGGTGCGACCGACGTACGGCTCCGAGCACACCTACAACCTCGGCATCTGGGGGGCGGTCGCCCGTCTCGTCGGCAGGCGCGCCCGGCTGGTGTGGACGGTGACCTTCGTGGTGCTCGCCGGGTTCGCGGCGTTCGTGCCCACCCTGAACGAGGACCCGGTGCCGCAGACCGAGCAGTTCCTCACCCGCGTCGACTCGGTGCGGGCCCAGGAGGTCCTCGACGAGCACTTCCGGTCCGACCAGAGCAGTCCGGCGATCCTGGTGGTGCCGGAGGAGGACCTCGCCGAGGCGGCCGAGGTCGCGGCCGCGCATCCAGGTGTCGCGCGGGAGGGCGTCGTACCCCTGCCCGCCGGGCCGCCGGACGCGGGCGAGCAGCCGCAGCTGAAGATCGTCGACGGCGAGGGCATCCTGCTGGTCACGCTGGCGGCCAACGCCGACTCGGTGGCGCCCACCGACACCGTGCGCGACCTGCGGACAGAGCTGGACGACGTGAGCGAGGACATCGTGGTCGGCGGCCAGACCGCCACCTTGCTCGACACCCGCGACACGGTGGACCGCGACCGGCGGATCGTGATCCCGGCGATCCTGCTGGTGATCTTCGTCGTGCTCGCGCTGCTGCTGCGGGCCCTGCTCGCGCCGGCGCTGCTGATCGTGGCCAACGTGCTGTCCTTCGGTGCGACGATGGGGATCAGCGCGCTGCTGTTCAACCACGTCTTCGACTTCCCGGCCTCCGACCCGTCGACGCTGCTGATCGGGTTCGTGTTCCTGGTCGCCCTGGGCATCGACTACTCGATCTTCCTGATGACCCGGGTGCGTGAGGAGTCGATCCGCCAGGGCACCCACCCGGGGATCCTCAAGGGGCTGTCGGTCACCGGCGGGGTGATCACCTCTGCCGGCGTCGTGCTGGCCGCGACGTTCGCCGCCCTCGGTGTGCTGCCGCTGCTGTTCCTGGCCCAGATCGCGTTCATCGTTGCGTTCGGGGTGCTCCTCGACACCATCGTGGTCCGCTCGCTGCTGGTGCCGGCGCTGTCCTACGACCTCGGCCCGGCGGTCTGGTGGCCGAGCCGGCTGTGGCACACGCCGGACCACGTCGACGCCGAGACCGCGCGGATGCTGCACCTCGGTGCCGACGGCGACCTCTCCGGCTCGGAGCCTGTGGACGACGGCGACGGCAGGCACCGCCGCTAGGCCACAGTGGGGGAGTGCCCTCGCTCACACCTGTCGCGATCCGCCACTTGACCGTGCTGGCGCTCTGCGCCGCGCTCGGCGGCTGTGTCGGCCGGCCGGAGGCGGTTCCGCCGGCATCCGGGGCCAGGACCGCTGCGCCGGTGGAGCGCGCCGCCGCACCCGCGTCGTTCCGGGCCGCGGACGTGCTCCGTTCCTGGGACCGGGCGCGAGCCCGGGCCTACGCCGCCGGGGACGCGTCCGCTCTGCGTCGGTTGTACGCCGACGGCTCGGCGGCCGGTCGCGCCGACGTGCGGATGCTCCGGCGCTACCTCCGGCGGGGGCTCGTGGTGACCGGGATGCAGGTGCAGCTGCTCGGCATCGACGTGCTGCTCGAGTCACCGCACCGGCTCAGGCTCCGGGTCACCGACCGGCTCGTCGGGGCCGAAGCCGTGGGCCGTGACGGCGCTGCGATCCGGCTGCCCCGGGACGGTGTCTCCACGCGCATGGTCGAGCTGGTCCGGGAGGATGAGGCGAGCCGGTGGCGGGTTGCCGGGGTCAGGGAGTCAGCGCCGCCGCGAGACGGTCGTTGAGCGTCGGCTGCTCGAACTCGAACCCGTCGGCGAGCAGGTGCGCCGGCTCCACGCGCACCGAGCCGAGCAGCTCGTGGGAGAGCTCACCGAGGACCTTGCGCATCGGCCACGCCGGCGCCCGCACGAGCGTGGGCCGGTTCAGCATCCGGCCGAGCTGCGCGGTGAACTCTGCGTTGGTGGTCGTGCCGGGACCGGTGAGGTTGTAGACGCCGCGGCAGGCGTCGTTGGTCGCGAGGAACGTCGCTGCTCGCAGCCAGTCGTTGAGGGAGATCGTGGCGAAGTACTGCCGGCCGTCGCCGAGAGGTCCGCCGAGCCCGGCCCGGAACAGCAGGTTCAGCGGCTTGAGCGCACCGCCGCTCTTGTGCAGCACCACTGACGTGCGCATCACGCAGACCCGGGCACCGGCCTCCACCGCCGGTGCGGTCGCCTCCTGCCACTCGCGGCTGATCCGGCCCAGCGTCGTGTCCGCCGGCGTCGACGACTCCTCGGTCAGCACCTCGTCGCCGCGGTCGCCGTACGCCGCGATCCCGTTCTGCGCGAGGAGGGCCGGTTTGCGCGGCGAGGCAGCCACCGCCTCTGCGAGGGTCCGGGTGGTGAGCACCCGGCTGTCGCGCAGCGTCTGCCTGTACGACGCCGTCCACGGCCAGTGTGCGATCGGGGCGCCGGCGAGGTTCGCGACCACGTCGGCGTCGTCGATCACCGACTGGTCGACGTGGCCGCCGTACGGGTCCCACGAGGACTCGCTGGCCGACTGGTTCTCGCCCCGGACGAGACGGACGACCTCATGACCCTGCCGGGCGAGGTGCTCGCGCCAGGCCTGACCCAGGAAGCCGGACGCGCCGGCCAGAACGATCCGCATGGACAAACTGTGGCACGCCCCCGCAACCTCCGGGTCGAACCGCGGCGGAGACGCAGCGGCGCCCGCTGCCGTGGGGCAGCGGGCGCCGGTGTGCGGGGATCGGCGGGGTCAGACCTCGAACTGGCCGGCCTCGAGCCGCTCCTTGACGTCGACGAGGAAGCGCGCGGCGTCCGCGCCGTCGACCAGGCGGTGGTCGTAGGTCAGCGCGAGGTACATCATGTGCCGCACCGCGATCGTCTCGCCGAGGTTCGGGTCGTCGATCACCACGGGGCGCTTGACGATCGCACCCGTCCCGAGGATCGCCACCTGCGGCTGGTTGATGATCGGGGTGTCGAACAGCGCGCCACGGCTGCCGGTGTTGGTGATCGTGAACGTGCCGCCGGAGAGGTCGTCCGGCCCGATCTTGTTGCTTCGGGTGCGCTCGGCGAGGTCCGCGATCTTGCGGGCAAGACCCGCGACCGAGAGGTCGCCGGCCTCCTTGAGCACGGGCACGAGCAGGCCCTTCTCGGTGTCCACCGCGACCCCGAGGTTCTCGTGGTCGTAGTAGGTGACCTCGCCCTTCTCGGTGTCGATCGAGGCGTTCAGCGACGGGTGCGCCTTGAGGGCGTCCACGGTCGCCTTGGCCAGGAACGGCATGAACGAGAGCTTGACGCCCTCGCGCTCGGCGAACTCGCCCTTCACCGAGTCACGCAGCCGGGCGATGGCGGTCATGTCGACCTCGACCACCGTCGTCAGCTGTGCCGAGACCTGCAGCGACTCGACCATCCGGGCGGCGATCACCTTCCGGAGCCGGCTCATCGGCTCGGTCTTGCCACGCAGCGGGCTCGGAGCGGCGGCAGGCGCCCGCTCGGCCGACGGTGCGGACGCGGCAGCCGGCTCCGGCTTCTGGGTGGCGGCCTTCTGCGCCTTCGCGGCCTCGAGCACGTCCTGCTTGCGGATTCGGCCACCGACGCCGGTGCCCTTGACCTGGGACAGGTCGACGCCCTGGTCGGCGGCCATCTTGCGCACGAGCGGGGTGACGTAGGCGGCCTCGCCCTCCTTCGCCCCACCGGCTGCGGCAGCCTGCGGCGCGGCCTGCGGCCGGGGAGCCTCCTCCTTGTGGGCAGGGGGCTGCTGCTGCGCGGCAGGAGCCTGCTCCTTCTGCGGTGCGGGGGCCTCGCCCTCGGGCTCCTGGCGCAGCTGTGCCTGCTCGGCGGCCGCGGCCTGGTCCCGCTCCTCGGCGAGGTGCGACTCCTCGGAGGGCTTCTCCTCGGCCGGCTTCTCCTCGGCCGGGGGCTGCTCGGACGGCGCCTCCGCAGCCGGAGCCTCGCTCGGCGCCTCTGCCGGCGCGGCCTGGCCGGAGCCGACGATCGCGAGCTCGGCGCCGACCTCGACGGTCTCGTCCTCCTGGACCTTGATCTCCAGCAGGGTCCCCGCGACCGGGGAGGGGATCTCGGTGTCGACCTTGTCGGTGGAGACCTCGAGCAGCGCCTCGTCGACGGCCACCTCGTCGCCTACCTGCTTGAGCCAGCGGGTGACCGTGCCCTCGGTGACCGACTCGCCGAGTGCGGGCAGGGTCACCGGGGTGCCGCTGCCCTGCATGCCGGCCTGGGACGCCTCGGACTCCGGCTTGGTGTCGGCCGAGCTCGGAGCGGTCTCCTGGGCGGGGCCGGTCGGCTCGGTCTGCGCCTGAGGTACGTCGCCCTGGGGCTCGGTCTGCCGACCGACCTCCTCCTCCGACGGCGCGGCAGCCTCGCCGGTCTCGCCGCCGGGACCCTCGCCCGCACCCGCGCTTGCCGCCTCGTCGGAGGCGCCGGCCTCCTCGTCGGCCTGCTCGCTGGTGGAGCCGGACTCGCCCTCGTCGCCGATGGTGGCGAGCTCGGCGCCGACCTCGACGGTCTCGTCCTCCTGCGCCTTGATCTCCAGCAGGATGCCGGCCACCGGGGAGGGGATCTCGGTGTCGACCTTGTCGGTGGAGACCTCGAGCAGCGGCTCGTCGACCTCGACGCGGTCGCCTGGCTGCTTGAGCCAGCGGGTGACGGTGCCTTCGGTGACGGACTCACCGAGGGCGGGGAGAGTGACTGAGGTCGCCATGCGTTCCTTCGCTCCTTTTGCTGGCTTCGACTGCTGTGCTGCGCGGGTCAAGAGGTGTTGGTGCTGAGCCTACGAGGCTGCGTCACGAATGCGCATGAAGCGGCTTCCCGGCCAGGGCCAGGTGCGCCTCTCCGAGCGCCTCGTTCTGTGTCGGGTGGGCATGCACGAGGGGGGCCACGTCCTCGGCGTACCCCTCCCAGTTGTAAATAAGCTGCGCCTCACCGATCAGCTCGCCGACCCGTGCGCCCACCATGTGTACGCCGACCACGGGACCGTCCTTTTGGCGGACCAGCTTCACGAACCCCTGGGTCTTGAGGATCTGGCTCTTGCCGTTGCCGCCGAGGTCGTAGGTCAGCGACTCGATGCCGTCGACGCCGAACTTCTCGGCGGCGGCGGACTCGGTGAGCCCGACCGAGGCGACCTCGGGGTCGCTGTAGGTGACCCGCGGGATGCCCGCCTCGTCGATGGGCGCCGGCTCCAGACCGGCGATCTCCTCGGCCACGAAGACGCCCTGGGCGAAGCCGCGGTGGGCCAGCTGCAGGCCGGGGACGATGTCGCCGACGGCGTAGACACCGTCGACGTTGGTGCGGCACCGGTCGTCGGCGAGGACGAAGCCGCGCTCCATGGCGATGCCCTGCTCGGTGTACCCGAGCCCCTCGGTGCGGGGGCCGCGACCGACCGCGACCAGGAGGATCTCCGCCTCGATCGTCTCGCCGCCCTCGACGCTCACGCGCACCCCGTCGTCGGTGCGCTCGACCGACCTGAACGGCGTACCGACCTTGAACCCGATCTTGCGCTTGCGGAAGGCCCGCTCGAGTGCCTTGGACACTGCCTCGTCCTCGGCGGCGACCAGGCGGGGGAGGGCTTCGACGATGGTGACCTCGGCGCCGAAGGAGCGCCAGACGGAGGCGAACTCGCAGCCGATCACGCCGCCGCCGAGGACGACCGCCGAGGTGGGCACCCGGTCGAGGGAGAGCGCGTGCTCGGAGGTGAGCACGCGCTCGCCGTCGATCTCGAGGCCGGGCAGGGTCCGGGAGTACGAGCCGCTGGCCAGGACGACGTTGCGACCCACGAGCCGACGGCCGTCGACCTCGACGGTGTCGCGCGCGACGAGCTTGCCCTCACCCTCGACGACGGTGATGCCGCGGCCCTTGACCAGGCCGGTGAGCCCCTTGAAGAGGCGCGAGACGACGCCGTCCTTGTACTTGTTGACCCCCGCCATGTCGATGCCCTCGAGCGTGGCGTTGACGCCGAACTGCTCGGACTCACGGGCGGTGTCGGCGACCTCGGCGGCGTGCAGCAGCGCCTTGGTGGGGATGCAGCCGACGTGGAGGCAGGTCCCGCCGATCTTGTCCTTCTCGACGAGGGCGACCGACAGGCCGAGCTGTGCTGCGCGCAGGGCGCAGGCGTAGCCGCCGCTGCCGGCGCCGAGGATCACGATGTCGAAGTTGTCGCCGGCTCCGCTGGGGTTCGCGTCCGCCACTGCTCCTCCGGTCTTGTTCAGATGTGAGGGGTCGCCTGTTGCGCCCATCTTTGCACCAAGCGCGTCCGGGGCGACATCGGGTGTCGCCGTGCCCGACCGGTCGTGGGCCCGGGGTCCTGCCGGCGGCTCGCCGCCGTCCCGGCACCGGATCCGAGAGGGGGTTCAGGACCGGTAAGCCACACTGGGGGAATGGGTTTGATGGACCGCTTCAGGCGGCGGGGTCGCAGAGGCCGGGTGCGTCGCCCGGGCGGCAGGGGAGCGGCGACCACCGTGCGCGCCTCGGACGCCGCGGACGAGCAGCACCTCGAGGAGTTCGCACGCACCCGTCGCGGCGTCGAGGGTTTCGTGGAGCCGCGCACGGCCGTCTCCGACGTCACGATCATCCTGGTCGCGCACGACGGCGAGTGGACCCGCAGGAGGGTGCCGTCGGTGGAGTGGGCGCACCGGTTCGCCAACCGCCACGGCATCCCGTCGTACGACGCCGCGGTGGTCGGCTACCCGGCACGGATGCGTGAGTACAACCGCCGCCGCAAGGAGGCCGAAGGCGCTTAGCCCTCGGCGAGCGACCCGGCCAGCTCGACCAACGTGGCCACGGACATGCCGGTGCCACCGGAGGGGACGTAGCCGTAGGGGCCCTTCTCGTTGAACGCCGGGCCGGCGATGTCGAGGTGCGCCCACCGGTGCTCGCCGACGAACTCGCGCAGGAACGCAGCGGCGTACAGCGTGCCGCCCCAGCGCTCGGAGTTGTGCTGGGCCAGGTCGGCGATCTTGGTGTTGCTGCGCACCTTCTCGCCCATCTCCTCGGGGATCGGCAGCGGCCAGAACGCCTCGCCGGCCCGGTCGCCGGCCGCCTTCACGTCGGCGATGAGCGCCTCGTCGTTGCCGAGCAGGCCGCCGACCCGGTCGCCGAGCGCGACGACGCAGGCGCCGGTCAGCGTGGCGACGTCGACGATCACGTCGGGCTTGTCCTCGGTGGCTTTCACGAGCGCGTCGGCGAGGACCAGGCGGCCCTCGGCGTCGGTGTTGAGCACCTCGACGGTCTTGCCGCCGTAGATGGTCACCACGTCACCGGGGCGGGTCGCGGAGCCGGACACCATGTTCTCGGCCATCGGGGCGTAGGTGGTGACCGCGACCGGCAGACCGAGCTCGGCGATCGCGAACGTGGCGGCCACGACCGAGGCTGCCCCGGCCATGTCGCACTTCATGGTCATCATCGAGGCGGCCGGCTTGATGCTCAGCCCGCCCGAGTCGTAGGTGATGCCCTTGCCGACCAGCGCCAGGTGAGCCTTGGCGCCGCGCGGCCTGTAGGTCAGCCGCACCAGCCGCGGCGGGTTGGCCGAGCCGCGGCCGACGCCGACGATGCCGCCGCAGCCGTCGGCCTCCAACGCCTGCTCGTCCATCACCTTGAGCGTGACCTTGGTGGCCTTGCGGGCCTTCTTGGTGGCGCTCACCGCGTCGGCGAACTTCTCCGGGGTGAGGTCGCCGGGCGGGGTGTTCACCCAGTCGCGGACCAGAGCGGTCGCCGCGGCGACCACCTGCGAGGTCTCCAGGGCCGCGACGGCGTCCTTGTCCTTCGCGGCGTCGCTGAGCACGACCACCTCGCCGGCGACGTCGGGAGCGGGGGCGGTCTTGAACGCGGTGAACGAGTAGGCGCCGAGCTGGTAGCCGTCGACGACCGCGCGCACGTGTGCGGCGTCGGACGCGGGCAGGGCGAGCGCGACGGTGGCCGCGTTGGACACCGCGCGGGCTGCGGCACCGGCCGCCCGTCGTACCGCCTCGGTGGTGAGCTTGTCGGCCTCGCCGAGACCGACCAGGATCAGCACCGGCGACTTCAGCGCGCCGGCGGTCGGGATCTTGACGACCTCGCCGGGCTTGCCGGCGAACCCGAGCGTCGAGAGCATCGGCTGCAGCTTGCGGCCGTACGCCGACGCGACGCCCTCGCCGCCGGCCGCCATCGCCAGGCCCTTCTTGGTCTTGACCACTCCGGCCACCACCACGTCGGTCTTGGTCTTGTCGGCTGCGCCCTTGCGCAGGCTGTACGTCGTCACGTCTGGTCGACTCCCTCGTCGTCTCGATGTCTGGCCGCATGCTAGCCCCCGGTCCCGGGGCATGCTGCTGGGGTAGGTTCCCCGCATGGACCCGACCGACACCCCCGGCACCAGCCCGCTCCGGCACTCCGCCCTCCACGACAGACACGTCGCGCTGGGCGCGAAGCTCGCGGAGTTCGGCGGCTGGGAGATGCCGCTGGAGTACGTCGGGGTGGTCAAGGAGCACACCGCGGTGCGCGAGGCCGTCGGCGTGTTCGACGTCAGCCACCTCGGCAAGGTCGTCGTGCACGGACCCGGAGCGGCCGACTTCGTGAACTCCTGCCTGACCAACGACCTGCGCCGGATCGAGCCGGGCAAGGCGCAGTACACCCTGTGCTGCGACCCGGACAGCGGCGGGATCGTCGACGACCTGATCGCCTACCTGCACAGCGACGAGCGGGTGCTGCTGGTGCCCAACGCCGCCAACACCGCCGAGGTCGTGCGGATGCTCGACGCCGAGGTCCCGGACGGCGTGGAGATCGACGACCTGCACGAGACCCTCTCGATCCTCGCCGTCCAGGGGCCGAAGTCCGACGAGGTGCTCGAGGCGATCGGCTTCCCGGTCGGCCACGACTACATGTCCTTCGCCGAGGCCGAGCACGACGGTGCGCCGGTCGTGGTCTGCCGCACCGGCTACACCGGCGAGCGCGGCTACGAGCTGGTCGTCCCCAACGAGGTGGTCGGTTCGCTGTGGGACGCGCTGATGGCCGCCGGGGAGTCGCACGGGATCACCCCGTGCGGGCTCGGTGCCCGCGACACGCTGCGCACCGAGATGGGCTACCCGCTGCACGGCCAGGACATCACCCGTCAGGTCACCCCCAACGAGGCCCGGCTCGGCTGGGCGGTTGGCTGGAAGAAGGAGGCGTTCTGGGGCCGCTCGGCCCTGGTCGCCGAGCGGGAGACAGGACCCAAGCGGGTCCTGCGCGGCCTCGTTGCGAACGGCCGGGCGATCCCGCGACCGGGGATGCGCGTGCTGCTCGTCGCCGACGTCCCGGTCGGCCAGGTCACCTCCGGCACCTTCTCGCCCACGCGGAAGTTGGGCGTCGGCCTGGCGCTGATCGCCTCCCAGGTCACCGAGGGCGCCGAGGTGTCGGTCGACGTCCGCGGGCGACGCGAGATCTTCACCGTCACCAAGCCGCCGTTCGTCACTCCGGGCGTGCGCGAGGACTGACTCGAAGCGGTCGCGCTCAGTCGACCAGCGAGAGCACGACGAGCGCCACGGTGAACGTGACCTCGACGGCCGCACCGAGCACGTCACCGGTCACCCCGCCGAGCCGCCGCACCGCCCGGCGGACGAGCAGCCCGCCGGCGAGCAGGGCGAGGACGCCGGCGACCGTCGCCGCGACCACCACCTCGCCGGACACGACGTGCGGCCCGACCGCGACGACGGCGGCCGGCACGACGAGCAGTGCTGCGAGAAGGCCGGACACCAACAGCCCCGCCGGTCCGACGGTGCCGGCAACGGCATGGCCCAGCCCGTCCGCCCGGGCGGCCGGGACCCCGCGGCGGCACGCCAACGGCAGCGCGAGCCGGCTCACCACGAGTGCGGCCGCCAGCGCGACCGCGCCGTGCCCACCGCCGACGAGGTCACCCAGCGCCAGCACCTGCACGAGCAGCACGAGGACCAGCGCCACCACGCCGAACGGGCCGGCGTCGCCGCGCCGCATGACCTCGAGCGCCTCGTCGCCCGGACGACCCGACCCCAGGCCGTCGACGGTGTCGGCCAGCCCGTCGAGGTGCATCGCCCGGGTGAGCACGGTGAGCAGGCCGATCGTGAGGGTTGCCGACAGCAGCGGTCCCGGCACGACGTCGTAGCCGCGAGCGCCCAGGATCTCCAGCAGGAGCGGCTCGGTCCCTCGGGGGCCCCAGCCGAGCAGCCACAGCAGCAGCCCGGCGGGCAGGGCCAGCAGGGCCCCGACGGCGGGTGCGAGAACCATCGCCCGGCCACCGACGCGCCGGTCCACCACGGTCGGGGGTCGCGTCGGCAGCACGGTCAGCGTGCCGACCGCCAGCCGGATCGGGTCGCGGACCGCGCTCACAGCCGGGTCACCCGGCCCGCGACGCACCAGCGGACGTCCTCGGTCTCGGCGGCCAGCCGGGCGTTCAGCCGCCCCATCAGGTCCCGGAACCGGCGGCCCGACGTGGTGTCGGGGACGACGCCCTGGCCGACCTCGTTGGTCACCCCGACCACCCGGCGGCGGGTGCCGCGCCACGCCGCGACGAGCTCGTCGATCTCGGCCGTCACCGCCTTCTCCGCGCTCGACCGCCAGGCGTTGTCGTCCCAGGCGTCGTGCCGGTCCATGACCCGGGTCAGCCACAACGTCAGGCAGTCGACGAGCAACGGCTCGCCGGATGCGCCCAGCAGCGCCGCGAGGTCGAGGGTCTCCTCGGTCGCCCAGTGCGCGGGCCGGTCCTCGCGGTGTCGCGCGATCCGCTGGTCCCACTCGTCGTCGGTGCCGGACGGGTAGGAGGTGGCCACGTAGGTCACCGCCGGCTCGGCCGCGAGCAGCCGCTCGGCCTCGCGCGACTTGCCCGAGCGGGCGCCGCCGATGACCAGGGTGCGGGTCTCGACGGGCTGGACCACCGGCGCGGGCTCGACCACCGGGGCCGGCCTCAGCACGGTGCCGTCGTCGACGACCCGGGCGCCCCAGTCCGCGAGCCGCCGGGCCAGCTCGGCGGTGGGCGGGTTGTGGTGCGAGAGGTGTACGGCGACCACGTCGGTGTGCTCGGTGACGGCGCCGACCGCTCGGAGCCGGCGCAGCTGGTCGGCGAACGTCGCCAGGTGCAGATGGTCGGTGTGGTGCTCGCCGTGGTCGCCGAAGGTCTCCTCCAACAGCACGAGGTCGAACGCGGCGCCGTCCATGGCCGCGACGGTCTCCTCGGGCAGCGGCCCGGTGTCGGTGGCGTAGAGCAGCCGGGCGTCGGCCGTGGTGACGTCGTAGAGCACCGCCGCGCCGGCCTCGCCGTGGCGCGCGCCGAGCACCCGGACGTCGTACTCGCCGAGGCGGAGCCGGTCGCCGGGGGAGACCGCGGTGAACCGCACCACAGAGTCGGGGGCGACCCACATCCGGCAGGCCTCGACGACGTCGGGCGGACCGACCACGTCGAGCGGGTCCTCACCCACCCAGGACCGGAACAGCAGGAACGCCGGGGAACAGTGGTCCGGGTGCTGGTGGGTGATCAGCACGTGGCGCAGCCTGCCCAGGTCGGCGCCGAGCCGCTCCGCGGCCCGCGGGGTCTCGGGGCCGCAGTCGAGCAGCAGGCGTCCGTCGACGAGCATCGAGGTCTGCCCGCGCACCCGGCCGGCCGCTCGCTCCGAGGTGCAGGAGGCGCAGCCGCAGAACGGGTTCGGCCAGCCGTCCGCCGAGCCGGTGCCGAGCGTGAGGACGTCCATCAGCGCTCGAACACCACAGGGGCGCCGAAGGCCGCCCTCCGCCCGGCCCGGCGCAGCGCCCGGAGCAGGGCGGACCCGGCCAGCAGGATCACCAGTAGCGACATCACGCTGCGGCCGAGGTCCCACAACAGCGACGTGGTCAGGTAGAACAGCCCGTAGCGCCCGAGGTTGGCCACCAGCGGGTCGCCGGCGACGTAGCTGACCTCCGGGCCGTAGGAGGCGAACGGCCAGAACCAGATGTTCATCACCAGGCCGAAGGCGAGCCCGGCGACGGCGGCGTACACCGCGACGACGACCACCTCGAGCCGGCCCGAGGCCCGGGGGAGGCAGCCGGCGAGGAAGCCCACCCAGCCGGCGGCCATCATCTGGAACGGCAGCCAGGGGCCCACGCCCCCGGTGATCAGTGCACCGGTGAAGATCGCCGTGGCGCCGAGGACGAAGCCGAAGCCGCGGCCGAAGACCCGTCCGCCGATGATGATCACCGCGAAGCTCGGTTCGAGTCCCGCCGTGCCGGGCCCGAGCGCTCGCAGCGCCCCGCCGACCGCGGCCAGCATCCCGAGCATCGCGACCGCCTTCGCGTCCATGCCGCCGGAGGTGAGCTCGGCGAGCACGATCGCGGCGAGCAGCGGGAGCAGCGCGACGAACAGGAACGGAGCGTCGCCGGAGTGCGAGCTGTCCAGGGCCGCGCCCGGCTCGACGAAGAACGGCCAGAAGAACCCGACCAGACCGACCGCCGACGCCAACCCGAGCGCCAGCGCCGAACGCAGTCGGAGGGGGACCAGGTTCGTCGGCGTCATGGCCGCGAGAGGCTGGTCACGCCGGCGAGGGCGACGGCGACGTCGGTCGGGGTGAGCCACGGCGAGGGCTGGAGGATCTTCGCGACCTGGGGAGCGAACGCGGGGGAGGAGACCACCACGTCGGGCACCGAGCCGTCGGCGACCACCTCCCCGTCGGCGAGGACCGCCACCCGGTTGGCGACCTCCGCCACGAGCTCGACGTCGTGGGTGGCGAGCATGACGGCGTGGCCGTCCGCGGCGAGGTCGCGCAGGATCTCCACCAGCCGGTGCTTGGCTGTGTAGTCCAGACCGCGGGTCGGCTCGTCGAGGAGGATCAGCGGCGGCTGTGCGGCGAGCACGATCGCCAGGGCGAGGGTGAGGCGCTGTCCCTCGGAGAGGTCGCGCGGATGCTGGTCGGAAGGAACCCCCGGGGAGAGCCGGGCGAACAGCGCGGCGGTGGTGCCTGCGGGGACCCGCGCATCCTTGTCGGCCTGCGCGCACTCGCGTGCCACCGTCGCCTCGTAGAGCAGGTCCCCGGGGACCTGGGGGACCAGGCCGACGCGGCGCAGCAGCTGCGCCGGCTTCAGGGTCGCCGGGTCCTGGCCGTCGACCTCGACGGTCCCGCTGCTCGCCGGCCGCATGCCGACGAGGGTCTTGAGCAGGGTCGACTTGCCGGCGCCGTTGCGGCCCATCAGGGCGACGATCTCGCCGCGACGCAGGTCCAGGTTGACGCCCTTGAGCACCGGCAGGCGGGTGTAGCCGGCGACGAGGTCGACGACGCGTCCGACCACCGCGCCGGGCTCGGCGACGGCGTGGTCGGGTGGCTCTATCCCGGCGAGCTCGGTCCGCAGCGGGGCGACGCGACGGCGCGCGTCACGCACGTTGAGGGGGAGCGGACGCCAGCCGGCGACCCGGCCGAGCTCGACCACCGGCGGGGCGACCGCCGACCCGGCGAGCACCTCCTCCGGCGGACCGTCCACGACCGGTCGCGCGTCCCCGGGCACGAGGACCACCCGGTCGGCGTACTGCACGACGCGTTCGAGCCGGTGCTCGGCGAGTACGACGGTCAGCCCGAGGTCGTGCACCAGGCGCTGCAGCGTCGCGAGCACCTCCTCCGCGGCCAGCGGGTCGAGCGCCGAGGTCGGCTCGTCGAGCACCAGCACCCGCGGGTGGGTGGTGAGCACGGAGCCGATCGCGACGCGCTGCTGCTGGCCGCCGGACAGGTCGGTGAGCGGCCGGTGTCGCAGGTCCGCGAGGCCGAGGAGGTCCAGCGTCTCCTCGACGCGCTTGCGCATCACCTCGGCGGGCAGCCCGAGGGACTCCATGCCGTAGGCCAGCTCGTCCTCCACGGTGTCGGTGACGAAGCCCGACAACGGGTCCTGACCCACGAAGCCGACCACCTCGGCGAGGTCACGGGGACGGTGGTCGCGGGTGTCCCGGCCGTCCACGGTCACCCGGCCCGACAGCGTGCCGCCGGAGAAGTGCGGGACCAGGCCGTTGACGGCGCGCAGCAGGGTGGTCTTGCCCGAACCGGTGCGGCCGATCACCAGGCAGAGCTCACCCTCGGGGACGGTCAGGTTCACCTCGCGCAACACCGGGGCCTGCTGGTCGGCGAAGGTGACGCTGACGTCGGCGAACTCGATCACGCTGCCACCTCCATCTCGTCGTCTCGGGTCGTCTCCTCGCGTGCGGGCGCGGGGAGGGGCGGGGCCAGGATCGCAGGGAGCACGGCGGCGAGGATGCCGAGCACGGCGAGCACGGGCACGGGCGGCACGGCGGTGACGCTGGCCAGGACCAACGTGGAGGGGTCCGTGGCGACCTCGACGAACATCGCCGCCGCGGCGAGCAGGCCGGAGCCGGCGACAAGCCACTCCGGCAGCGCCCACGGGTCGGGGCGGTACCTCGTGCGCCCGGTGCGCCGCCCACCGAGGTAGAGCCCGGCCGCGGCGAGGACGGTGCCGCCGACCAGCGTCGGCATGCCCAGCCAGCCGGCGTCAGTGCCCGAGAGCAGGCCGAACACCCCCACGCTCAGACCGAGCAGCCCGCCCAGCACGAGCAGGCCGGTGACGTGGCGCTCGCGGGGGTTGACCCGGGTGGTGCGGCCGTAGCCGCGGGAGTCCATCGCGGCGGCCAGCTCGACCGACCGGTCCAGCGCACCCTCGAGGACCGGCATCGCCAGCCGGCGCATCGCACGCAGGCCCCCGCCCTGTCCCCGCAGCCGGTGGGCGGCGCGGATCCGGGAGGCGTCGGTGACCAGCTGGGGGGCGAAGGTCAGGGCGATCACCACGGCCACACCGACCTCGTACAGCGCCCCGGGGACCGAGCGGAGCAGCCGGCGGGCGCTGCCCAGGGCGTTGGCAGCCCCGACGCAGACCAGGATCGTGGCCAGCTGGAGCCCTTCGTAGAACGCGCGCAGCACCGCCTCGAGCGTCACCTCACCGCCGAGCTTGAGCCCGGAGGCGCCGGGCATGGGGATCTCCGGGAGTGTGAACAGCAGCGTGGGCCCTTGTGAGCCCGTCGAGAGCAGCGCCTGGAAGACCACCCGGATCGCGATCACCAGGAGGGCCAGCTTCAGGAAGGCGCCGTAGGACCGAGCCCAGGGGGCGTCGCTCCTGCGGGCGGCGACCACGAAGCCGGTCACCGCCAGGATCAGCAGCAGCGGCACCGGGTTGCGGGTCCGGCTGGCCGCCGCGGCCAGGCCGAGCGCCCACAGCCACCAGGCCCCCGGATGCAGCATCCGGGGGAAGGTGACCAGGTGGTGTGCGCGCATCGGCCGGCCTCGACTCAGGCGCTCTTCCGGCGCCGCGCCATCAGGAGGGCAGCGGCGGCCATCACGGCGATCACGGCGACCAGGCCGGCGAGCAGCCACGGCTCGCCGTCCTCCGAGACGGCCGCGGCGTCCGCCGTACCGGCGTCGTCGGTGTCGGCGGCCGGGAGCGCGAAGGCGACCGGCTCCTCGTCGGTGGGGACCTCGGCGTTCGCCACCGGCTCGCCGCAGCCGGCGGCCGGGTAGCCGCCGAGCGCGCAGGTCATGCCGTTCTCGACCCGGAGGTCGGTGACCTCGTCGAGGATCTGCTGGGTGCTGGCGGCCTCGTCCACGACGGCGCACTCGGCCTGCGGCTCCGGCGGCGCGCCCTCGCCGATGTCGGTGCCGTAGTCCAGGACCAGGGCGACCCGCTTCTCGCCGCTGCCTGCCTCGGCGTCGGCGCAGATCGTCTCGAAGTTCACCTCGGCCAGGTCGGCGCGGGGCTCGATGCCCTTGCTGGCGGTGGAGACGCCGAACCGGAAGCCCTCGACGTCACCGTCGGCCGGCTGGTGGTCGGCCGGGCCCACGTCGGAGAAGGCCCAGGTCTGGTCGTCGGAGAGGTGGAAGTACATCCAGTACTTGTAGCCGTCCTCGGCGTGGGCCGGTGCGGCGAACGCGACGGCGGCGACGGCGGTGACGAGGAAGGTGAGGATGCCGGCGACGCGGCGGGGGAGCAGGGTGGCCAACGAAGGGCCCTTTCTGTTGCGGCGGTTCACATGACGTCACCGGACCGCACGGGCCCCGGCCGAGACCGGTGTCCTGATCCGGCTCCGCCCCGTAGACCTCGACGGATAGATGGGAGCCGCTGCCCCTCGGCGGTGTTCCGGCTCGCCGTCGCCGGGCCGGTCGGATGACCGGTCGTCGGACGGCCTACGGTTGCGGGTCAGCGCCGGCTTCGGACCGGCTTTCCCGCCGCGAGGCAGTTGTTCACGACGAACGCTCCCACGCCGACCCGACAGCGTCAAAGCCTGCCGGCGGTTTTCCCGGCGTTAGGCTCGCCACATGACGAACTCCCTGGAGCCCTCGAGCCACTTCCCGAGCGAGTCGCTGTCCAACGCCCCGGCCTGGCGGTGGCGGCTCGAGGACAGCTCCGGTGCCGAGGCCACGCCCGAGGGCACGGAGTCCCCGGACTTCCCCTCGCAGAGCGACGCCGAGTCCTGGGTCGGCGAGGTGTGGCGCGACCTGCTCGAGGCCGGCGTCGACGCGGTGACGCTGTTCGAAGGCGACCGTGAGGTCTACGGTCCGATGAGCCTGCACGCCTCCTGACCGTATGTGCCGACGCCTACACAATCGTATTCACAAAGCCATACCAGCGGTCTAGCCTGTCGGTATGTCGCTGAGGCCGTTCCCGTTCGAGACCCCGATCGCCCCGGACGCCCTGATCGACCGGCGTGAGGAGCTCAGCCGGCTGAGCCAGGCTGCCGCCGAGCGGGTCCATGTCCGGCTGGCCGGCCCGCGCCGCTTCGGCAAGACGTCGTTGCTGCTCGCGCACGCCGCCGGCCTGGCCGGTTCGGGCTGGCGCACCGTGCACGTCGACATGTACGGCGTCACCTCGCTGGGGGAGCTGTGCGTGCGGATCGCCTCGTCGTACGCCCGGATCGGCGACGGCCGGCTGCGTGCCCACCTCGACTCCCTCGGCGCCAGGCTCGGGCTCTCGCTGACGCCGGCCGGTCCCGGGATCACCCTCGGGCCGCGACAGCGGGTCCCCGCACCCGAGGCCACCCAGGCGGCGGCCGCCGAGCTGCTCGACCTGCCGCTGACGCTGTTCGAGCGCGACGAGATCCCGACCCTGGTGGTCTTCGACGAGTTCCAGGACATCCTCGCGGCCGGGCCGTCGATCGACGGGCTGCTGCGCTCGCACGTGCAGTACCACGGCGACGCGGCGGTCTACGTCTACGCCGGTTCCCAGCCCTCGATGATGCGCAAGCTGTTCAGCGACCGCGAGCGGCCGTTGTACGGGCAGGCCGAGCCGATCGACCTCGGCCCGCTCCCGCTCGACGAGGTGATCGTCGAGCTCGCCGAGCGCTTCGAGCAGCTCGACGAGGATCCTGCCGGGGCCCTCGTGCCGCTGATGACCACCGCGGCCGGCCACCCGCAGCGCACCATGCTGCTCGCGCACCTGCTGCACCGCGAGCTCGCTGCCCGGCAGCTGGGCGCCTCCACGCTTCCTGAAGGCGGGGAGGTCGAGGGGGTGGCGTTGGCCGACGCCGTCGTACGACGGGCGCTGGCGACCACCCACGAGGCGCACCAGGCGGTGTGGGACCAGCTCTCGACCGGGAAGAAGGCGGTGCTCGTCGCGCTCGCGGAGGGTGACTCGCCGACCGGGACGACGACGTCCCGGCGCCTGGAGACCTCCCGCGCGACCTTGCAGAGCGCATTGCGCGAGCTCGCCCGGGAGGGTCAGCACGTCACGCGGGACGAAGGCCCGGCCGGCCTGGGCCCGTGGCGCTACGTCGACCCGCTGCTCGCGATCTGGGTCCGGCACCGCGGCCGCTGGTGAGACCGGCCGGCTTCCCTGAGGGCCCCGGGGCGCTCGGGGCAGTGGGAGCGCCCGGGGCACGGGGAGCGCTCGGGGCAGTGGGAGCGCCCGGGGCACGGGGAGCGCTCGGGGCGCCGCAATCGTTCAGCTGAACGGTTGTGACGTCGGTGTCGGCCACATCGGAGGTCACAACCGGTCAGCTGAACGATCGTGACCTCGGGGCCGTGCCCGGACGCACGCAGGGCCGGCTCCTGTGCGGAACCGGCCCTGCGTGGTGGCTGGTGGTCAGCCGAAGTCGCGCGTCGGCGGGGAGACCGTCTTGGCGGGGTCACGCTCGATGATCGGGTCGAGGATCTCGTCGATCCGCTTCATCGCCTCGGCCTCGAGCTTCACGCCGCTGGCCTTGACGTTCTCGGTGACCTGCTCGGGCCGGGTCGCGCCGATGATCGCGGCCGACACGTTCGGGTTCTGCAGCGTCCAGGCCACCGCGAGCTGGGCCAGCGAGAGCCCGGCCTCCTCCGCGATCGGCTTGAGCTGCTGCACGCGCTCGAGCACGTCGTCCTGCAGGTAGCGCTTGACGAAGTTCGAGCCGCCCTTCTCGTCGGTCGCCCGCGAGCCCGGCGGCGGTGCCTGGCCGGGGAGGTACTTGCCGGTGAGGACGCCCTGCCCGATCGGGGACCAGACGATCTGGCCGATCCCGAGCTCCTCCGAGGTGGGGACCACCTCGGCCTCGATGACGCGCCAGATCATGTTGTACTGCGGCTGGTTCGACACGAACGGGATGCGCAGCTCACGCGCGAGCTCGTGTCCGCGGCGGATCTGGTCGGCGGTCCACTCCGAGACGCCGATGTAGAGCGCCTTGCCCGAACGGACGACGTCGGCGAAGGCCTCCATCGTCTCCTCGAGCGGGGTCTCGTGGTCGTAGCGGTGCGCCTGGTACAGGTCGACGTAGTCGGTGCCGAGCCGCCGCAGGGAGCCGTTGATCGACTCCATGATGTGCTTGCGCGACAGGCCGTGGTCGTTGTGCTTGCCGGGGCCGGTGGGCCAGTAGACCTTGGTGAAGATCTCCAGGCCCTCGCGACGCTCGCCCTGCAGCGCCTTGCCGAGGACGGTCTCCGCCGCGGTGTTGGCGTAGACGTCGGCGGTGTCGAAGGTGGAGATGCCCTCCTCGAGCGCCTGGTGGACGCACGACAGGGCAGCGTCCTCCTCGACCTGCGAGCCGTGGGTGAGCCAGTTGCCGTAGGCGATCTCGGAGATCTTGAGACCGCTGGAGCCAAGGTTGCGAGTTTCCATGGGCCCCAACCTATCCACGCCGCCCAACGGCGCCGACCGCGGCCGGGGCTAGGTTGTGGCCATGATCGTGGCGTTCAGCATCAGTCCGACCGGCGGCGACGACACCGGCGGGGTCAGCGAGGCGGTGGCCGAGGCCGTGCGGGTGGTCCGGGAGTCCGGGCTGCCGTGCGAGACCAACGCGATGTTCACCAACGTCGAGGGGGAGTGGGACGAGGTGATGGCGGTGGTCAAGCAGGCCGTCGACGTCGTCGCCGCGAAGTCGCCCCGGGTCGGCCTGGTGCTCAAGGCCGACATCCGACCCGGCTACACCGGCCAGCTCACCGCGAAGGTCGAGCGCGTCGAGGAGCACCTGCGCGGCTGAGCCGAGCCGGCGACCGCCGTACAGCTCAGTAGCGGTCGGGCAGCTTCTGGCCGAGCTTGACCTGGGGCTTGGGCAGACGCAGGAAGCGCAGCTGCATGGCGCGCAGCAGCGCGTAGAACACCGCGCCCTTGTGGGACTCCTCGGGGAACCGCGTGCGCAGGTCCTTCTTGAGCCGGAACACCAGCACCAGCGTGTCGGCGGACACGAGCAGGATCGTCACCAGCCACAGGGACTGGCCGTAGCGGTTGGCCGTCGCGTCGCCCGAGTAGCTGAGGATCATGATCACCACCAGCAGCGGCAGCAGGAACTCCGCCATCGACAGCCGGGCGTCGACGCGGTCGCGGATGAAGCGGCGCACCTTGCCCTGGTCGCGGGCCGGGAGGAACCGCTCGTCGCCGGTCTTCATCCCCTCACGCATCTTCGCGTTCTGCTCCAGGCGCCGCTCGCGCAGCAGCTGGCGCGCCGCCTTCTTGTCCGTGCCGGCCTTGGCGCGGGCGCGGGCGGCCGCCTCGGCCTCCTTGCGGCTGGGCGTGGGGCGGCCCTTGCCGCCGGGCTTGGCCGGGGTGGGAGGGGCGGTCGGTTCAGGCTTGGTACGACGGAACAAGGCGGTGTTCTCTCCGTGCTCGAAGGGACTGTCGTGTCCCGAGTCGGGGCCCAGGGTACCCGCGGGAACCTGCTACCTCCGCCGGTCGTTGCACCGTAGGGTGGAAACACCGATCTCGACGTACACAGAAGGGGGCCTCGCCGACCATGAGCCTCATGAAGCGCATCAGCCTGATCTTCCGATCCAAGGCCAACAAGGCTCTCGACCGTGCCGAGGACCCGCGCGAGACGCTCGACTACAGCTACCAGCGGCAGATCGAGATGCTGGCCAAGGTGCGGCGCGGTGTCGCCGACGTCGCGACCAGCCGCAAGCGCGTCGAGCTCCAGGTCAACCAGCTCGAGCAGCAGTCCCAGAAGCTCCACGACCAGGCGCAGAAGGCGCTGTCGATGGGTCGGGAGGACCTCGCCCGCGAGGCGCTCACCCGCAAGTCCGGCCTGACCGGCCAGATCAGCGACCTCAAGGCCCAGCAGGCGCAGCTGCAGGGCGAGGAGGAGAAGCTCACGCTCGCCTCCCAGCGGCTGCAGGCCAAGGTCGAGGCGTTCCGCACCAAGAAGGAGACCATCAAGGCGACCTACACCGCCGCGGAGGCACAGACCCGGATCAACGAGGCCTTCTCCGGGATCTCCGAGGAGATGGGTGACGTCGGGCTCGCGGTGCAGCGCGCCGAGGACAAGACCGCGCAGATGCAGGCCCGGGCCGGCGCGATCGACGAGCTGATCGCCTCCGGCGCGCTCGACGACGCCAGCGCGCTCGGCCAGGGCGACGACATCGCCCGCGAGCTGGAGGCGATGAGCAAGGAGTCCGACGTCGAGGCCGAGCTCGCGGCGCTCAAGTCCGGCTCCTCGCAGCCGCCGAACGCGATCGAGTCCGGGGACACCGCGACGGCGACCCCGGTCCAGGAGGAGCAGCGCAAGGAGGAGGGCCAGGCATGATCGTGCGGATTCTCGGCGAGGGCCAGTGGGATCTGGCCGAGGAGCACCTCACCGAGCTGAACAAGCTCGACGACGAGGTGGAGAAGGCCGTCGAGGCCGGTGACGAGGAGACCTTCACCGGCACGCTGGCCGCGCTGCTCGACAAGGTGCGCGCGGCGGGCTCGCGGCTGCCCGACGACACCCTGCACGACTCCGACCTGATCCTGCCGCCCGCGGACGCGACCATCGACGAGGTGCGTCACATGCTCGAGGACGACGGGCTCATCCCGGGCTGATGGCACACTCCCGCTTCATCAAGGACACCGGGCTCACCGCCCGGATGACCCTCGTGATGTTCCTGCTCGGGGGCCTGTTCGTCGCGCTCGTCGTGGGGCTGATGTACGCCCTGCCCGAGTACGCCTTCATCATCGGGATCATCGGCCTCGGTGTCGCCTGGTTCCAGTGGTACAACTCCGACACCCTGGCCCTGAAGGCGATGCGGGCTCGGGTGGTCACCCCCGAGGAGGCCCCCGAGCTGCACGGCATGATCGACCGGCTCTGCGCGATGGCCGACATGCCCAAGCCGCGGGTGGCGATCTCCTACACCGACCTGCCGAACGCCTTCGCCACCGGGCGGTCCCCGCACCGGGCCGCGGTCTGTGTCACCACCGGCATCCTCGACAAGCTCACCGCCGAGGAGCTCGAGGGCGTCCTCGCGCACGAGCTCTCCCACGTCGCGCACCGCGACGTCCTCGTGATGACGCTCGCCTCGTCGGCAGGCATCATCGCCGGCATGGCGACCCGGGGCGCGCAGTACGGCGCGATCTTCGGCGGCCGCCGCGACAACAACAACCCGGCCGGCGCCGCCGGGTTCCTGATCGCGCTGGTGGTCAGCCTGGTCGTCTACGCGGTGAGCTTCTTCCTCACCCGGCTGCTCTCGCGCTACCGCGAGCTGTCGGCCGACCGCGCCGGTGCCTACCTGACCCAGAAGCCGACCGCGCTCGCCTCGGCGCTCACCAAGATCACCGGCGACATCGCCGCGATCCCGAGCCGCGACCTGCGCTCGGCGCAGAGCATGAACGCGTTTTTCATCGCCCCGGCGATCAGCGGGGCCACGATGCAGACGCTCACCTCGACGCACCCGTCGCTGGAGCAGCGGCTGGAGCAGTTGGCCAAGGTCTCGGCCGAGCTGGGCCGCCCCGCCGACGGCGGCTTCCCGGCCCCGGGCTTCGACCGGTGAGCTTCTGGGACTCCCTCCTCGGGCGCAGCAAGCCGGTGCAGGCCAAGCTCGACGCGCTGTTCGCGCTGCCGAGTGCGGCGATCACGTTGCAGACCGCGATGGGCTTCCGGCCCACGGGCATCGGGTCGGTGTGCTACCGCGAGGCCGAGGGGGCCGCGTTCGCGCAGACCCAGGCCGACATCGTCGCCCTGCTCGACGCCGACGAGGGGCCCGACGTGGAGCGCTCGGTCGACGAGTACGGCTTCACCTGGCTGGTCACCCGGCAGGAGCCGGACGACATGGCGGCGCTGGTCACCGACCTGCACGCGGTCAACACCACCCTGGAGGCCCAGGGCTTCGGTCCCGGCCTGCTCTGCTCGCTGGTCGGGTTCACCGACCCCGCCGGACGCCGGCTCGGCCTGGTCTACCTCTACAAGCAGGGCACGTTCTACCCCTTCGCCCCGGCCGAGGGTCAGCGGCGCGACAACCTGCTGGAGATCCAGGTCCGCGACCTGCTCGCCGGAGAGCTTCCGATCGAGCAGCAGCTGCAGCGCTGGATGGCCGTCTGGGGCGCGCCGGGGCTCTGACCCGATCTCGCAGTTAGCCGCTGGGGCCTTGGCGCCAGGCGGCTTGGACGAGGGTGACGA